>CALVNL010000006.1 GCA_944349655.1 uncultured Clostridia bacterium
TGTGGAAGCGTTGAGGTTGCCGAGAGGATTGATACTGACGTCTCTCCAGACGACCTCTAAAATTTCGCCGTTGACGTCTATCTTGTTCGGTAGGTCGGCAACGGAATATTCGAAGGGATTGTCCACGTTTTCTCTCGTAACGGTTTTTCCTTCGTCGTCGATTACGATAAGTTCTCCCTGCGGTAAGGTGCGGTCGTTCACTCTCACTATGAGCGACACGGTCTGAAGTTCTTCGGTAACGGTATTATAAAGATTTGCGGTAAGTTCGGTGAATTTATGGAGATAATAATCCCTTTCCACCCTCTCCGCGTCTATACCCGCCGCGGCGAGAGTATCTCCGCTTTCCGAAACAAGGCTCTTTCCTGCGCGATAATATTTATATAACGTTATCTTGTTTTCGTCGGTTATATCCTCAAAGAAACTGCTCACCATTCCTTCGAGAATGGTCATTCTGTTATATTCGGAAGCGTTTTCGGATTTTATCTCCGCCCAGGTCTTTCCTTCGATAGTCTCGGAAACCGTATCGAGATAACTTCCCAGCAAATCGTTATCGACATACATATTATATGCGTTGAAGAAGGCGTAAACGTATCCGTAAACGTCGTCGCGTTCGTTCCCGGAATAATTGACTTTCCCGGAAACGTTGTCGTTGGTCCACGCCACGTCGAAGGTATATGCAAACCCTCCGCTCGCTTCGTCGAATTCCGCCACGAGTTTGGTCGGAACCACCCTGTAGTCGTAGTACGGGTCGATGTAATAATAACCGTTTTCGGTATTCAGCGCCTGAACTTTTTTGATTTCACGCATTATCCTGCTTTCCATCAATACCCCTTCCACGAAGTTGGTGACGCCTCGGGTCAAAATGGTATCGAGCATAGTGGAGATGTCCACGGACGTGGTCAGATTGCGACGGATAGCCGTGACGGTTACAGAGAAATTCTGAATGGCGTCGATATTGTCGGACACGATAACGGGATACAGTTCGGCAATTTCGTTCGGCAAAGCCGTCGTTTCGGTATACGAGAAATCAAACGCCTCGGTTATCAATTTTTGCAACAACCGACGCATCTCGGCTTTATCGGTATAAGCGTAGTTACGCGCAAAGTAAGCGATATCTTCATTCAACGACTCATATACGCTACCGCCTTGTTCGGTAAGCCCCAGTTTTATATTGACTATGTTGCGAACTTTATTATAGACGGTTTCGGACGCCGAAACGCGGGATTTGGCTACCCGTTCAGCCTCGTCAAGGGCGTCGGTCAGAATTTGTTCGTAGAGTTCGTAAACCTCTTCGTCGGTATCGGAATAAATACCGTTGTCGATGAAATATTCTCTGATACGATAAATTTCTCTGATAACGTAATCGTAGTCGTAAGACGCTTCGAAAACGTTTTTGTAATAAGACGAGTAGCCGATAAACTCTGCGTTTTCCTTGGAAATATAGTCATTAAACGCCCAGCCGAGTTCCAGTTTCACGTAATCGGAAATTATCCTGTCGTAGGAATTATTATGGAGCTGAGTATAGAAGTTGGAAAGTTGCAAAGCGATATTGTTCTGCTGTTGCGCCGAGGACATGGAGGAATTATTCAATATTCTGAACAAAGCCGGAGCGTACTGGGCAGCAAGGATTTCGGCTTCGGCGTTCAGCACCGCTATGGCAAAATTCCAACACTGTTCGTCGTCGTAAACATCGTTCTTCTTCCCGTCTTCCACCTCCGAAGTCAAGTCGTAAGGCAGGAGAGCAAGCCAGGCTTCGAGAAGTTCATCCTTAATCTGCGCTTCGGTCATATTGCCGTAAATGTCCGCAGCGGAAACTTCGGTTACGCTTTCGGCGGCACTTTTCGCCTGCGCGTACATATTCTCTATATTGACTTTAATTCTCGTCTGATTGAACTTGTCCAGGAGTTCGCCTTCCAGCCCTTCGCTGACGGCGGACATCGCCTCGGCTATTTCCGCCCTTATGACTTCGTCGTCGGGACTTATCACAGCCGTCACGGAATCTACCGTCTTATCGTAGAAACGGAAACGTATATCCAGCGTCTGACTCAGTCCGAGATCCACCGTAAGATCTATATAGGACTTATCGAGTGCGGATACCGGCACTCCCAGCGTCGCGGCAAGGGTTTCGGTGTCTATCCCTTTCACGTTGAACGGAATACCCGAAACGGGAATATCGTTGAACTTATACTCCACTCCGTAGAAGACGTGGCTTCTTTTGCTGAGATAATACGTGGCGATGTTTTCCGGCAAAGTGAAGTAACCGTCGCTGTTGTAGGAATTGTTCATATCGTTGAAAGCGTCCACTTCCACGTAATGCTTCCTGGTATTGTCGTCGAATTTAACCGAAGTGGTATCCAGTCCGATAAACCCTTCCTGCCACGGAAGATCGACGATTTCGGCGGATTCTATGGAAATATAAAGCTTTATGGTTATTCTGTCGTGATAAACTTTCTGTCCGCCCACGGTTTCTTCCCAGCCGAGAATTTCCGCAGTCGCCATGGTATATTTGTCGGTCAGACCTGTGGCGTTGTTATAGGTTCCGGTATAGGTCATTCTGTCCAGCTGTCCCGTGCCTACGACCTGATCGCCTTCTATGACGGTGTTGCCGTACCAGGAAGGATTGATGGTCCAACGGACGTTGCTCACGTTGACCGTGCTTCCGCCCAACTCTAAAGTAAGGGACGTCGGCAGATACCCGGTGCCGCCGAAATAGGTTGTAAGCGGCATATAGTCGTAAATGTCCTGAATATTGATGGTTCCGCTCCTTATCAGAAGTCCGGACGTGTTGGTGCTGTTATACTCGTCTATGCTCTCGGGTACTCCTCGGAAATTGAGCGTTCTTCTGACGCGGAAGCCTTCGGAAGTCAGACAGCTTACCGTTATCGTCCCGCTCTTAGTGGAATAAACCACGCTCTGCGGAATAACTTCGATAAAGCTTCCCACAGCCACTTCGGCAAAGCTGCTGCTTTCCACGTACCAGCGGTTGAGCGTCGGATAGGAAGCCCCGTAAGCCGGACCGTAATAAAATGCGTCGGTTTTTCCCAATCCGTCCTGTTTTTCCGCGCCGATTTCGGCGGAAAGTTCCTCTCCGAGAATATAACCGTTTGCGCCGTATTGAGCGTATCCTGCCTGAGAATAAGGCTTTACTTCGACGTCGATGGCGGCTTCGTCGTCGGAGTTCATTCTATACCCGCCGTCGAATATCAGTCTTAAGGTTATGTCGTAAGAACCTTCTCCCGTTCCTAAACCTATCTTGTATTTATCCTTTTCGGAAAAATCTTTGCCTCTTACCACGTCGTTGACGTAGAAGATACCTTCAAAATCTTCGATTTCCACGACTTTGTCGGTAACGCTCGTCACTGCGTAACTCCTGCGGTGAGCGTTAAAATAGGTAAGACGGTAATTGAGTTCGTAGTAACTCATCGAACTGCCGTCGGCAAATTCCAGTCTCGTGAAACCGAATTCCTGCCCTTCGTAAATCCATTTAATAGCCCCTCTTTCGTAAACGTAGAGGTTCTTTAAGGTAAGATTATTCGCAGATATGTCGGTTTCGCCGCTCGAAGTGACGATTTTCGAAACCGTACGGTCGTCTATATCTTCGCTCAGAATAAGATACGTATAAGCAATGATTATTTCTTCCACGGTTACCGACTTGACGTAGTTGCCGTCCTTGTAGAGTTTTACAAACCCGTTTTCCTGCTTTATAAGATAACTTACCGAACCGTCTCTGTAAATCATATCGACGTTTATTACGTTTTTGGCGGAGGCGTTGTCGTAAGAATAGCTATAAGTGAGAACTTCTCCCAGTTTGCGGGAACGTTCCACCCCGGAATCCTCGTTATAGAAATCAGCCTCGTATTCGGTAATGTCTTCCAAGGTCACGGGCTGTCCGTCCTCGAAGGAAATATTCATTTTCGAGTAAGCCGCTTTGATAAAGTCGTACGGATACATGTCGGTGTAAAGCACGTAATCCGTTCCTTCTTTACGGTAAAGACCGATCTTGCCTGCGGGTACGCCGTTGTCGGCGGCTTGATCCATACTTATGAGGATATATTTTTCGTTTATAAGCTCGTATATTTCGTAAAGCCCCATTTCGGCGGTATTGTAGTCCGCCTGCAACAGTTCGCCTATCCGTTTATAATTACCGTGGTCGCCCACCTGAACGTAATAACCGCTTATGTCGCCCGTAAGTACGATTTCTTCGATTTGAATATTGGCTACCACCACCGACAGATAAATGGTTATGGTAATGTCTCCCGTTCCTATTACCGCTATCATATTGCGGACGGAGTCGGGTGCGAAGAAATATTTTTTGCTGCCGTCGGCAAGAGTCCAGGTCACGTCGTAATATTCGCTTCTGTCTTTGTTGACGCCGAAATACGCTTTAATGTAATCGGGCAGGCGGAAATCGGCAAAAGTATTGACGTAATAGGTATAAAACGCCTTTTCGGTAATACTTTCTCCGTCTAAAGCTATATTGACGTCGGTACGTTCGATACCGCTTATCTTGGTCCCGGAGGGACTGGAACCGAGATAAAATTCCACTTCCTGCGGATCTTTACTCAGTACCTTTATACATACGGTAATATACTCGTATCCCGAAACTTCGCTTCCTATTCTCGCCATAATCCTCGTGGTCAGAGGTTCGTCGGTGGGAAGATTGAAAATATATTTCCCGTCTTCGTAACGCAATACCTCCACGCCGGAATCGTTGGTAAGCGAACCTTCTCCGAAATATTCGCCCTCGTCGTTCTTTGCAAAAGTCGCTCTCCATTCGATATTGCTGAACTTATGAGTAGCCGTCATATCTTCGCCGTCGGTAAAATGAATAACCGCGTCTGTCGGAATGACCAGAGTATCGGCGTCCAACGGGTCTATAAGATAATACCCGGGAGTATTGGTGCCTATCTGCACCGCGTCGGGAGTGAAGACCACTTTGTTCCCGTTGGTATCCGTATCCTCGTCGTCGGCTTCCTGTATGACTTCTCCCGAAGAGGAAGTCGCCTGAGCTATATCCAGTCTGGGACATTCGGCGGTTATGTAAAGCACCGTGGTCATAAATCCGCTGTAAGTCGCGTCTCCGCTTATAAGCGGTATTTTAATAGAATTACCGGTATATTGACCCATCTGTCTTTCGGGTTTATAGATAGCCAGAAGATCGAACCAGTTGACGCTGGTGCTGGTTATATCGGTGTCGAAAAGTTTGGTGGGCGCTTCTTCTCCTATAATCGTACCGTTCTCGTCCGTTATGACGTTGGCGATATCGAACGGACGGTTGACCAGAACTTCATTGCCCGAACCGTCGTCTTCGTAATAATACGAGCCGTTTACGCCGATATAGGTTATTTGCGGATTGTACCAGGTAAGCGTATACATGGGATTGATGACGTAGTTACCCGTATTGTTCAATCCGCTGACGTAAGACATATCGAACACTTTTTCGTAATAATGATTGGCTCCGTCGGTGAACACGAAAATCGGATTGACGGGAATGGTATAACTTGCTTCGTCGAAATAGTTGGCTACGTAATGCCCGTAAACATAGCCCGCGTCTCCGGGATTTTTGCCGGGATTGGCTTTGACGGGATCGAAATCGTCGTCTTCGGAGAACTTAATATGCGAAAGTATCCGCTGTTCCACGTTGACTTCCAGCGCGATAAGCTGTCCTTTGAAATAAGTATGGACGTAAAGTACCGTTGCGGTATCTCCTCCGCTTGCCACCGTACTTATCTTGTCTTCGGTATAGTTGCCGTCCTCGTAACGGTCAAAACTCCAGTTATAAGTCGTTCCGTCCTGAACGTTGTTGTAAGAGGTGGCGATGTATTCTTCTTTGACCTCGTTGTTGACGAGATAGTTGTCAGGATCGAATTCAATGGTAAATTCGTAAGAAGAGAAGAATTTATTGATAAATTCCACTTCCTTTTCCTTGAATACTCTGAGATATTCGGGGTCTTGTCCGTCCACCGATTCCGCTCCGTACTGATCGGGATTGTAGTTGTTGATATCCATAAAGAACTCGTTTTTGGCGAGTATATAGTCGTACGGGTCTATGGTTATGCTGTCCACTACAGGCACGTCCTGCGTGAGATAATCGGTAGTTCCGGTATAAACGCTCACTTTGTCGTCGGTAAGTATTTTTCGGTTGGTGACGATAACTCTGACCGGGAAGGTCTTTTCGCCCATCGTGCCGGGCGCGATGGTCACCTCCGTAACGTCCATAAATCCGTCCAAAGTTATATTCTCCGCCGCAATGTCGAATACCGCCGGCAAATTATATATTTCCACCGTGTTATTGACCTGCATATTCAATGCAATGTCTTCGGGGAACGGTTCGCACGGCTCGAATACGTACAAGACTATGGGGTTCGGTTCCTCTCTGATGAGAATACCGTCGTCGTCGTAAATTTCCAACACGTTGTCACGGTCGGCGTCGCTGTAGAACGTACGGTTGTTAAGTTCGATAATCTTCGACCTTTCCGCAAGTATGGGAGAAGTTATGGTGAGGATATAACGACGAATGTTGCCCATAAAACTTCCGTTTATTCTCGGAGCGTACTGGGTCTTGGCCTGTTCGGTGATTTCTATGCTCTCCTCGTCGTACTCGAACAGGAATTTCTTGGTCCCTCTCTCGGGATAAATGTAAATAAAATCGCCGTTTTCGTCGAGTAAGGCTTTATTTGTGTCATAATAACAGTATTCGCTTTCG
This sequence comes from uncultured Clostridia bacterium, assembly GCA_944349655.1. GTDB lineage: Bacteria > Bacillota > Clostridia > Christensenellales > DTU072 > CAG-1782. Next base: position 6,707 of record CALVNL010000006.1, read on the forward strand.
CCTAAATGGTGTACTCTGTCTTTTATGCCGAGGTAATAAATATACAATACCGAGCCTTCCACTCTGACGTATTGATCGTCTATCTGAACTTCTTCCCCGTCGTAAGTGGTGTAGAAATAATTCTCTCCTTTCATATAAACGAAAGATTGCACCTTGTCGTAGCGGAAACGGACTTTGGATATATCCTGGTTGTTTTCGTCTTCCTGATTGAAGAAAGAGTCGGACGCGTATTCGATGCTTTCTCTTATGATGGACACCTGTCCGCCTTTTTCGTAAACCTGGATAACCCCCGTTTCTCTGTCCACCCTGAGGTCGTACTCGAGATAGGAATATTCCCCGTGATAGTCCTCGTAGAAATAAACGGGTATGGTGTCGTGCAGTACGGTATCGTAAGGACTGTTGCCGGTCATATCCTCGAACTGTCCCACCTGATACATTCCGTAATCGTTCTTTATGGACTGCAAGCCTTCCACTCTGTGAGTAAAGCCTGCGTTTGCCCTGATGTTACCGATAAGTCCCTTTACGCGGAAGAGGTTCTGCAAGGTTTCGTTACTGGAAGTAATTTCCATCTGTTCGGGTTCCATAACGACGTAGCTGTCCTCTATCAGCGCAAGAAGAATACTGGTTATGCTGAGGTTTACTTCGCTTTCGCCCAAGTCCGCCGCGTCGTCGGAAATGCTCGTTCCGTCCAGATAAGCCTGCATGGAACTCATAAAGACGTCTTCTCGGATTTTTACTTTCGGAATTTTCTGAATACCGTCCTTGTCGGTAACGCACTCTATGCTTACCCAGACGTAACCGAGTTCCGCCGCCCGTTCGGGCTGGTTCTGATAAACGTCGTTATTGAATGCCACGTCGTCACTGGCAAGACGGATTATAACGCTGGACTCCGCTCCCGTAAGCCAGACGTTCAGTTCGAAGGCGCTCCTGCCCTGTTTTCGCAAAACTCCTTCCACTTCGTGGTCGGTAACGAACTGGTCATAAACCAGTTCGAAGGTGAGCCCGGCGTCGGACGCCAAAATATACGGCGTGTTTAGTCCCGAGTTCTCCCCTATCGTCGCGCTGAGAAGTTTCGACAGATCCACCGTTTCGGCGGCGCTGAAAATGAAATTGCCGTTCATGGTGGCGGAATAAGTCATAATCTGCTGCAAGGGCTTGAATCCGTCGAAATTGACTTCGGCGATGTCCACGTGCTGACCTACGATAACGGGGGTTATGTCGAGTTGGAAGATCATCAAGGAGTCTTCCCCTTCCTCTATCCCCACGTTGGTGAGCATTTTTATGGTTATTTCGTTGGTATCTACGTTAAGCGTGAAGGTAAAATAAGTGTTGTCGAGCATAACTTCGGCATTGGCTACGCCGAGCATTATGGCTATCTGGTCCAAAGAATACGGCAGCATCGAGTCCAAAATGTTTATAATCTGCCTCGTCGTGTAAGTACCTTGCCCCGTCTCTTCCAGAACGTGTTTGATAAGTTCCATATCCACCGTGAGCGTTACGGTGTTTTTACTGAATATATCGTTCGGATCCTTCTCGGTCATCGAGGTCTTGTCCATTATGTACTCGAGAAGATAATTCTCCTTGTCGTTTTTGTCCGGACTCAATATCGCGTCCACTATACTGACGATGGACTCGTCGATAAAATCGAACATTTCCCCCAAAGCTTCGGCAAGGTTCAGACTTTCGTCGTAAACTTTCGGAAAACCGAGTTCGTTAAGATCGATCCACCCGTAGAGATACTCCATTCCCGAAATATCGATGAAGGTCTTTTCGTATTTGTAATACGCTCCGATCATCAGTTCGCCGTTGGCGATATCCCTGTATTCCATGAATACGTTGTTGGTGGAGTTGTCGTAACGCTGCATATCGGTACGGATAAGGGCGTCGAAATTGGAATTTATCATCGGAATATAGAGATTTCCGACAAATTCGTATTTACCGTATTCGTAAGGGGTGTAGAAATCCTTATCGAGGTCTATTCCGTCGGGAGGATAGGTTCCGTATTCGAACGTCACGTCGGAAACGTAGTTATAAATGCTCCCGCCGCTCAACGCCGCACCCGTAAAGGTGAGATACGCACCGGTCATTATCTCCTTGGTGCCGGACGGGTCGGGTTCGGTAAAGAACTGCATATCGCTTGCGATACTGTTGATGACCGCGCTCCCCACCACCGAGAACTTGAATCCGAGATATTTCAAGGTCAAAGGGTCGATTTTGTTTTCGAACGGTTCGAATATCCCCTGAATGAAATCGGTAATGGTGCTCGCCACGGCGTCTGCGGCTATCCCGTAAAACAGCACGCTGGTCACGGGCGAATTCAGAACCACCTTGTAGTTGTCGGTAACGGCAACGTCGAACAGAGACTCCAGACTGCTGGTTCCGGCGTCGCCCTGCAAGTCCCCCGCCACGAGAAGCTCTTCCACCGACAAACTCATCAGAAGACGAATGAGCTGTTGATAAAGCACGGTGTCGCCGAAATCGGGGAAACTGCGTTTATAACCTTGAATGTTGAGGTACAGAATGTTACCGGGGTCTTCGCTGTTGCTGTTGAGACCGTCGAAATACATACCGATGAGCATTTCGTTGGTGGTGCCGTTGTACCACTCTATCAAAATGTCGCTCTTCTTGATGACTTCGTTGTGGATATCCTCGGCGCTGACTTTTTCACGGGTGCCCTCGGGGTTCTGCTCGTCGTAATACTGTCCGTCGGACTTGTCGTAATATTTGTAAATGAGATTGCCTTCCTCGTCGAGGTAAGGATAAGTGAACAGGTGCGCCTGTATCTTGAGACGGAAGTTGCCGCCCTCCAAGGTTTCGGGATCGAGGGTGTCGATATTGAATTCCATTCCCATATAGTATCCCGTGGAGGAAACCACTTCGGAATCGAGATACTCCCTGAGATTGGTGATACCGCCGGTGACCCTGTCTATGGCCTGATCCTTGGTGGTGGTATCCTTGTTGAGGGCGTTGGCGGAGTTGTCGTTTATGTAATACTTGCTGCCCTCGACGGGTTCGGCAAGTTCGCAGGCGGTAAGAGCGAGCGCCACCACAATAAGCGCCGTCACGAAAAACAGTAACTTAGCCAACCTGCCTTTATTCATAATCGATACCTCCGCCTGCTAAAAGGGCATTATTACCCCTTTATTTTTTATATGTATTTATATTGTAATACTCAAAACCGCGTATGTCAATACGCATTTTGCCCGCACGCCCGCAAAAACGACTATTAAAAAAACTTTTTGCGGCGATTTCTTCCGCTTTTTTACGAATTTCCCCTATGACAAGGCTTAAAAGTTTGGAAATTTTTGTCAGGAATAAGCCTTTTTTCGTAAAATAAATTATGACGAAAAATTTTGATTTTTTTCAAAAAAAATAAACGACTGATTTTTTGCCGTTTTTCAAAAAATGTTTTTCAAACCAAAAATAAAACTCCGTTCGCACGGAGTTGTCCTGTCTTGTTCGCTAAATTTAATTTTTCCTTAAAAATGTCTTTAGTTTCCCTCAATTCAAGTTTTAATATCCTTAAATAGGGTTTATTCGCTGTCTGCACTTTGTTCCTTTCTCGCCGTTTCTTCGGCAGCCTCTTCGGAAGACAAGATATTTTTATCGGTCAAAGCGTCGTTTTCGACTCCGAGAGAGGTTTTGTTTTTTAAGGATTTTTTCTTATTTATCAAATAATATATCCAGAATGCGGCCGCGCCTAAAAACGGAATTATTATAATTATAACGTTCCATATAACGGTAACGTTTTTTTCTTTTTTCATTCCGAAAAGTTTTATCAAGCTCATTATCGCCACGGGGTACTGACAAAGTACTGCCACCACCGCTATAAGCACGGGATCCATCGGTCGTCCTCCGTTGTTTTTTATTTATTATCGCCTATTTTACGTTGTTTGTAAAGAGTATTGACGTCGCAATAAAGAGGCTCGTTCCTTGCGCGTGCGGATACGTGCGGATAAAACGTTTGATTTTTATATTAGTCTATGATAAACTAACAGCTATGAGCGAAACAGTCATCTCGGTGGAGAACGTCTCCTATACTTACAAATCCTCGCAGAACGAAACCGTCGGCGTAAAAAATCTTTCCCTTTCCATCGAAAAGGGAGATTTCGTTGCGTTCCTCGGTCACAACGGCAGCGGAAAAAGCACGCTTGCCAAACTGCTGAACGGTTTTCTTCTGCCCGACGAAGGTAAGGTTTTCGTGGAAGGGACGGACACCGCCGACGAAGCCAAAACTTACGAAATTCGCAGTAAAGTGGGAATGGTTTTTCAAAACCCCGACAACCAGATGGTGGCGTCCGTTATCGAAGACGACATAGCTTTCGGGCCGGAAAATCTCGGCGTGGAAAGGGAAGAAATCGTCCGCAGAGTGGACTGGGCGCTGGAAACGGTAAAAATGAGCGAATATCGCACCCGTACCCCTTTTAAGTTGAGCGGAGGACAAAAACAGCGTATTGCCATAGCCGCAATACTTGCCATGATGCCCGAAGTCCTGATCCTCGACGAGTCTACCGCAATGCTCGATCCCGAAGGACGGAAAGAAGTCCTCGATACCGTAAAAAGGCTCAATAAAGAAAAAAATATGACGGTAATACTCATTACCCACTATATGGACGAAGCGCTGGAAGCCGACAAGGTTTTCGTTTTCAGCGAAGGTTCTCTGATAAAAGGCGGTACGCCGAGGGAGGTTTTTTCCGATTTCGGAGCGGTGGAAAAAGCCAAATTGCTTCTGCCCGTCGCCACTGCCGCGGGGAAGGCGTTAGTCGAAGCGGGAATAAAAATCAACGTTCCTCTTACCGATGAGGAACTGGCGGAGGAAATATGCTCGTTGAAGTAAAAAATCTTTCCTACGTTTACAGCGAAAAAACTCCGTTCGAAAAACAGGCTCTCAAAGACGTTTCTTTCGTGGTGGACGAAGGTCAGAGCGTGGGCATAGTAGGCGCCACGGGTAGCGGAAAAAGTACGCTCGTGCAACATCTCAACGGGCTTATCCGCTTGAAAAACGGTAAAATAACCGTTCTCGACATAGATTTATCCGCAAAAAAACCCGATCTGAAAGCTTTGCGTAAAGGGATAGGAATGCTTTTCCAATACCCCGAATATCAGTTGTTTGCGGATACCGTGGCTTCCGACGTAATGTTCGGCCCGCTCAATTTCGGATTTTCCAAAACCGAAGCCGAGGAAGCCGCCCGCCGTGCAGTAAACATGGTAGGGATGGACTACGACTCGGTAAAGGACCGTTCCCCTCTGGAACTGTCGGGAGGACAAAAACGCCGCATCGCCATAGCCGGCGTGCTGGCATACCGTCCGAAAATCCTGATCCTCGACGAACCCACCGCAGGGCTCGATCCTGCAGGCAAAAGAGAAATGCTTTCCCTTATCGCATCCCTGAAGGGCGAAGAGATTTCCACGGTCATAACCGTCAGTCACAATATGGACGAAATAGCGGAATTTTCTCAAAGAGTTCTGGTCATGAATAACGGCAAACTGCTTTACGACACCACCCCTTCCGAACTTTTCTACCGACTGGACGTGGAAGCGCTCGGTCTGAGTCTGCCGCACACGGTCAGAATAGTCAGACTTCTGAAGGAAAAAAATATCATTCTTCCCGAAGTGCTTACCGAAAAAGATCTCGTAGCCGCCCTTCTCGCCTACGCCGGAGGTCGCAATGCGTGACGTAGCTTTCGGTCAATTCTATCCTGCGGACTCATTCGTCCATAAGCTCGACCCGAGAACCAAACTTTTAGCCGGCATTGTTTATATCGTGGCGGTGTTTCTCTGCACCTCATACTACTCGTATCTCGCCTGCTTCCTTTTTCTCGTAATCTCGATTATAGTATCCCGTATCCCTATAAGAAGCGTCCTGAAAACGGTAAAAGCGGTTTTATTTATAATAATTATCACAGTCGTCATCAATATTCTTTTTTACTCCGACGGCAAGGTTTTGTGGTCGTGGTGGAAACTTACGATTACCGAACAAGGTCTTATTTTCGCTTCCAAAATGGCTATGAGACTGTTGTTTCTGGTGCTTTCCACTTCTTTAATCACGCTGACGACCACCCCCATGAATCTGACAGACGGACTGGAAAGCCTGCTCACTCCTCTTAAATGGATAAAATTTCCCGTCCACGACGTGGCGATTATTATGAGTATAGCTTTAAGGTTTATTCCTTCCTTTATGGAAGAAATAGACAAAATAATGATGGCGCAGAAAGCCCGCGGGGCGTCTTTCGACACCGGCGGACTGATAAAAAGGGCAAAGGCGTTGCTGCCCATACTCATCCCCCTTTTCGTATCGGCTTTCCGCAGAGCGGACGAACTGGCAATGGCGTTGGACGCGCGTTGTTATAACGCCACGCCCAACCGTACCAAAATGAAAAAACTTACCTTTACCGGAAGAGACGTGGTCGCCTGGGTGCTGACCGCGGCGTTCCTTGCGATAATTATAATGCTCCGCACGGGCTTTTTCGGGCTTTTGTGATCATGGCGAGAATACTTCTTACGGTGGAATATTTCGGCAAAAATTACGCCGGCTGGCAACGGCAGAAAAACGCTCTCGGCGTCCAGGAAGTTCTGGAAAACAAACTTTCGCTGGTTTTGCAACAAAAAATAGTCCTTGTCGGAAGCGGCAGGACGGACAGCGGCGTGCACGCCTTGGCGCAGAAAGCTCATTTCGATTACGAGGGAAACTTCCCCCTGAAAAAACTCGCCTACGCCGTCAATACCACCCTGCCGTGGGACATAAGAATACGCAGCGCAGAAACCGTCCCCGACGACTTTCACGCTCAGTATTCCGCCCATTCCAAGACTTACGTTTACAAAATGTATCTTTCCCGCACCTCCCGTCCTCTCAAGGACTTGCATTACGCCCGTATTCCCTACGAAAAAATCGATTTTGCGGCGATGAAGCAAGCCTGCGGCGATCTGGTCGGGACCCACGACTTCAAGGGCTTTTCCTCTACGGGCAGCGGTATAAAAACCACAATCCGCACCGTTTTTTCTGCCGAACTTTACGAAAACGGAGAAGATATAACTCTGGAAATCTGCGGCAACGGTTTCCTTTACAATATGGTCAGAATAATCGCCGGCACCCTCGTCTGGATAGGCGTCGGAAAACTCCCCGTTTCGGCGGTGAAAGATGTCCTTACCACGGGAAAAAGAACTCTCGGAGGAAAAACTTTTCCACCTCAGGGACTGTATCTGAAAGAGGTAAATTATGAATGAACAAACGTTGAAAGCTCCGCTCAGAATTCTGAACGGAATCAGAAAATTCCTTGCAAGCGACTGGTATTATCTTTCCGTTACCGTGCTTTGCGCAATATTTTATACCCTTAAACAGGAAGTAATAGGCGCTTTGGTTCTCGGATATATAGCAGGAATCGTTTTCGTGTTAAGCGACGACCTTTCCCCCGTTACTTTGCCTTTCCTTCTTATAGCCTCCTCCGTATTACGTCTTTACGACAGTGCCGACTTATGGTTTTCCTACATCCCTGCCATAATCCCGATCATTCCTTTGATTGCGGTTCATTTTATTCTGTATCGTCCCCGCTATCGCATCGGAAAAATGTTTTTCCCTTTGCTTGCAGTTGCCGTCGCCGTTACCTTGGGCGGTATAGGTATAACTTCGGTAAAGGATTATTTCAGCCCGACAAATCTTTATTATGTGGTAATGCTGGGCTTCGGAATGGTTATATTGTACGTTATTTTTTATAATCATATCGGTATAAAAAAAGATTTCGATTACAAAAAATATCTCACCAAAGTCATGCTTTATTTCGGAGCTTTTCTCGTTTATATGCTGTTTGTCGTTTACGTGGAAAGTTTTATCGAAGATAAAGAGCTTTATATTCAAATGGGTAACAATCTTTCGGCAAACCTTCTTATGACGATGCCTTTCGCTTTCTATTACAGCACGGTAAGCCGCCGTTATTCGATGGCGTTTTTCTGTCTCGGGCTGTTGGAATATCTCGCCCTCGTCCTTTCCCTTTCCAGAGGCGGAATGCTTTTCGGTACGGTTATGGTTGTTCCCTGCGCCCTGTTCGCCGTAAAAAAATCCGCAAAACAAGACAAACCGTTCCTTATAACGGCATTGGTGCTGTCGGGACTTGTCGCAATAATAGCTCTTTTTGCCTATATCGACGAAATTATTCCCATGCTTGCCGTAAAAAAAGACGAAGCGAGAGTTTATCTCTATACAGGAGCGGTAAAAGCATTTTTTGAATATCCTCTGTTGGGCGTGGGATTTCTGTTCAATACCGCAGATAAAATTCCTACCGGGGCAATTTACTGGTACCATTCCACCCCGTTTCAGATTATCGGAAGTATGGGGCTTGTCGGGATCCTTGCCTACTGCTATTACTACGTTTACCGTTGCGTAATTCTTTGGAAAAACCGCAAAAGTAAATTCAACGTTTGTATTGCTTTATCTTTCATAGGATTTGAATTGCTCGCCCTCGTCAATCCGGGTACGTTCTGCCCTCTGCCTTATGTGGCTATGATGACTTGTATCTTTACCGTTTTCGAAAAAATGAACGGTTCTGAACCATTGCCTTATATAAAGGATTTACTCCCTTCCAAAATCAAAAAAACAAAAACCGCTTAAATTGTTTTCAAAAAACCGTGCAGAAAAAAAAGCGACGTAAGTTTACGTCGCTTTTTCGAATTTGTTATTTTAGTGCGGTTGTTTCAAGAACCAGTTATCGAGGAGTTCTTCGGAATATTCGGTTTCGCCCGTGAATTCCAAAACCCTTTTTTCTATGAATTCTCGACACGCTTTTTCCAGCATATAAGCGGTTTCGAAAGCTTCGTCCATATCTTTACCGCAACACAACACGCCGTGGTTTGCCATAAAACAGGCATTTCTGCCTTCCATAGCTTTAAGAGTGCCTTCTCTGAGTTTTTTCGTGCCGGGCAGTCCGTATGCCGCGACACGCACGTCTCCGCCGAAAATCGCTGCCGTTTCGTCGTCAGCGGGCAAGGTTTGTCTTGCCGCGGCGAAAATGCTGCCGTAAAGCGGATGAGTATGAATGACCGCTCCTATGTCGGGACGGGTACGGTAAACGGCGGCGTGTATCCCTCTTTCGCTGGTCGGTTTCAGTCTGCCCGTCCACTCCAGCGTCTCCAAATCCACTTTCGCCATATCTTCGGGTTTAAGGGACTTGTAATCCAGTCCCGAAGGCGTAGCGAACATATATTTGTCGTCTATCCTTACCGAAGAGTTACCCCAGGTCCCCTGCACGAGGTTGTTGTCTAACAGTTTTACGCCGGAGTCGTATAAAATTTTTCTGAGTTCCTGTTCCGTCATTTTACATTTCCTCCTGCGATTTGTTCTTTTGGTTCTTTTTGCTGTATTTGAGTTTGTAAACCAATCTCATAAGCCGTGCGTCGAACGCTCCTATGTGCTTGCAACCGCCCAGTACGCTGCCCGCCACGAAAACCCTCGCCGCCTTTTCCAGTACCATCATACAGGTAAAGGCTTCGTCCAGCGTTCTGCCGGTGGTAAGCGCGCCGTCGTCTTTTATCAGAATGGAGTTAGCGCCTTTCAAAGCAGGAATTATCTTGTCGGTACGGTTCTGACAGACCTTGCATTTATATCCCACTATCTGAGCCATATCGTCCAATGACGCAACAATGGTTCTGCCGCTTTTTGCCACCACGCAGGATTTTTCGGGGTGGGAATAGATTATGGCGTTCACGTCGTAGGTGTTGAAAATTACCGCCGCCGCAGTGACTCCTTTTTTATAACTTTCCCTGACTACGTCGGACTCGGTAAGCGACCCGAGAGCGCCTTTCGTGACGTACATATCCTTGTCGTCTATCCTTAAGGCTATATAATCGTTTTCTCCGCACAGCTTTTCTTCCTTCAGCCGCGCGGCGTATTCCAGAATGTGACCTATCCTGTTGTCCATAGACCCTCCTTTAATTGAATCTGTCTCCGTTCGCCCTCTTATATGCCCCTCTCAACGAGTAGTATATATCTTTGTATGAAGCGAAGAGTTTATCATAAATTTCGGCATTTTGGGGGTTCGGAGTATAACTTTTGGTAACCTTAACAAACTTTTTCGCGTCGGCAAAGCCTTTAAGCTTACCCAGCCCTATCATAGCGGTGATAGCCGCTCCCAACGCTCCTGCCGAACGGGGCGCGTCCACTACGTCGAAACGCACTTTAGTGATATCGGCGATAATCTGCATCCACGCTTCGTCCAAAGCTCCTCCGCCTATTATATGGAAATGCTTACATTCGATTTTGTAATCGGAACGGAAGTTTTCCAAGATCCAGCGAAGATTGTATCCGATCCCTTCGTAAACCGCTCTCATAAGATGAACCCTGGTATGTTCGGGATTTATGTTGAAAAGCGTGGCTCTGGTGGTGGTGTTGCTGACGGGACATCTTTCCCCCAACATCCACGGAGTGCAGATAAGGTGATCGCTCCCTGCGGGAACGCTTTCTATGGCTTTATCCATATAGGCGTAAATTCCGTCGCCGTAAAGCTCTCTTTCCTTGGAAAAGAACTGTTCCATTATCCATTGGATATTGCTTCCTGCCGCTTCGGTAATGCCTACCACGAGGTTGTTTTCGGGGTCTGCCGACTGTATTGCCGCCGCTCCGTTCTTGAAAGCGGTATTGTTCCTGGAAACGGCGCAAACCCACGCCGAGGTGCCGAGGTAGATGTGGACGTCATTATTTCCAGTCTTGCCGCTTCCCACGCAGGCGCTCTGCACGTCGTCGCAACCGCCCAAAACGGGAGTACCTTCCTTAAGGCCCGTCTCCTCTGCCGCTTTGGCGGTTATTCCTTTCCCTATAAGGTCGGTGCTTTTCACGAGCGGGGGAAGTTTCTTCATATCTATCCCCGTAAGCGACAATACGCTAAGCCAGGTCTTCTTCTTCAGATCCAGTCCGTAACTGCTCGCTCCCGACAGTTCCGCCACCATTTCTCCCGTGCATTTGTATTTCAGATATCCGTTGACGTCGAGAAAATATTTGGTGTTTTTGTAAACTTCGGGAAGTTTTTCCTTGACCCAGATTATTTTACTGACCACGTCCTTGCCCATAATCGGAGTGCCGGAAAGCAAGGTAAAAAGCCGCTTTCCGCCCAGTCTTTTCATAATTCTCTGAGCCTGGCTCTCCGCTCTTCCGTCCACCCAGGTAATGTTGTTGTAGAGTTCCTTCCCGTCCTTGTCCACGGGGATAAGCCCCATGGACTGCGTGGAAAAGACTACTCCGATAATTTCCGCAGGATCGATATTGTTTTCGGAAATGATCCCCTTGGTGGACTCGCAGACGGCGTTCCAGTAATCCGCGGGGACCTGTTCCACCCACGACGGATGCGGATAATAAGTCGGATACGGAACGGTAAACGTGGCGGCAATGGTCCCGTCTGTTCTTACCAGTACCGCTTTATCGCTGCTCGTACCTATATCGTGCGCCAGAATATACTCGTTCATTTGTCCTCCGTCGGAAATTATTTCCGCATAGCTTCGATTTTGCCTTTGAGTACGGCGTAATTTTTAGCTCCTTCGGCGGCTTTATGCGCGGCTTCTTCCGCCCATTTTGCGCGGTTAGCTTTTTTGGCTTCTTTTTTAGCCGCTTTTTTGGCTTCTTCTTTGGCTTTGTTTTCTTCCAGAATTACTCTTACGGGCTTAACCCCTTCCACCATCTTGAACACGTCCTCGAACTTGTTGAGGGCTTCGTCGATGACTTCGTCGGTGTCGGCAAGAGAGGTGTAAAGACGGCTTCCGGCAAGGGTAACGATGCCCTTGGACATATATGCCGCTCCCATATGTTCCATAGCCTCTTTTCTGAGCATAATTTCGGGTTTCTTTTTGAGAATACCCACCAAGGACTTGAGAAGGCTTAAGCTGGAGAAATCGTAGCTCATCGCGCCCGTACATTCGAGGTGAACTATGCTGCCCTGGTTGTAAACAACGTACGGAAGGGCGTATTTTTCCACCAGAAGCTGCAGTCCGTCGGCAAGTCTGTCGCCTGCTCTGCCCGCTTTGGCGCAAGCGTCGGTAGCGGCGATTTCCTTGATGGCGCAGTAACCGGCAAAAGCCGAAAGAGGATTGGCGGCGAGCGTTCCGCCGACATACGCTCTCTTCATACCGGTAGCAACTCCCGCAGCCATACAATCGACGTATTCCTTCTTGCCGCCTACGCCGCCTGCCGCAGGATATCCGCCCGCGACGATTTTTCCGAAAATGGTAAGATCGGGCACCACGTCGAAGAACCCTTGCGCTCCGCCGAGACCCACTCTGAAACCGGTCACGACTTCGTCGAAAATAAACAAGCATCCGTACTTGTCGCACAACGCTCTTACCGCCTGATTGTAGAGATAATCCACGGGTCTGGTACCGCTTTCGGGTCCTACGGGTTCGACGATTATCGCCGCCGTGCCGCCTTTGGCTTCGTTGCGTTTAAGGACGGTTTCCAGCATATCGAGGTCGTTGGGTTTTACTTCGTCCACCAGTTTGAAACAGGTGTTGGGGATCCCGTGGCTTTCCAGGTACTGCCTCGTCCCGGGTATCTTCAATCCGTAAACCATCTGATCCGACCAGCCGTGATAAGCTCCGCCCACCTTTATGACGCGTTTCTTTCTCGTGGCGCAACGGGCTACTCTGATCGCCGCCATTACGCTTTCGGTTCCGCTGCCCAACATACGGAATTTTTCCACGTTGGGCATATGTTTGTTGATTTCTTTGGCGATAAGCAATTCCGCTTCGTGGAAAAGCCCTGTCACCGGTCCGCAATCGTTCAGTAGTTCGAAAACCTGTTCCCTTACTTTGGGATAATTGCTTCCCAGAATAGTCGGTCCGCCCGCCTGAAGGAAATCCACGTACTTGTTTCCGTCGATATCGTACAGATACGCCCCTTCGGCTTTGGTAATGCACATGGGGAAGGGATAGTTGAACGCTAAGTTGTGCTGCACTCCGCCGGGTATGTAGTTTTTCGCTTCGGCGGTGATTGCTTTGGATTTAGCGCATTTTTCATCGTAAAACTTCAATATTTCCTGCAATGCCGAAGGCGAAACGTCATAGATTGTCTGATTGCGAAGATTTTCCAGTCTTTCGTTGATTCTGTCGGCTTTTTCCCAACGAGTAACGCCGTAGCCTTCTTTTACCGGGATTTTCTCCCAACGACTTTCGTCGTAAATAAGTGATTTGGTCATTTATCATTTCCTCCAAAGAGTTATTTTTCGATTTTTATTCCACCGTCACTATGACCGTGAAAACGGAATTATATTCGTCGGGAGCGATATACGTCACCTTTCCGACTATAGCCGACTCGGTCAACGCCGCGCCCAAGTCTTCGACAAAACCTTTTGCGGGGACGTATGCCAGTTCAAAATCCATACTCTGCGTCCCGTATGTTTCGGTCTGCGCAGCCAAAAATTCCATTGCGATAATCAATGCGTCATACGACGTTATTTTGAAATAATATTCTTTCCCGTCGAAGGCGAAGGTTTCCTTTCCGTAATAGTCGTAATCTTTATCCGCAACGAGTTCCGTCCCGTCGTAGGCCGTGTTGTATTTTGCCATTTCCTCGTCGCCGATAAGGAACATAGCGTGGGAAAGAATTTCCTTTTCCGCGCCGGTTATGACGACGTTTCCGCCCGTTGCGTCCGCAACGTACCACTTGCCGTCCAGTAAAACCTTGTTCCAGGCGTGATTGACGCCGTCGAGACTTTGCCCTTTGATTTGCACGCAGGGGATACCTTCTATTCCGCAGAGAAGCACCATAGCTTTACTGATACCGTCGCAGACTGCCCTGTTGTCGAGGAATACTCCTTCGAGGTAAAAACCTTTATATCCGCTGACTCCGTCGGGATCTCTTCGGTAAATATTCCACAGTTCGGTGTCGTAAACGACGTTGAGTATCAGCCAGTCGTAGATAGCGTGGACCTTTTCGTAATCGCTCATCGAGTCGTCGGCTATTTCTCGCAAAACGTCCTTTGCGGCAAGGTAAACGGCTTCGGCGCTACTTCCCGTTTCGGGCAGAGGACGGTATCCTTTTTCCACGGCGTAGAAGAGCTGTTCGGAGTCGGAAACAATGAAGGTATTCTTGACGTAATTGATATAAAAATCGTCAAAATCGTCGCTTCTTACCTTTTGATAGGGTTCGTGTCCGTAATAGGCGTACTGGGTCTGAAGGTCGGCGGTTTCTTCTGCGGTCGGTACCGAATAGGTAAAGTCCGCAACGACGTCGTTGCCCGTTCCCGTATAGCTTACCGTAAGCCCCACCACGGGTACGGTAAGTTTGTCGAGAACGCCTTTCAGATCTTCGTTAAGGTTAAAGTCTCGGTCGGTTACCGTAAACTCCAGCCTGCCCTCTCTGCGAATGACCGCCCAGTCGAAATATGCAGGCAAATCGGCTAAAGCTATCTTCTGTCCGACGGCAAGATATTCTCCGTCCAACGGGTCGGAAACTTCGGCTACTTCGTAAAGAGCGTAAAGGGTCTTGTTTCCGTAGGTACCAGAAGGAATATCGTCTATCTTTTCGATATAATTTTCGTCGGCGTACCACCCTGCGAAACGGTATCCGTAAGGGGCTGCGGCGTCCTTTAACGTCAGTCCCTCGGACGAAGTGTAGGTTGCGGGATTGTCGTGGGTTCCCTTCCCGACGAAATACGTTACGTTATAAACCGACGAAATATATTTTGCGTAAACCGTTTCGTCCTTGAGAACGGGACGGTTGAAATCGAATAATATTGTAAAATCTTTGTCGGAATACCAGTTTTCGAATTCGTATCCGGGAATTTCTATCGGTTCGAAATAAGCCGTATCGCCTTTGGAAACCGATTCTTGTCGTTCGCTTTGGTCGGGGAATATGACTTTAACGGTAAAGACGACGTTTTCGTAACGGGTGACGGTAAGCGAAAAAGTCCTCTCTTCGCCGTAGGCCGACACGACTGCGGTGAAAGCGTTGTCGCCTTCGATTAACGCCACCGCATCGACGACGGAGGCGCCGTTTGCGTCGTAAACGGTTATTTCTCCGCTTCCCAACGTGGAAAGTCTGTCGTATATATCGATAAGGTTATCCGAATACGGCACGCCTATATTGACGGAAAACCCGTTAACCGTTCCTCCCGACACGGACAGACCGATAAACCTCGCCTTAAAAGTTCTGTCGCCCGTACTGCCCGCGGGAATTTCGGTGACGGACTCCCCGTTTTCGTCTTCCCAACCCAGGAACTCGTACCCGTCTTTAATCCTCGCAGGATCTGCAAGAGTCACCTTGTCTTCCACCGTATAAGTAAATTCGGTGTTAACGCCGTATTCGGCAAGGTCGGAAAGATTATAGCTTAAGGTATAAACTTCCGCCGTCCATTTCGCATAAAAAACCGCGTCCTCGGTATATTTTACCGTAAAATCCGCTTTGGTTTTCAGAGAATTGTCGGTAAACCATCCTCCGAAAACATAGCCCGTGCGCTTCTTTGACGGAGGGGTGAAAATACCTTCCTTTGCGGCAGTTTTCACTTCTTCCGTCCAGGAACCGAAAACAAAAGTAGCCACCGGAGTTTTTTCCGTCCAAAGCGCGTAAAGCGTTATGTCTGAAGTTATCGCTTTGCCGAAATCGGGCGTCTTTGTGCACTCTTTGTCGGTAAACCATCCTCCGAAAACGTAGCCTTCCTTGGAAGGAATTTCCGTCGGGAGCACCAAAACGCCGTCGTCGATAAAGTCCTGCGCCCTGACACCGGTGCCGCCGTTAAGCTCCAGCGTTACGGTAAAAGTCTCTGCGTTGCCTCCTACGCAACCCGCCGTCAACGCCGCAAGCAAAACCGCCGCGATAAACGCAACGACAAATTTTGTTCCCTTATTCATAACTTTTTTCTTCTCCACGGACATATTCGGTTTTCCCTGTCGGGCAAAGAAAGATTTTTCTTTGCCGCGAATATTTATTCCTCTGCTTCGGGCAGAGGTAAAGTTTCTACTTTGTTAAGTTTTTTCATAATGATGGAAGTACGTTTGGTAGCGTCCTCCAGCGTTCTTCCCGCGCCTTCCACCTGTCTTTGAGCCTGGTCGAGATTGGATACGAACTTTTCGAAATCCTTCCGAAACGCCGCCAACAGGTCGAAAACTTCCTTACTCGAACGTTGTATTGCAAGGGTGCGGAACCCGAGTTGCAGACTGTTAAGTATGGCGCTTATCGTGGTCGGTCCGCAGGGAACGACTTTGTAGCGGGACTGAAGTTCCTCTATAAGTCCCGGGTTGCGGATAACTTCGGCGTACAGCCCTTCTATGGGCAGGTACATCAACGCAAAATCGGTGGTAAGCGGAGGATTGAGGTATTTTTCCTTAATGGACTTTGCCTGCGTTTTTATGGCGTTTTCCAACCCCTTTACCGCTTCCTGCATAGCGACTACGTTGCCCGATTCCGAACTGTCCACCAGTCTCTGATAGTCCTCCAACGGGAATTTCACGTCTATGGGAAGATAAACTTTTCCCTCGCTCTTTCCCGGTAAAACCACGGCAAAATCCACCGCTTCGCCGTTTCTTTTTCCGCTGACGTTTTTCTGAATCACGTATTGCTCTCTGGTCAGTATCCCGTCCAGAAGATTTTCCAGACTGACTTCTCCCCAGATACCCCTCGTTTTGACGTTGGACAATACCTTCCGTAGGTCCGTCACTCCGTTGTTGAGAGATTGCATTTCTCCCAAACCTTTGTTTACCGCGTCCAACCTTTCGTTGATGGCGTTGAAGGTGGAACTGAGTCGCTCGCCCAACGTTTCGGTAAGTTTCTGTTCCACCACGTTTCGCATTGCGCCGAGTTGTTTTTCGTTATCTTCTCGGACGTCTTTCAGGCTTTTCTCCATATTAAACCTGATTTCCGAAAGATTTTTGTCTAAGGTTGCGTTGACTTCGGCAATGCGGGTCTCGTTGGTTTTCCGCATAATATCCACGTTTCCCACCACGGCGTCGAGAGTGGTCTTAATCCCCCCTATGAGCGCCGTGTTGGAAACGCTCATGGCTGTGGTTATCGCTTCTCTCCCCGCCCTGTTGGCTTGTTCTGCTTCTTCCAGTTTTTTCAGTATCTCTTCCTGTCTTCTTAATACCTTCTTCCGAAATCCGAAACACATATATCGTTCGTTTCCTTTATCCTTATAATAATAAAACACGCCGTCCCTCAACGGCTGCGCTTTCCTCTGTGACCGCCGCACGCAGAAATGCCTGCGTGCGGCTGCACCCTAAAACGTTTTTAATAAGGTTTGCGCTGTTCCCTGACTCTGTCTTCGGGATTGAGCGGATTTTCTCTCGGCACGGTGTTCCCCTTGGGAATGTTCTGTATGCCTCGGCGGTAAATGCCGCTCTTGTATGCCCTGTTGTAGGTGTTCAGGAACCTCTTGTGGCGTATTCCTGCAATTATTACCACGATTATTATTACTACGAGAAGACTTCCGCCGATTATGGCAAGCGTACGTATCATCTCCACGTCGAGATCCAACCCGAGGAAAGTTCCGTACGTTTCTTCGGTATTTACGTTAGCCTGAATATTTGCTTTTGCGGCAAGTACGAAAGTGGACAGTTCGTCGCTGGTGAACGTAACGCTCTTGCCGTCGCCTTCTATCTTCATTCCCTCTATGGGCGTAACGGTGCCGTCGGCTCCCAGTTTATATACGGCAAATCTGATATATTGACGGTAGTCTTCGGGTATGGGCAGATTGACTATAATGTCGCCCGTCGCCGTCTGACTAGCCGCGCCCGTGAGGCTGACTCTGTAAATGGATATAACCGCCCTTGCGTCGTCCTCGGTCGTTGCGCTGAAAAGCGCGCTTTGAGCATTGGTAAAATATTCGGAATCGCTGCTGAAAGTCTCCACCTTGATCTTCGCCCCGGGAGCAAATTGCGCGTCCAGATTGACGCCGGTTTCTTCGTCGGAAAGAAGGAGAATTTCGCAACGTTTCTTCAACGCTAAAAGTTTGGTGTAAAGATTGGTGGTGAAACAGGATTTCTGATCGGTGGTCATATCGTTATAGGCGTCGTAAACACGCAATACGTCGTTATAGTCGCCTGCTTCCGCCATATTGATGGCAGGAAGTTTCTTCACGCTGTCTTCCACCGCATAAACCATATCCATTTCTTTTTGCAAAGACTCAAACACAACCAAAAGATTCTCGAAATAACCGTAATACTTACTGCTTGCGTCGCCCTTTATGGCGTCCTGTATCCACGCCTGCCCGTATAAAGCGTAATTGTTGTAGGTTTCCAGATATTCGTACATTTCAGGGTAATCGCTCTTAAGTTCGAAACTCGTCCTCTGGGACAATCTTTCAAGATACGCTCTGTAGGTTTCGATTTCGTTTTCCAAGGTAGTAATACGGTCTTTCAGACGGGAAATGAGGTTTCTGAAATATACCACCCTGCTCGGTTCCATATAACTTTCGGCGGCGTTGAGGTCCTCTTCGTATTTCTCCACGGTGCGGCGGTCTGCGTCGCTCAGCGTGACGTTGTTGACGTCCAGCGCAAAAGGATGAATATACAATTCGAAGGTAGCGGTGTTGCCGGCGTAGTCCTTTACGTAAATCTTGACGTAACCGCGGTACTCTTCGTTGTTGTTTGCCGGGTCGTAACGGGTGCTGTTGTCCACGCTGCTGGTGGAAAGGATGTATCCCGTCGGGTCGAGGGCAAATCCTCTGGTTTCGCCCTTAACCGTGATATACTCGCATATTTCGATATTTTCTTCCTCTATATAAACCTGCAGGTCGATATAGTGGATTTCATTTTCCACAACCTGTATTTCTTCGCTGTTCTTGAACTTGATAACGGGCGGAATGGTGTCTATGTTTACCTGGAAAACTTCGGTATGCGTAAGTCCCGCGTCGGTGGTCGCCGTAACGGTAAGGGTACATATTTTGTCGTATGTGAGGTTGCCTTCCGGCCAGTTTCCGGTAGCGCCCGTAGTGGACTCGAGGTCTGTATAGACGTAAGTATAAGTTACTCCCGAGACGTTTTTATGGTTTGCGTCGGCGGCTTTGGTTATCGTCACCTGTTTATAGTTAGTCCACTCGCCGCTGGAGATTACTCTGCTCTGACTGGAATCGTCGTTGCTGGCGAGTCCCGTCAAGGAAAATACAGGCACCACCTGATCGACTTTTATACGTACGGTCTCTTCGGTATATTTATCGCTGTCCGCTCTGCTGGTGGCTCTGATAGTAACCAAAGCGTCCCTGTTGCGGTCGAAACCGTCCAGTCTGTCGGTGGTAAATCCCGTCAATGCGGGCGTTTCCCTGAAGGGAGTGCTGTAAAGTCCGGTATCGGTACTGTAGGTTATCTGATACTCCAGCTTGTAACCGCTGGCGTTTACCGTAGTCATTTCGATATTTATGGTTACGGGTATATTGGACCAGTTTGCCGCGCTTTCGCTGCTCAAATTGTCATCCCCGCCGTTATACGGCACGCCGTTTACGGTAGTGGTAATTTCGAAAGTCGGTTTCGCCGTGTCTATCGCAATATAAATCTTCTGATCGAAAATATATTCCGCCCCCGCCTTGTTGACGGCTTTGAAGGTAAAAGCGCTGTTGACGCCCTCGGGGAAAACTTCGCCGTTAAAGACAAGCTCTACCGCGTTAGCTTCGCCGGGTTGGAAAAATTCCGTTCCGCCCTGGACGTAAAGCGCCCAGGTCTTGCCGTCGTCTATGGAATAGTAATACCTTACCAAAGTATTGGAAGAAGTGGCGTAAAGGGTTATTTTCGCGTTTTCCTTCCAGATATAAGCGTACATATTGAGAGACTGATCGAAATACCCTCCGTCGTTGGGGTTATAACTGAGGTTTCCTCCCATCGCCGAGGTATCCACCACGAATTTATACAAAACGGTATATTGTCCGTCCGCTACGCCTTCGGTATAATTCCCGAGTTCGTTGACGATATAGAAAATATAATAAAAAGTAGCGTTTTCGGCGGGAATGACCAGGTCGGAAGTAAGTTTCGTCCAACCGTTGAGGTTGTCGGAGGTGGGGTTGTCGCGCGGATAGGAAACGTCGTCTTCTCCGCTCATTGCGTAATAATAATAGCTTATCGCGGATCTGTCGGAGAATTGTTTGGGCGACAACGTGAGCGCGTCCTTGGTGTAATAGGTAATCGTGCGCTTACCGTCGAGATTGGACTCTTCGTTTATTCCGCTGGAAGTTATTATCATATCCGAAGTATCGGGCGTGGTGCGGTCTATTCTCATCAAACGAATGACGTCGCCGGCGGTGGAAGAACGGAAACCTGCTTCGTTGGTGACCGAAAGCGCTATGTATCCGTAGAAACTCTGTCCGGTGAAATCGACTTCGAAAATAAAGGTTCCGTTGCCGTCGTAATCGCCGCCGTCGCAGACTATCCAGGCCCCTTTATTGATTTCCTCGGTCAGATCCTGCCCCGCCTTATAACCGATAAGCATATAGTAATAAGTATAATTCCTTTTTTCCTCTTCGGTAAGATCCGCTTCCGTGCCTTCGTCGTCTTTTTGCAAAGTAATTCTTACCGAAAGGTTGCCGTCCGTCCATTTGTCGGAAGAAATTTCTCCCGAGGTGTCGGTAAGCAATTCGTACCTTATGGATATATTGAGAGTATTATAGGGTACGACCAGTCTGTAAGGACTGTAAATATCCGTGGTTTTGCTTTCTTCGAGGTAATTTATCGCTTTGCTGACGAGATAAAATTCCTTTACTATCTCCCCTTTCAGTCCCTGCGGTACGGAAATGTAAATTTCATTCCCTTCCACTTTGACGAAAGCGTTTTTGTCGGTATCGAAATAATAATAATCGAAGTGCCCTTGTTGCGAAAGGTTGGAAAAGAGGGTAACCTTGACGTCTTTGCAAACGGACCCTATCGTGATTACGTTGTCTATAACTTCGGAAGACGTGCTTTCGCCGTCCACTTCGGTCGTTATGCTTTCCAACACGATGTCGCTTATATCGATATTGGCGAGGAAGGACTCTTCGGTATAAATGCCGGACCCTGTATAAACTCTGAAACGGTATTCCTTACTCATCATTACCGTTGCTCCGTCGGGCAGTCCTATTTCTATATTGTAGATATAATATCTCCCGTCGGCGGTGTCTTCGGTCCCGTCGGGCTGACGAACGGAGGAACTTTCCTGCCAGACCAGCTCTCCGTTTTCGTTATAAATGGGGTTCCCCGACGCGTCCACGGCAAACGACATATCCTTTACGTAAACTCCGCTCACGCCGTCTTTTACTCTCAGGGTAACGACGATACGCCCGTTGACCCATTGCCCGCTGGCGATATAAACCAGCCTGTCGTATCCGCTGATTTCGGGTTTGATGTAAGCGGTGGTTTCCACCGTGGGTTTCACCGTGTCGATCTTGATGACGTTGGGCGAAACGAAAGTGTTGGCGCTGCGTTTACC
Source organism: uncultured Clostridia bacterium (assembly GCA_944349655.1). GTDB lineage: Bacteria > Bacillota > Clostridia > Christensenellales > DTU072 > CAG-1782. Next base: position 28,059 of record CALVNL010000006.1, read on the forward strand.
GGCCGCATTCTGTGCGTAAATCGTAAAGGTGGATTCGGCGCTTGCAGAAAGATAAAATCTGTAAACGGACATTCCCTCGGTATTCTCTACGGGAGCGTAATACTCTCCTTCGGCACGATAAAGAACTCCCGCTATATTCGTGGGCGAATAAAAGAACGTGTATTTTGCGGTGGGCTCGGTATATCCGGTAATGTTACCTTCATAGTCGCGTAAAATCTCAGAGTCGCTGGGAACGGTAACGTAAACGGGTATAGGCACCGCCGACCAACCCGAAGAATTGGTGGTATAGGTGATGTCCTGAACTTCGATATTGAACACGGAATTGACCAAAGTCACCGAGAAAACGGCTTCGGGGCTCTTTTTGCCCGCGCCGCTTATGACGTAGAATTTATATTGCCTTGCCGAAACGACTTCTTTGGTTATGGTGTCGGTGAGAATATAACAGGTCTGCCCGTTCTGAAGAGAGGAAACCGTCATTTTGCGGTATTCGCCGAAACCGCCTTCGCCGTCGCCTACGGCGTAATAAAATTCCGCTCCGCTGTCGTTTACTATGTAATTGCCGTCCACGTCCCTGTTGAAAGCCTGAATGATGACCTGCCCGTTGGCGTAACCGGCTTTATAGGTAAAGTCCGCCTGATTAAAGACGGCGTTGAGGTTCTTGTTCTGAGTTTCGTCCTCGGGATCGGGCGTATAACCTTCCAGATAAATTACCGGAGAAATCTTGTCGATATTGACCTGGAAAGCGTTGCCGGAATTGTAGTTATAGACCACCCCTGCTCCGTTTACCGCGCGGAAACGAAGTCCCGCGGTGGTACGGTTGACCCTGTAAACGCTCCCTTCCAGTCGGGAATACGTTATGCCGTCGGTGGAAACCTGATACTCTATCGGGCTGACGCATTCGGAATTGTCGGAGAAGGAAAAAGTAACGTCGTTACAGCTCCAGCTGCCGTTACTGTAAGAAATTTCCGTCCCGTTCACGTCGGTGGTTCTCGCTTCGAGATTGAAGACGGGCTCCTTGGTGTCTATACTGACTTTCTTGCCGTATTCGTGGTATTGCGCATACCTTCTGGAAATGTCGGTAACCTTGAACATAACCGTCCCTTCCTTCAGACTGGAAGTCACCGTCACCGAGTTGGACGCCATAGGTATCCACGTTTTGGTTTCGTCGGTCGCCTCTTTCCCGTCCACCGAATAGAAAAGCAATTCGTCTCCGGGGTTATAGGCGGTGTTGTTGGTTTCCATATAAAGCGTGGTAACGGTAAATCTTATCCCGTCGCCCAGCCATTCGCCGTTATATTCCGTCCAGGTTCCGTTTTTGTTGTATTCTCCCGTGACGGGGTTGTCGTTAGCGAAGCCTATATCGCTTTCGCCGAGGTTCATATTTATGGAAATTTTCCAGCGGACGGGATATAGTTCGTATTTCTGCACGCCGCTTTCGGTATAAACTCTGCGGATGTAAACGTAAATGTTTACTTTGTTTTCGGAATTGTACTGTATTCTTTCGAAAGTCTTTCCGTCGTGAGTCACTTCGTCGTCCATGGGAAACGACGTCCAAGACGTAATGGAAGAAATGGTGTCGTCGACGTTTTTGGCGGATACGTAATACTGGAAACTGTCGTTGGGATTACCGGAAGCAAGGAAGAACAAAGACGTCGTGGTGGTAACGGTATCTCCGTTGGACAAATCGGTATAACCGTCGCCCGAAGCCACGGTAACCCTCGCGTCCCAATCCACCGCCTCCGCCGCGGGAGAACCCGCAACGAGAGGCAACGCCGCTCCGGTCAGAATCAGCGAAGCCAGAAACAAGATAATAAATAATAATTTAGAACTTTTTTTCATATCCTCAATTCCTTAAAACGTCCTTTTCGGCAAAAGACACTTTTCCAGTGTATTTATATAATAACATATATACTTCTCTAAAACAATACCCTTGCGGAATTTTTTTGCCAGTTTCTGCCGCAGGTAAAAACCTCTCCTTTAACTCGGAAAAAAGTTGTCTTAGGACGGTAAGATATGTTAACATAAGAAAAAACGGAGAAAAATCATGTTGGATTCTTTCGATTACAAAGAACCTCGTTGCGCTTTCTGCGACGGGAAAGAATTTTATTATCCCGACTCGAACGCCCCAAAGGGGCGTATCCCTGTCGACAGAGTGACGGCGAAACTGGACGCTCTGTTAGGGAAAAAAGATTACGAGGGAGCAAAATCTCACCTTTCCTACTGGCTCAAAGAAGCCGAAGACTTAGGCGACGAAAGAGGCGCTTTGGCAATACTCAACGAAATGACGGGATTTTACCGTAAAACGGCTATGGAAAAAGAAGGACTGGAAGCCGTGGAAAAAGCCGTGGCTTTATGCGGGAAACTCGCCCTCGACGACTGCGTGGAAGGGGCGACGGTTTTATTGAACTCGGCTACTGCTTTGCACTCCTTCGGCAAAACCGAAAAAGCTCTGTCTTTATACGGAAAAGCGGCGAAAATTTACGAAAGGGACCTCCGTCCCGACGACGCCCGTCTGGCAGGACTATACAACAACAGAGCGACTTCCTACGCCTCTTCCGGAATGCTCGCCGAAGCCGAAAAAGGTTATCTCGACGCTTTGAAAATCCTGGAAAAACAAGAAAATTCCTTAAACGAAATCGCCGTAACGTACGTCAATCTGGCTCACGTTTACGAAGCCGACGGGCAAAAAACTTTCTTCGACATAAAAGACGCTTTGGAAAAAGCTTACCTTTACCTCACCGACGAAAAGACGAAAAAAGACGCCTACAACGCTTTTATGTGCGAAAAATGCGCTCCGTCCTTCGATTATTTCGGATACGGCGACAAAGGCGAAGACCTGCTTACTCGGGCAAAGGAGATCTATGAAAGGACTTGAACTTGCGGAAAAATATTACGCTCTTTACGGAAAAGAAGCCATAAAAAAGGCGTTTCCCGATTATGAAAATCAAATTGCCGTGGGACTGGTCGGAGAAGGTTCGGAGTGTTACGGTTACGACGACGACGTTTCCGCCGATCACGACTTCGAACCGAGATTTTTTATGTGGATACCCCGTTCTCTCGAAAAAGAAATCGGTTTTCGGCTGGAAAGACTTTACGCCAAACTGCCGAAAGAACTGGACGGATATAAGGTAAATCCCGTTGCCCCCGTCGGAGAAACCAGAAGAGGCGTTTCGGTTATAGAAGATTTCTATAAGCGTTTCCTCGGCACCGAGGACGCCCCGACCTCCGTAGAGCAATGGCTCTTTATCCCCTCTTGCTATCTTTCCGAAGCCACCAACGGAAAAGTGTTCCGCGACGACAGCGGAGTTTTTTCACAAATACGACAAAAAATCGCTTCTTATCCCGAAGAAATACGTCTTAAAAAAATCGCTTCTTCGCTGTTTTCGATGGGACAATCGGGACAGTATAATTACGGACGAAGCCGACAAAGAAAAGAATTCGGGGCGGCAAAACTCGCCCTTAACGAGTTCGTAACCTCCGCTCTCGAGTGTATTCATCTTATAAACGGAAAGTATTGTCCTTTTTACAAATGGGCGTTCCGCTCCTTAAGAGAACTCCCTTTGCTTGCGGAAACCGAACCCGCATTGGAATATCTTTTGAACGAATCGGAAGAAAATTCCGACAAAACCGAAACCGTGGAGGAATTGGCTTCCCTCATAATTATGGAATTGCAGAAACAGAATATAACCGACGAAAAGTGCAACGGACTGGTCACTCACGCCTATTCGGTAAACTATAAAATCAAAGACGGATTTTTAAGAAATCTGCCTGTTCCCGCAGGAAGATAACCGAGAAAAATTTTTCATAAAAAATACGGTTTTCGGAAAAACCGCATTGAGAAAATTTCAGAAAAACAGACAAAAACCGCACCTTTCGGTGCGGTTGTTTTTTACGTTTATTACTCGTCTTCTTCCTCGCCGTCTTCGGGTTTCTCTTCGTCCTCGTCGAACTCCTCTTCATCGAGGTCCTCGTCGAACTCTTCGTCAAATTCTTCGTCGAACTCCTCTTCTTCGTCCTCCGCAAGACCTTCCAGGCTCAATTCCATATCGTCGTCGAGGTCGTCTGCGGCGGCGTTTTCTTCTTCGTCTTCTCCCCAGTCGGGTTCGACGTCGTCGATATCGTTGCGCTTTTCTTCCTCTTCTTCCATTTCGGCGGCGCAGGACTCGCAGATTTTTTCACCGTCGTTGAGGTAGTTCACCTTGCAACGAGGGCAGATCGCTGCGTCCTCTTCTTCGTCGTTAAACTCCTCGTTATGAGAAATACCCCTCAGTTCTTCCTTGCATATTTCGCAATAATCCTCGTCTTCGAGAATATAATTTATTTCGCATCTCGGGCATTTTTTATACTTAGGCATATACACCCTCCAAAAAAATATCCAAACCGCTTTTTACGATTTGGATATATTATATTTACTATCTGCGTTTTTGTAAACCCTTTTTAATATAAATTTTTTAATTATTTTCAGAACGCCGCGACTATGTCCGCTTCGGTAATCAGTCCGAGGATTTTTCCCTTCGCGGTATCGGTCTCCGAAGTGGTTTCTTCGGGGATAACGTAATAATATGCGTTATTGCTTATGTCGGAATTGAAATAATAAATAACCGAACCTATCTTTTCGGGCGCAAGATAGCTGGAGTCGCAGGAAGCGGAGAAGATTTTGTAAGCGTTGTCCTCCACGAATTTATATCCTTCTCCCTCTTTGGCGAGAATGCGTATCCTGTAATAAACGCTGTCCTTAAGATACCACAGATAAACCGCGTCGGAAGTCGTCTCCACGTCGAAAACGGTGACCGTTCCGGAAATATTCAGACTTTCTATTCCGTCGCTGCCGGGAACTCTGGTGCCGTCGGCGTTGAAGGCGTCGAGTTTGCCCGAGCTAAGTCCGAGATAATAGTCTCCCGCTTTGTAGAAATCGGTATAAGCGAGGTTGGTGGTCCCGGTGGAATTAAGCGTATAACGGGCTTCTTTGGTTTTATCAAACGCGAAACCGTCCTTGGAATAAAGATAGGAATACACGCCGGTTTCGGGAGTGTTGACTCCGTCGTCGGTCTTACTGTAGAAAAGCCTTATGTTTTCCCCTTCGTCGATAGCCGAAAGAAGGGCGAACGTGTAGTTGGTGTCGGGAGAACCGAGCTTTTCCGCGTCGAGTATTGTTTTGACTTCGCCGCCGCCAAGGGGATATACCTTGACGATATAATCGGTAGTGGAATCTTCCGCGTAATTCATAAAGAACAGATATTCCTCGCCGAAAATGTAATCCGTCAGAATGTTTTCCGCCACGGTAGTCTCGGGGAATTTGGAATTATTGATATCCACGGAAAAAATCGCGCTGTTGCGGATATAAACGAGTTTTCCTTCCACCACTTTGAATACCACGGTATGATCGGAAAATTCGGCAATTACGGAAGTGTCCGTTCCGTCGACTTTGGTACGCATTATGACCGACTGGGAGGTCTTGGGGTTTCCGTCGCCGTCGAGTTCGGTGGAAGTCGTGGCGTAATAAATATAGTCGTCCACAATGTAAATTCCGCCGTAGGTCTTATCGGTGCCGTACACGTTCTTGGGGACGATAACCTGCGCCTCTCCCGAAGGAACGCCGTTGGTCAACGCAACTCTGCACACCGCTCCCTTTACCACTTCGCCGAAAGTGTTGGAGGCGGTTTCTCCGGCATAACCGTTCACGAAATAAAGGTAATTTCCGTAAACCACCGCCATACCGCCGTTGGAGGCCACCACGTCGCTGAACTCCGTGGCGATGGCGTCCTGCTTGAGATTTTCGGTACAGCCGCCGATTACTACCGCAGCGGTCACGACTACCAGTAACGCCGCAAACAATATAGTCAATTTCTTTTTCATATTTTCTCCAAAATTCAAAAAATATAAATAATCTTGTTAATTATATAATAATTTCCGACGGATTGCAATAGTTTTTTCACAATTCCGCTCCGTCCGCTCAGGCGAGGTCCGATACCGTGTCGGTAATGACGTAATCCGCCCCTTCGGAAACGAGTTTCTTTATCAGCTCCGGATCGTTGACGGTATAAACGGCATAATAACATTCGGCTTTATGCGCCCGCTCCAAAGCCGCAACGGTGAATGCGTCGCTCCTTACGGCGATATTATATCCCATTCGGGTATAAAAAAACGCCTTTACCCGACTCGACGTGAATAACTGCACGGTGTAGTAAGGATAGGCTCTGTATAACCGCCCCATAACGTCTTTGTTGAAACCGCAATACACCACCTTCCTGTAGGAAAGATATTTGTTTACCAAGGTGACGAGTTCGACGATTTCCTCTTCGTCAAAGTCCTGTTTAATTTCTATGAAAGCGGTTTTTCGGGATACCGAACACTGCAAAAGAAACTCCTGAAGCGTACATATTCTGTAATCTACGGATTTGTCTGCGTCGTGGACGGAACCGCTCGTGTCAAGGGGCAGATTTTTTATTTCGTCGTAAGTCGAAGCCGCCACCGAAACGGATTTGTCGAGGAAGGGATTGTCGTCGTGACTGCATACGAAAACCCCGTCGGAAGTCATTCTGACGTCGGTTTCGATCCCCTGGAAAAAGCTCTCCTTCGCCGCAGCTTCGAACGCTTGAGTCGTGTTGTCGAAATACAATGCCGAATATCCTCTGTGCGCAACGAAACGGGTCCCTACGTCCTCCCACGCTCCCGCGCCTTCCACGCTGTTGACGGAAATATAGGCTATTCCCGCCCAAAGTATTATCATAGGGACGGCTATAGCCACCGTGATTACGGCAATAATTTGTTTGCGACTGAGTTTTTTCTTTTCCTTCATACCTTCAATGATAACCTTTTCCGTCCTCGGGCGCAAGCGTTTCCCTCCCGCAAAAACCCGCATTGACAATAAAATTCCTCTTAATGTATCATAAAATTATAACGAAAAGGATTTTTACGGAGAAAATCACCGTTCCTTAAGGGAGGGCAGAAAATGAAATTCAGTATGAAAAACGCGATTTTTATTTCGCTCAGTCTGGTAACCTGGGGTTTTTACCTGCAAATCCTGGACACCACCGTCCAGACCGTGATAGTGGATATGCTCGGACAAAAGGAAACCGTAAAAGGCGTTATCCTCGCTCTGGCAAACGCCGTACCCTTGCTCTTTTTTCCGTATGTCGCCAAAAAAAGCGACCGTTGCGTTTCCCGTTACGGCAAGCGTACGCCCTTTATTTTCGTAGGCACGGTAATAACCGTATTCGGCGTCATAGCGGCGATCGTATGCGCTTACGCTCTGAACGGAAAAAGCGAAAACAACCTCTCCGCCGTCATAACGTACGGGTTGTTTATGGTGATAAGTTCGGTAGGTATCGGAATTTACCGTCCGGCGGCAGTCGCCGTACTCCCCGACCTCACCCCGAAAAATCTCAGAGCCGAATACACCGCCGTAAAAAATATTTTCGGCAGCGTGGGCGGTTTCATAATCGTGGCGATAGCTTTGTTTTTGAAAGACTATTACTCCCAGCTTTGGCTTTACATAATCAGCGCGGTACTGATGTCCGCGTCCTTTATCGCCTATAGGGTTGCCATTGACGAAAATAAAATGGCAGCCGAAGTCGCGTCCTCGTTTGCCGACGACGAAGAGGAAAAACTTGCCGAAACCCTCGGCGAAAACGAAGACTACCTGAAGAAAATGCCTTCCGACAAAAAACGTTCTCTCGCCTTTTTGCTGTCTTGCACGTTTTTCGTAGGGTTCGGATATTTCGCAATCACCGCTACTTACATAAATTACGCCGAAACCATGTGGGGCTGGGCGAGAAATCTCAGCAATATCCTCATCGTTCTCATCGGCGTGGGCGGAGCTATATGCACCCCCGTAGCGGCTGTCGTTCAGAAAAAAATCGGCAGGAAAAAAACCCTTCTCTTAGGCATAGGGTTTATGCTCGTAGGATATATCGTGTGTTCCCTTATGCTTATCGAAGAAGTTTTTGCTTCCTGCGGTTGGCTCATATACGTTATGTTCGCTTTCATCGGTATCGGCTGGGGAACTCAGAACGTCATAGTCTACCCTATGGTCATGCAGCTGTCCGACTCCCGTAACAACGGACGCTTTTCCAGCCTGTTCACCATTTACTACACCCTCCCGAAAGTCTTTACCGTACTGGTAAGCGCGGTTATGTTCGACGCTCTCGGATACGAAGTTCTTTTCCCGTATTCCCTCGTTTCCTGTCTCGTCGCTTTTATCTGCGTATTCTTCGTAAAACACGGAGAGGAAACGCCCTCCTCCCCGCTTCACGTCGGAAATTCCTCCGCTGAAAACGCCGAAAACGACTCTCTTTCCGCCGAAAAAGCGGGAATAACGGAAACAACACGTGTTGCCGAAAATTCATAACGACCGTTTTATCGCCGCCGCCCCGTAAAGGGGCGGTTTTTTTATGCGAAAAACCTTTTCGGAAAGTTTACCCTTTTCCACCCCCCGAATTTTGTTTGCAATGTAAAGTTTAATTTGATATATTTATATATACGTTACGGACAGAGCGTAACGCCCCGACTTGCCGTCGGACAAACCGAAAAGAGGTATTTTATGAAATATATAGTTGTTCTGGGCGACGGTATGGCGGATTACCGTAAAGGTCCGCTGGGTTTCCGCACTCCTTTGGACGTCGCCGCAAAACCCAATATCGACTCCCTCGCCGCAAAAGGCACCGTCGGACTTATCCGCACCGTGGATCCCGGCATGAGTCCCGGAAGCGACGTGGCGAATTTAAGCGTGATGGGTTACGACCCCGCCGTCTGTTATACCGGACGTTCTCCCCTGGAAGCTCTCAGTATCGGCGTCGACTTCACAAAAGACGATACCGTGTTCAGAATGAACCTCGTCTCCTTACAGGAAAGCGAAGACGGTTCCTTCGACCGTTTCGTGATGAAAGACTATTCCGCGGGCGAAATTTCCTCTTCCGAAGCTCACGAACTGGTAGCTTTCCTTTCGGAAAATCTTTCCAACGGCTGTATCGATTTTTACGGCGGAACTTCCTACCGCAACTGCGCGGTACTGAGGGGCGCAAAATCCGAAGTGGTTTTCACTCCGCCTCACGATATACTCGGCAAGGAAATCGGCGAGTATCTCCCCAAAGGTCCGGGGTCGGAAATTTTCCGTTCCCTTACCGAACGCAGCGTGGCTCTTCTGAAGGACCACCCCGTAAACGCAGCCCGCAGAGAAAAGGGGCTTAACACCGCCGACGCAGTCTGGTTCTGGGGCAGCGGTACCCGTCCCGAACTCGAACCCTTTTATGAAAAATACAACCTTAAAGGAGCGGTCATAAGCGCGGTGGATTTACTGAAGGGCATAGCCATAGCCGCAGGAATGGACGTAATTGAAGTTCCCGGAGCCACGGGTACGCTGTCCACCGATTTCGCCGCCAAAGCCGCCGCCTGCGTAGCCGCCAGCGAAACGCACGACTACGTTTACCTTCATATGGAAGCCCCCGACGAATGCGGTCATCAGGGCGACGCCGAAGGAAAAATAAAATCCATCGAAAAAATCGACGGAGTGGTAGGCTACGTCGTGACGGAAATGGAGAAAAAAGGCGAACCTTTCTGTATCGCCGTGCTGCCCGACCACGCCACGCCGCTGTGCTTAAGAACCCACACTTCCGACCCTGTGCCTTACCTGGTCTATAATTCCCTGCGCCCCGCTATGTCGGGACTCGTCTTCAATGAAGAAGAAGCGCAAAAAGGACTTTATCTCAACAACGGACGGGCGCTCATCAAACTTATGCTGAAAAGCTGAAAGCCCGTTTTAAGGAGTCTTAATATGAAAAAACTGGATACCAAACAACTAAGAAAAGCCTATCTTGACTTTTTTGCCGAAAGAGGACACGCCGTAATTGCGAGCGCGTCGCTCATTCCCGACAACGATCCCACCGTACTGTTCACCACGGCGGGTATGCACCCTCTCGTACCTTATCTGTCGGGACAGGATCACCCCGCGGGAAAAAGACTTTGCGACGTTCAGAAATGCGTCCGCACCGGCGATATCGAATCGGTGGGCGACGCCACGCACTGTACCTTTTTCGAAATGCTGGGCAACTGGTCTTTGGGCGATTATTTCAAACAGGAAAGCATTGCTTTCAGTTTCGAATTTCTGACCAAAGTGCTGGAAATCCCCGTAGAGCGCCTTGCGGTCAGCGTGTTCAGCGGAGACGAAGACTGCGCCCGCGACGAAGAAAGCGCAAAAAGATGGATTTCTTTGGGAATAGCTAAAGAAAACGTCTTCTATCTCCCCAAGAAAAACAACTGGTGGGGACCTGCCGGAATGACCGGACCCTGCGGACCCGATACCGAAATTTTCGTCATTACCGACAAGGAAAAATGCTGCGAAGAGTGTTCTCCCGCCTGCGATTGCGGCAGATACGTGGAGATATGGAACAACGTATTTATGGAATTCAACAAGACCGCGGAAGGAAAATTCCTGCCTCTTGCCCGCAAGAACGTGGACACGGGAATGGGGCTGGAAAGGACCGTTGCCATGCTCAACGGTTACGAATCCGTTTACGAAACCGACGTTTTCCGTCCCGTCATCGACCTTCTTAAGCAAAAAAGCGGCAAGGGCGAAGACTTCATCCGCCCGATGCGTATTATCGCCGACCACGTCCGCACCGCCACCTTTATGTTGGGCGACGAAAAAGGCGTTACCCCTTCCAACGTGGATCAGGGCTACATCCTCCGCCGTCTGATACGCCGTGCCGTGCGTTTTGCCCGTATCCTCGACCTCGACAGCTCGATACTGAACGAAATAAGCGCGCTTTACGTTTCTCTTTACGGCGAATTTTACCCCGAACTCGCGGCAAATAAAAATAAAATAGCCGACGAACTCGCCAAAGAAACCGACCGTTTCCAGAAAACCCTGGCAACGGGACTGAAAGAATTCGAAAAACTGCTCGGTTATATTCAGAACAACCGTATCAGCGGCAAGGCGGCTTTCCGTCTGTACGACACTTTCGGCTTCCCCATCGAAATGACCGAAGAACTGGCTTCCGACGCGGGCGTTACCGTAGATACCGAAGGTTTTGCGCGCGCCTACAAGGAACATCAGGAAAAATCCCACGCCGGAGCCGAACAGAAATTCAAAGGCGGTCTCGCCGACAACAGCGAAGCCACCAGTCGCCTGCATACCGCCACGCACCTTCTCAACGCCGCGCTGAAAAAGGTATTGAACGACCCGAACATTCAGCAAAAAGGCAGCAACATCACCGCCGAGAGATTGCGTTTCGACTTTAACTTCCCCCGTCCCCTCACCAAAGAGGAAATCGAAGAGGTGGAAAAGGAAGTCAACGACGCCATACAGGCGGCTATCCCCGTCGTCTGCGAAGAAATGAGCCTGGAAAACGCCAGAAAGAAAGGCGCGGTGGGCGTATTCGGCGACAGATACGACGCCAGCGTAAAAGTTTACACCATCGGCGACCGCTCTATGGAAATTTGCGGCGGACCCCACGCTTCCAACACCTCGGAACTGGGCAAATTCACCGTCGTCAAAGAACAGTCTTCCTCCAGCGGCGTCCGCAGAATAAAAGCCGTTCTCGGCTGATTTTCGTCGAAAATACTTGATTTAAGGCGGTATTTCCGTTAAAAAACTTCTCCGTTTGACAAAACGGAGATTTTTATTATATAATAATAAAAGGGGGAAAAGGAAAAACTCTTTGACGGGAGGGTTTATGCCTTTGAAAAGAATCGGGAAGTTAATTCTTTGTTTACTGACAGTCTGCTTACTGACCGTCTTTTTAATGACGGGCTGTTTCGGAGAAACTCCCGTCGATAACAGAGAAAACACCTTAAAACCCGATATTTCTTCCTCCAAAGAAAATTACGACAAACTCACCACCAAACGTTCGAAAACGGACACCACGGTAAAAATTTCGCTGTTCAAGGCGCAGGCGAGTTCTTCCGACCTTACGCCGATTTCCTTAAGCGAAAATCTCGTCGCTGACCGCACCGTCAACGAAGGTAAACTTTTCCTCGACGCTTCTCTCCGCACTTCTTACGCCGACGACGCCCTGGTCAATTTATACAAATTTCTCATCAAAAACAAACTTTCCGTCACGGGCATAACCGAAACCGATATCCTCGGCTATCTGGAAGGCACGCTTTCTCTTGCCCTGCGTTGCGGCGTTTATGACGGCGTCTATAATCTCAAGGCGTCCGCCCTCGAAACGGCAAAAGAGGAACGGTCTTTGTTTTACGTCGCTACCGACGACAAGAACGTCAACGCCCTCCTCTCTTCTTTCGGAATACCTTTCAACGGCTCGATAAGCGATTATCTTATCACGAGCGGTTTTATCAATCTCAATAACGTTTCGGAGTGGCTCAGTCAGGACGTTGCAAGCAAATACTTCTCCACCGCCGACAATAAATTCATTTATTCCCTGGTCGGCGATCCCGAAAAAGTAATCGATATTCTTTTATCTTTCCTGCCCGACGAAAGCGAAGCGGCTTCTTACGTCGACGATTATGCCAAAGTCCTCGCCACGGTCAAAAGCTGGATAAGCGTATCCGACGTTTCGGTGGACGCTCTCGTCCATCCCAACAAAATGCCCGATAAAAGCACCACGTCGTTGCGCATAGACCTCAACATAAACATTACCGAACTGAACGACGTCCTGGGAAAAATTCATTCCGTTTCCGACGAAGACAGGAAAACAACCGTCGATTTGTTGCGTTCCGTCGCCGCTTTATACAACCTCAGAGGGACGGAAGGACAGCTCAACACCGTAGGTATTTCGCTGGAAATCGTGACCGTCGAAAATTTCCTCTACAACGAAGACTGTTCGCTGGAAGGAAAGGAAATTTATTTCGCTTCTCTCGATGAAGAAATTCCCGACAGAAAAGTTTACGTTTATCCCCCCGACGAAAATACCCCCGACGAAGAAAACGGGTCCGACGGCAGCGCGGAAGATATTCTGGACGGGATTTTGGGCGATCTTACCGACAAAATTCCCTTCGTCGCATAAAAACGATTTCGGAAAATAAAATTCGCTCTTTCTGCGGAAAGGTTTGCTACCTTTCCGTTTTTTTATTATAATAAGGAACATATACCGTTCAAGGAAGGGAGCGGACTCAATCCCAAGCCCCACAGCCCCCGCTACTGTATAGGATAATGCCGTACGCCACCGAAAGGGAAGGCAGGCGCTTTTCGGGTCACCGCCGAAAAGTCCGGAGTCAGGATACTTGCGGATATGAAAATTTTTATACGGAGGGTATAACCTATGAAAAAAATCCTGATTGCGGGACTTTCCGTCCTGCTTTTGTGTCTGTCGGTCTTCTGCCTTGTCGCCTGTAACGACGGACCTGCTCCCGTCGTCGCCGAAAAAATCGTCTTTTCGGTGGAAGAAACGGGAGTAAAAGTCATTTTTATCGACGCCGAAAACAATTCCGAAACCGCCTACGACGGCGCGTATTCTGCCGAATATCTGGACGACCTTATCTATTTCCTGGCGGGAAAAGAAGTCCTGGAAGCCGAAAGTTCTTCTTCGCAATACGGCTCTTTCTTTACCAAAATCGGCAGCCTTTCTCAGTCCGACAACAATTATTTATATTTCTACACCAACCTCGACGAATATAAGGACGTCACCGATTACGCCCTCACCGAAACCTATAACGACCTTACCCTCACCAGCGTGAGTTTAGGCGCGTCCTCCTTGCCCGTAAAAGCGGGAGCCGTCTATATGGTGACCCTCGTTTCCTTCTGAGAAAGTGTCCCCTAAGACGATTTTTATAAGAAAACTGGTTCTGACGGCTCTTTGCGGAGCCATTCTGAACGCAGTCAAATTTTGTCTTATGTATATACCGAACGTGGAGGCGGTGACCCTCCTTACGGTAGTTTTTACCTACGCTTTCGGTTTGAGCGTGAGTTTTCCCGCCACCCTCGTTTTCTGCGTTATAGAAGGCTTTTTGTGGGGTTTCAACCCTTCCTGGCTCATTGCTTATTTCATCCATTGGCCCTTTCTTTCTCTCGTCGCCGCTTTCTGTAAAAAACTTCGGCTGTCCTTTCCCCCTTTGCTCGCCCTCGTAGTCGCATTCGTGACCGCTCTTTTCGGTTTGCAAAGCACTTTCGTCTATTTCCTTACCGGCGGCGCCGTGGGTACTCCCGGTTGGTTTTCTTCTTTCCGTACCGTTTATCTTGCGGGGACGGCTTTCTATATAACTCAGACCGTCTGCGCTTTCGTGTCGGTAACTTTTCTGTTTTCTCCTCTGAGAAAACTTCTCACCTCTTTAGGCGACTCCTATTTCGGGAAAAAACGCCCTCTCTGATTTCCCTTTTACTCTTCCTTTCCGTTGCTTTTTCGCCCGAAAAAAGGTTATAATTTATTCGAACGGGATTTTCCGTTCCGAAATAATCGGAAAAGTATCGGAGTATTTATGCACAACGTCATTATAAACGGAAAAAAAATATCGGCACAAGACGGTTGTCCGCTGAAAGAAATTCTGGAAAAAAACGGATTTAACTTTCCTTGCGGCGGTACGGGTAAGTGCGGCAGATGTCGTATAACAAGCCCCGACCTTGCGCCTACCGCCCTCGACGAAAGATTTTTGTCGCCGCGGCTTCTTTCCGAAGGCGTACGCCTTGCCTGCGACAAAGTGGTAACTTCGTCTTTGACCGTTTCCTGCGAGCTTTCCGCTCCCGCAAAACCGATAACGCCTATAAAGGAATGTTCTCTTGCGGTAAGTATCGGCGACGAAGAAATAGACGTGGGAATAGTTGGCGAAGAGCTTTGCGAAACCGTTACTTTGAAAAATCCCCTCTTTCTTCCCACTCTCGCCGAAGACTACGAAAAAAATCCTTCCTCCGCCACCAACGCGCTCCGCGCCGCCATCGGAAAAACAGGCGTGGAACTGTTCGAAAAATACGGAGCCGCCAAGGCTTCCGTCATAGCCCTCGCGGCAAAAGAAGTGTATCTTAAAATTCTTGCAGGACAAAAGTTATCCGAAACCTTCGACTACGAATGTTCTTCGGGCAGGGAAACGTTCGGTCTGCCTACCGAAAGTTTATATATCCTGCCGGGAAAAGGCGACTTTATCGGAGGGGAAATTTTTGCCGAAAGCGTCAATCTCAAAGAAAGAAGTCTGCTTATCGATTGCGAAAAAACCGCAACATTTCTCCATATCGACGAAAAAGACAATCTCGCCGCCTTTTTCTGGAATTGCGACTACTCCGACGTGGCAGCCGAGTGTTTCCGCGCGGCGGTGAAGTTCTTTGCCGAAGACAAACCCGCTCCTTGCGTTTACCTCTGCGGTCGCTACGCCGATAAAGTCGAAGACTATCTTTCCGAGCTGCCTTTTCCCGTTATTCAGTTGGAAAAAAGCCTTTCTTCGGTGGTTTCCGCTTTGCTTTCTTTTCGTCAGAGAAGTAAACTGTCGAGAGAATGCAACGCCACGACCGTCGTCCGACTCTACGACAACGAAACGTTTCAGAAATTCCTTACCGAATAAAGCTGAACCCCTTTTTCTTTTTTCCGCTCCGAAAGGAGTGGATTTTTTTGTAAATTTATTTTCTTTCGCGCCGTATAACTTCCCCTTACGGGGACAAAATAACAATGTAAGCCGATACGGCTACAGGAGGAAAAATATGAAAAGCAGTATTGTTAAGACCGGAGAAAAACCCGGACGCGGTAAGTACAGTTGCACCAATTGCCACACGGTAATTAAACTGGACGAGAGCGACAAAATGCCCCCTTGCCCCAAGTGCACCAACAGCGAATTTACCAGAAGTAACTAATTACGGTTAACGGAAAAGCCCGGTCGGAAGACCGGGTTTTTTCGTATTCGAGTCATAAAAAAGCTCCTCAGGGGAGCGTATCGTTTTCCTCGGCGGAAGTTTTTCTTATCAACTTTTTCCCGTTACGGCTTTTGTAAACGTTTTTGCGTAGCTTCTCTTCCTTTACCGGCACCCCGTTTACATAAAACTCCCTGTAGCTTTCGCTTATCAGTCCGTCTTTCGCTTCGACTATTATTCGTTCCCGTTCTCCTTCCGCCCAGTCCGTTCCTTCGACGTATTCGGTGTCGTATTCGGCTTGAATCGTTTTGATTTTTTCGCTGCGCAAACGTATCTCCTCG
The DNA here is from genome assembly GCA_944349655.1 of uncultured Clostridia bacterium. GTDB lineage: Bacteria > Bacillota > Clostridia > Christensenellales > DTU072 > CAG-1782. The sequence continues at coordinate 44,127 of CALVNL010000006.1, forward strand.
GCAAGCGGAGCCCCGTAAACGGTGACGTAAATTCTGCTTTCCGTCGTGCGACAATACAAATATACGGCAAAATCCGAATCGTTAATCAAAACAAGATCGGTCGCCGAACTTACCATTGCGTCCAACGACGGCTCGACGTAACTTACGGGAAGAGAATGAGCCGCCGCTTGTTCGAAACCCAGCCCCGCATAAAGCCAGGCGTCGAAAAGCGTGGTGCTTACCTGACACACGCCCCCTCCCACGCCTTCGGTAAAGACCCCGTCCGAAATGACTTTTGCAGGCAGATATCCTCTCTCCGTAGTCCTTTCGCCAACCGTCAGATTAAAGGATAGCTTCTCCCCCGGTTCCACCGAAACGTTGTTCAAAGCCGCCGCGGCAAGGGAAATATTGTGTATTCTGTTTGCTCCGCTTCCTGCAAAGACGGTAAAAAATTCCGCTCGTTTAACGGTATTTTTTTTCAGCTCTTCCATAGTGTTTCGAGGAGGTATCGTTTGAGTTTTTAAGGTAAAAATTTCTCCTTTTCCGAACCCGACAAACACTTCTTCATACAGTTTTTCTCTGTCGGTAAGTCGTCCGTCTTTTCCTTCGAAATAAGTAAATACTCCGTCCTTTATCTCCGCTCTCGGCTCGACGCTCTCCTCGTCAAGCCCGTCGGCAAGAATATTTACGTCGTTATATAAATCCTCGTTAAGGCTTCTTAACGCTTCTCCGTAGTTGCCCGAAAACTCTTTTTCACAATATTTCCTTCTGTCGTTACGGTGCAGAAAAAATATCTTGGTTAAGGTTTTGAAGTCGGGAGAATAACTTGCGGAAAGCAGCCGTTCCTCTCCGTATTCTATCGTTACGTTCCTATCCTTTTTTGCGGCGGAACCCGCTATCGATACCGCCGAAAGCAAAACTATTACGACGATAAAAATTTTGAAAATTTTTTTCATAATGCCACCTTCTTTAGTATGAAACCGCCTCTTTTGCTTATTCGCAAAATTTATCCGAAAAATCGTTTACGGTTGACTTAAAAGAAAATTTGATTTAATATTATAATAATAGTTTTATCAGGGAGCATATTTGCGTATGAATGCCATTAAAGATTTTTTAACCAAGGAAACGGCCATAACCGACAGTTTTTCCGTACAGACCTGGATGTTCATAGCCCTCGCCGTAGCGGTGGTGCTTCTGGTTCTTATTGTGGTAAGCGCAATAAAAAACAGTAAAAAATCCGACAACAAGTCCGAAGGAGCGGTTTCGGAAAACAAAGAGGAACTCTATATCCCCGCTGACGACGAGGTTTCGACGGAGCAAAGTTCTCCCGTCGACGCGTCGGAAGAAACCGTCTCGGAAGAAGCCGAAAGCGAAAATATAAATGCCGAAAATGCGTCAAACGAAGGAAAAAATATCGACTTCGAAGAAGAATCGCAACCCGAAACCGTGCCCGAAACAATGCCCGTCGCACAGGAAAGCGAGGACTCTGCCTTAATCGCCGAAAAGGACGCAACGGAAGAAAAAGAAGAAGTTACGCAAAAGACCGCAGAACCCGTCGAAAAGACTCAGGACGCAGTCGCCGAAGAAAAAACCGAACCCGCAGTCGCCGAAGAAAAAACCGAACCCGCGGCTGCAGAAGAAAAAACCGAACCCGCGGCCGCCGAGGAAAAATCCGAACCTGCATTCGTCGAGGAAAGAACCGTACCTGCGCCTGTTGCCGCAAAGAAAAAGAAAGCGGCGTCCGTGGAAAAAGCCGCCGACAAAACCGAGGACAAGACCGAAACCGTCCCCGAAAGCGCTTCGGCAGAAGTTGCCGCCGAAATAACCGAGGAGGAAGTTTCCGACACGGCAAAAGGAAAAGAGGAAAACAAAGAAGATACTCCGAAAAAAGAAAAAAGCGAGGAAGAAGCAATGAAACTTACCAAGAAAAAAGAAACCAAACCCGAACCCAAAACCAAGGCTAAAAACGCCAAAATTGTAAAGGAAGAGGAAAAGAAAGTTGCCGTAGGTAAATTCGAAATTTGCAACTCCGTGGGCGGATACCGTTATATGTTGCTCGCCAACAACGGGCAGCTTCTCTACGAAAGCCGCGATTACAAATCCGCAGACGGTTGCAAGGAAGCCGTCGGTAAATTCGTGAACGCCGTGGAAAAAGGAGAGTTCAAGGTACGCGCCGACAAGTTCGGGCTTTACAAATTCAATCTTAAAAGCCCCACCAGCAGTAACGTAATCTACGTAGGCGAGTCCTACACCACCAAGAAAGCCTGCCTGAGCGTAGTGGAAAGCGTGAAGCGTTTCGCTTCCGTTTCTCCCGTAGTGGACATTACCGAAGCCGACTACGTAGCCGACGCCGAAATTTTCGACATTCCCGAAGATATCCGCAAAGCCGTGGAGAGCGGAACGGGTGCCGTAGGCAGATGGGAAATCGCCCTCTCCGAACCCGAAAACGAGAAGTCCCCTTACGTTTATCTTTTGTTTGCCAACAACGGTCAGCTCCTCTACGAAAGCCGCGAATACAAGACCGAGGACAGTTGCAGAAGCGGTATCGACACCTTTGTAAAAACCCTTAACGAAGGCGTATTCATCATCGACAAAGACAAATTCGGCAGGTTCAAGTTCATTCTGCGCAGCCGCAGAGCGGGCAGCCAGGTGGAATACGTGGGTCAGAACTATCAGGACAGACCGTCCTGCATAAACAGCGCGATAAGCGTTTTCAAGTTCGGACTCCTCACCAAAGCCGAATAAAATAAAAACTCTGTTTTTACGGCGCGCCGCAAGGCGCGCTTTTTTTCGACAAAACCGTCCCTTCCTTTCCGTCGTTACCCTAAAATACTGTTGTAAAAGTTTACTATTTAGTTTATAATAATAAAATAGCGGTACGACCGCTTTACGGAGATATATTTATGGCGGAAATCATAAGACTCGACAACGGATTGAGAATATTCTACAAACACCACCCTTCCAGCAAAGCGTTTGCTTTGGGCGTTTTCGTGGGGGCGGGCAGCGCGTACGAAACTCCCTCCGAAGGCGGTATAGCCCATTTCATCGAACATATGGTTTTCAAAGGCACGACCACCCGTTCGGCTTTCGATATAGCCAACGAAGCCGACAGCTGCGGTATTACCATGAACGCTTACACCAGCCGTTTCTTTACCGCTTTCTATACCATAGGTCTTGCCGAATACGCCGATAAATGCGCCTCTCTCCTTTCGGACATTTATTTTAACCCCACCTACACCGAAGACAACATTCTCAAGGAAAAAGGCGTGGTGTGCGAGGAAATCAATATGTACGAAGACGACGGAGAGGACGTCTGTCTGGAAAACCTGATCAAAACCCATTACGGACTTACCCCCCTCAGCCGACCCATTCTCGGCACGGCAAAAAGCGTCAAAAGTTTGGATGCGGACAAAATCAGAGCTTTCACCGCCAAATTTTACCGTCCCGAAAACACCTGCGTGGCGGTAGTGGGCGACATTTCTTCCGCCGACGCCGTGGCTTTAACGGAAAAATACTTCCGTTTCCCCGTTTGCGAAACCCCCTTCGTACGTCCCGTGGTGCCGACTTTTGAGCCGCAGGCTTCTTTCCGTAAGAAAATCAAATCCGTAGAACAGTCCTGCGTGGGAATCTCCTTCCCTTCATTCCCCTACAACCATCCGCTTAAGTACGTTCCGTCGATAATTTCAAACGTTCTCGGAGGCGGAATGAGCAGTCGTCTTTTCCAGGAGATTCGCGAAAAGGCAGGGTTGGTCTATGAAATTTACGCCACCAACAACCAGTACTCCGACAACGCGTATTTCGTTATATATTTCGCTACCGCCCCCTCTCAGGTGACCACCGCTTTGACCAAAACGAGGGACTGCCTGAAAAAAGTCCTCGCAGAAGGGATCACCGAAGCCGAATTCGACAAAGCCTTGGCTCAGCTGAAAACCGGCGTTGCTCTCGGCAGCGAAAGCGCCTCGGAAATTATGAGAATGGGCGGAAAATTCGCCCTCTCCGACGAAGTCGTCACTCACGAAACGCTATTGGAGGAATTTTCCCGTCTCGACTGTGCGACGGTGAACGGAGCTTTGAAAGAAATACTCGATTTTTCCAAGGCGTCTTTAAGTTACGTCGGAAAGAAAAATCCCGACGATCTGTTCTCTTTGTTTAAGGAAGGCTCGTTATGAAAAATTTTATAAAAAACAATAAACTTTCCACCGCTTTGGCGGCGGTTCTGGTAATATTCACTATCCTTTTATGTATTCCCGCTACCATAAAAATTTTTGCCGGCGTATTCGGATACATAGTTTACCTTTACCTTGCGCTGGGGTACGTCGCCCTGGTTCTCCGCATTAAAAAAATCCGTCTTAACGTCACTAAACCGAGATTTGTGCTGTTTTTACTGACCTTTATTTTCGCGGTGCTTACCCTGCACGTCGGTATCGGCGGCAAAACCCTCGTGGAAGGCGGTTTCGGTTCCTATGTCGGCGGCTCTTACGATACCGCCACCGTAGGCGGCGTTCTGTTCAGTCTTATAAGCCTGCCCGTGGTTCTGCCCTGCAAATACGTGGCGTCGGTGGTTATTTTCTTCGTACTTACCGCTTTATGCGGTTTTCTGATAATTTTCCCCTATGTTTTCGAACGGACTTCCCGCAGAACTAAAACGCCCGTCCGTATCGAAAGAGAGGAAGGCGGCGAGACGGAATCGCTTCCCGTACATACTTTACCCGAAGAAAAAGACGAATTTTCTCCCCCCGAAAAGGAAAAAACTCTCGAGGTTTTCCCCGAACCGGAACCCTTGCCCGAACCGGAAGACAAAAGAGCGGCGGCAAGACGGCTTCTGTTCGGAACAGACGAAGTCCGAAAGCCCACTTTCAACAACGTCAAGCCGAAAGCTTCCTTCGAGCCGAAACCCTCCTACGAAAATCCTCTCAGGGAAAAAAGCGATAAAAATCCTTTCGACCTGACTTCGGGGCTGGGTTCGTATTTCAATCCTCCGCCCGCCGAAACTTACACCAACGAACACAGGGAAGAAACCAGGAAAAAAGCCAGAGAAGTGCTGTTCGGACAAAGGGAAAATCCCGTTGCTCAAAACTTTTCCGCTACGGAAATGTCTCGGGAAAGCGAACCGACTTTGGGTGAAACTTTGGATTCTTCTATGAAAGTCAATCCCTATTTCCCCTCTTCCACGCTTTACGAAACTCCTGAAAAAGAAGATATCGAAGAGGAAAAAGCTCCTTTTTCGCCTTATATTCCCACCCCTGTCGCGGAGACGTACGCCAAACCTACCGTTTCCGAAACGGATAAAAAATTCGCCGAACCCGACGATTTTCCCACCGTCTCAAACGACTCTTTCGTCGCGGCAGTGCGTTCTTCCGCCGCTCTCGACGGACCCGCTCCGCTTCAATGCGACGAACCCGTAACGCCCGCGCCCGAACCTGCGTTCGAACAACCCAAACCTGTTTTCGAACAACCCAAACCGACCGTCCCCGAACCTAAAAAGGTTGCGGAACCCGTCGTTGCGGAGGATATTAAACCCGAAGAACCCAAAAAAGCGGAGATTAAACCGCCCAAGGTAATAAAACCTTACGTTGCGCCGAAAATAACCTCTTTCGTGGACCACGTGGAACCGAAGTTCTCTCCCTATGTGGAAAACTACGCAGAGCTGAAGGAAGTTTTCGAAGTCAAACTCAAAAACTTCAACATAGACGTCACCCTTATCGACGTCGTAAAGGGACCGACGATAACGTTCTGTATTCTCGACCTCAGCGAAAAATGCCCCATAAGCAAAGTTTTCGCCATAAAACAGGATATTTCCCGTCTGCTTAAGACAGGCACTACGGGAGATATAAACATCGTGCCGAAAATTCCGAACAGTTCCTATTTCGGGATAGAAATTCCCAACGCCGTCAAGGGTATAGTCAGTTTCAAGGAAGTACTTGCAAGCCCCGATTACGCCAACGCAAAAGGCGACCTCGTTCTTGCTTTAGGCAAGACCAACGCAGGCAAAATGGTCATCGACGACCTTGCCGATATGCCCCACGCCTTGATAGCGGGCAGTACGGGCAGCGGTAAAAGCGTTTGCATAAACGCAATTTTGGCAAGTTTATTATACCGCTACTCCCCGGAGGAACTCAAACTTATCCTAATCGACTTGAAAATCGTGGAAATGGCAAACTTCGCCGGACTTCCTCATATGCTCTTTAAGAATCCTCTTAACGAAATTCCCGAAGTCATAAACGCCCTTAAATGGCTGAAAGAGGAGACCTTCCGCAGGTTCAATACCTTCAAGCCTCTGCACGTTCGCAACATTAAGGAGTATAACGCCAAAGTGGACAAGTCCGAACGTATGCCGAGGATAGTCATTATCATAGACGAAGCCAGCGAACTGATGACCGATCCCAACGGCCGCAAAACCTTGGAAAGCACTTTGTCCAGTCTGGCAAGAGTAGCCCGTGCGGCGGGCGTACATATGATATTCGCTACGCAGAACCCGGTCAAGGAAGTCATTACCAACGAAATTCAGAACAACCTCAACACCAAAATAGCTTTCGCCGTAGGCGACTACGTCCACAGTATGGTCATATTCAAAGCTCCGGGCGCCGAAAAACTCTTAGGAAAGGGCGATATGATCATCAAGAAGGGCAGCATAATGCAAAGAGCGCAATGCGCATACGTTTCCACCGACGAGATCGAAGATATGGTGGACTACATCAAGCAAAACAACGATATCGACTTCGACGACGATATGATAGACCGTATTCTGCACGGCAGCAAGGAAGAAATCACCCCCGCTCCCGAAGTCAAGCCTACGGCTTCTCTCCCCGAAAAGAAAGACTTCGACAACGACGAAAACTTCCAGCTTCTCGTAAAAGAAGCGTTACGAATTTTCGTGGAGACCGAAAAGGTTTCGGGAACGTATATCCAAAGACGTTTTTCCAAAGGTTACAACACCATCGCAAACGTCATGGACTACCTGGAAGAAAAAGGCTACATCAGCGCCCAGGTCAACAACAAACGGCGACTGCTGATAACCAAAGAAGAATTCTATAACCTCTACCCCGACGAAAAACCCGAGGTCGAATAACATTTTAATTTACTGCGGAGAAATTGCCGATGAAAACGGGAATGATAAGTTTAGGTTGCGATAAAAACAGAGTGGACTCGGAGCGTATGCTTTACGCTCTCAAAAACGCAGGTTACACTCTCGTTTCCGACGCCGAAGACGCCGAAATAATGATTATAAACACCTGCGCTTTCATCGACAGCGCCAAGACCGAAGCGGTGGATACCATACTGGAATGTTCCGCCCTCAAGGAAAAAAATCTCCGTTATCTCGTGGTAACGGGCTGTTTTGCCCAAAGATACGCCGATATAGCCGATTTGCCCGAAGTGGATCTTTTCGTGGACATTCCTTCGGAAAAAAATATAGTCGCCCTTTTGGACGAACTGACGGGATTTGCTTCCCGTCCCTGTTTCGAGGACGGTCGTATCCTCACCACTCCCGCCCATTACGCCTATCTCAAGATAGCCGACGGGTGCGACAACCGCTGTTCCTATTGCGCCATACCCTCCATCAGGGGTCCTTACCGTTCTTTTCCCGTGGAAAAACTCGTCGGCGAAGCCGAAACCTTACTTAAAGAAGGGGTCAGGGAACTTATCCTGGTGGCGCAGGACACCACAGCCTACGGCAAAGACCTCTACGGTAAACCCTCCCTCGTAAAACTCCTTTCCGAACTCGTAAAACTCGATTTTTGGAAAATACGCATTCTTTACGCCTATCCGCACCTTATCGACGAGGAGCTTTTATCCTTTATGAAGGATAATCCGAAAATAGCAAAATACCTGGACGTTCCGCTCCAGCACGCCGACGGCGAACTTCTCAAAAAGATGAACCGTCGGGACAGGACGGTAAAAGAAACCGTAAAGAAGATCCGCGCCGCTCTGCCCGACATCTCTTTACGAAGCAGTTTTATAGTCGGTTTCCCGGGAGAAACCGAGGAAAGCCAACGCGTTTTACTCGACTTTCTTGCCGACGGAGTGGATTACGGCGGATTTTTCGCGTTCTCTCCCGAAGAAGGCACTCCGGCGTACTCGATGCGCCCTCTGCCCTCCCGCAGGACGGTAAAAAAGCGTATCGCCGAATGCGAGGACGCCCAGACCCGTTTCACCCTACTGCGGCAACGCCGCTTCGTCGGACGGACGATAGAAGTCCTCTACGAAGGCATAGATTACGACAGACAACTCTTTTACGGCAGGTCGGAATATTCCGCCCCCGATATAGACACCCTCGTTTATTTTTCTTCGGACTTTCCCCTTATGGTGGGAAACGTCTACCCCGTGGAAATAACCGACTCCGATTTTCACCTCTACGGTAAAACGGTAAAGGAGGAATTATGAAGGAAATACTCCGTCTATACGGCGACAAGCAAGGCGTGGAAGAACGCATAAGGGAATTAAAACCCTACCTTAGCGACTTTTACGTCCTCTCCCGCAACCTCGACACGTCGGTAGTCTTCGACGACATCGATAAAGACGACTTTATGGATATCTGCGACGAGTTCGAGGACAGAATATATAACGACGAAGACGTGTCGATGGAAAAAACTCTCGTCACCTTTCTCGCCGCCAACGACCTGAAAATGGCAACCGCCGAAAGCTGCACGGGCGGATTGGTGGCGTCGTCTATCGTTGCCGTGAGCGGCGCAAGCGAGGTTTTTTACGAAGGACTGGTGACTTACTCCAACGATTCCAAAATCGAACGCCTCGGCGTAAGCGAAGACACGTTGATGGGGTACGGGGCTGTCAGCGAGGAAACCGCCAAGGAAATGGCTTACGGACTGATAAGCGATAAAGTGGACGTTGCGGTATCCACAACCGGCATTGCGGGACCCTTAGGCGGCACTCCGGAAAAACCGGTAGGGCTGGTTTACATAGGAATCGCGTTCCGTGACAACGACCCCGTCGCCTACCGCTACGTTTTCGACGGAGGCAGAGAACAAGTAAGACAATGCGCCAAAAACACCGCTTTGTTTTTGACGTGGCAATATCTTAAAGACAATTTATAAAGGAGAACTTTATGACCAATCAGATAAGCGAAGAAAAAAGAAAAGCTCTCAACACGGCTATCTCTCAGATAGAAAAGCAGTTCGGGAAAGGCACCATTATGCGTATGGACGACAGCGCAAAAGTGGAAGTGGACATCATTCCGACGGGCTGTCTTACCCTCGACCAGGCTACGGGAATAGGCGGCGTGCCGAGGGGCAGAGTGATAGAAGTGTTCGGACCCGAGTCCAGCGGTAAGACCACCCTCACCCTGCATATGATAGCCGAAGCGCAGAAAAAGGGCGGAATAGCCGCCTTCATCGACGCCGAGCACGCTCTCGACCCGATCTATGCGGCGAATTTAGGCGTGGATCTTACTAACCTATACGTTTCGCAGCCCGACAACGGCGAACAGGCTCTGGACGTTACCGAGGAACTGGTAAAAAGCGGCAGTATCGACATTATCGTAATAGACAGCGTCGCCGCCCTCACCCCGAAGGCGGAAATCGAAGGAGAAATGGGCGAAAGCCACGTCGGACTGCAAGCCCGTCTTATGAGCCAGGCGTTGCGTAAACTGACGGGCGTGGTCAAAAAAAGCAACACCTGCGTAGTGTTCATCAACCAGCTCCGTGAAAAGGTGGGCGTGGTTTACGGTAACCCCGAAGTCACCGCAGGCGGCAAGGCGTTGAAGTTCTACGCCAGTATGCGTTTCGACGTGCGTAAGGGCGAAGCCATCAAAAACGGCAACGACATCGTCGGTAACCGCACCAAAGTTAAAATTATCAAAAACAAACTCGCTTCTCCCTTCAAGTCCTGCGAATTCGATATAATCTACGGCAAAGGTATCTCCAAATACGGCTGTATCCTCGACCTTGCGGTGGAAAACGAACTCATTTCCAAAACCGGCAGCTGGTTCAGTTACAACGACGAAAAAATCGGTCAAGGCAGGGACAGAGCGCTTAAATTTATTTCCGAAGATCACCCCGAAATTGCCGAAGAACTGGAAAAGGCTCTCCGCGAAAAGCTCGGTATGAAATAATTCGTTTTGCCTTTTAACGGTAAAATTTCCTTATTATAAAAACTACGCCCCGCATTTTTGCGGGGCGTATTTTTTAATTTTGTCGTCTTTCGTTTTAGTTATTATAAGGTATTATTCCTCGTCGGACGTTTGTTCGCTTGCGGCTGCCTTAACTTCCTCTTCGGAAATTTCCACTTCGTCGTACTCGGCTTCCTCGTCGTGCGGCGTAAGCGCCATAGCCACCACTTTCGCTCCCTGGCGAAGTTTCATAATGGTTACTCCGCGGGTATTTCTGCCTATTTCGCTGACCTGGTCGGCTCTTATCCTTATCATAGTGCCGTTGTCGGCGATTATTATGATGTCGTCGTCTTCCCCGACAAGTTTCATATTAACCAAAAGTCCCGTTTTTTCGTTGAAGTTACCGGCTTTGATACCTTTGCCCGCTCGGCTCTGAATACGGAATTCCGACGGGTCGGTACGCTTACCGAAACCGTTTTCGCTGATCGTTATGACCTTGCAGCCCTCTCTTATTATCGCCATATCCACGATATAATCGCCGTCGTCGAGTTTCATACTGCGTACGCCCTGGCTGCCTCTGCCCGTCTTGCGGACGTCCTGTTCGTTGAAGCGGATACATTTGCCGTTGTGGCTTGCCATAAGTATGTCGTCGTTGCCGCTCGTGCGTTCCACTTCGATGAGTTCGTCTCCTTCGTTCAAGGTTATGGCGATTTTTCCGTTGCTTCTGACTACCTCGAACTCTTCCAGTTCGCTCTTTCTGATCAGCCCGTTACGGGTGCTCATCACGATATAGCCTTTTTCCGAATAGTCCTTGACCGGCAGGAACGCCGTGATGCGTTCGCCTTCGGCAAGCGGCAATACGTTTACCATTGCTCTTCCCTTCGCCGTCTTGGTGGCTTCGGGTATCATAAAGGCTTTCAGGCTGTAGGCTTTGCCTGCGTTGCTGAAGAACAACAGATCGTCGTGCGTGTTGCACACGAACATCTTCTTGACGAAGTCCTCGTCCTTGGTCTTGTGCGCCGTAACGCCTACTCCGCCCCTGTTCTGGCTCTTGTATTCGCTGACGGCTATTCTCTTGACGTAGCCCTGATAGGTCATGGATATCACCACGTCCTCTTTGGCTATGAGGTCGGCTATGTCGATTTCGCTCTCGTCGTAGCTGAGTTCCGACTTCCTGTCGCTTCCGTAAGCGTCCCCTATCGCCGTCATCTCTTCCTTGATAATGGTCTTTACTCTGTCGGGATTTGCCAGAATGTCCTCGAGATCCTTTATGGTTACCTCCAGCTCGGCAAGTTCGTTTTTCAGTTTTTCCACTTCCAGCCCCGTCAGACGGGAAAGTTTCATTTCCAGAATGGCGTTGGCTTGCTTGTCGCTGAGCAGGAATTTTTCGCAAAGAGCGTTCATTGCGTCGCTTCTTTCCCTACTCTTCTTGATAACTTCGATAACTTCGTCGATATTTGCAAGCGCTATAACCAGTCCTTCCAGGATATGCTCCCTTTCCTTGGCTTTCCTGAGGTTGAAACGGGTCCTTCTCTCCACCACGTCCACCTGGTGGGCGACGTATTCGGAAAGCATTTCCTTTAAGTTCAGAACCACGGGTTTGCCTCTTACCAAAGCTAAGAAATTGATACCCGTCGAAACCTGTAGATTGGTCTGTTTATATAACGTGTTCAATACCACCTGAGCGTTGGCGTCGCGTTTTATTTCGATGACGATACGCATACCGAAACGGTCGCTTTCCTCTCTTATATCGGAGATACCTTCTATTCTCTTATCCTTGACCTGGTCGGCTATGTTCTTGATGAGGGCGGCTTTGTTGATCTGATAGGGCAGCTCGGTGACGATTATTCTCATCCTGCCGTTGTGTTCCTCTATCTCCGTCCTGGCGCGCATAACGATACCGCCGTGTCCCGTCCTGTAGGCTTGTTTTACCGCATTCCTGCCCAGGATCAACGCACCCGTGGGATAATCGGGAGCGGGGATATATTCCATAAGTTCGTCCACCGTGATGTCGGGGTTGTCGATAAGGGCGACGGTGCCGTTGATGACTTCCCGTAAGTTGTGGGGCGGTATGCTGGTGGCCATACCCACGGCTATACCTTCGCTACCGTTTACCAGAAGGTTGGGAAACCTCGCCGGAAGCACGACCGGCTGCATAAGCGTGTCGTCGAAGTTGGGGTAAAAGTCCACCGTCTCTTTGTCGAGGTCTCTCAAAAGTTCTCCCGCAACCTTACTCAGCCTCGCTTCGGTATACCTCTGCGCCGCAGGCGGATCGCCGTCCACGGTACCGAAGTTTCCCTGTCCTTCCACAAGCGGCACGTTGATGGAAAAGTCCTGCGCAAGTCTTACCAGCGCGTCGTAAACCGAACTGTCGCCGTGGGGGTGATATTTACCCATGACCTCGCCTACGATACGGGCGCACTTTTTGGTGGGCTTGTCGTAGGTGTTGTTCATATCGTTCATTGCATACAGTATCCTTCTGTGAACGGGTTTCAGTCCGTCTCTCACGTCGGGAATGGCACGGCTTACGTTGACCGCCATGGCGTAAGCAATGAACGACTTGCTCATCTCCTCGTTTACGTTTACGGGTATTATTTTGGTTTTGGAAAGGATTTCCTTAATGTTGTTTAAGTCTATTCCGCTGTTTTTCGTACTCATCGCTGCCCCCTTAAATATCGAGTTCCTTGACGAGGGTGGCGTTCTCTTCGATAAACGCCCTTCTCAGTTCGGGTTGTTCGCCCATAAGCACCGAGAAAATTTCGTCGGCTTTCACCGCGTCGTCCATAGTGACTCTCAGCAAAGTCCTTCTCTCGGGATCCATAGTGGTTTCGTAAAGCTGATGAGCGTTCATTTCGCCCAAGCCTTTGTAACGCTGAAGTTCGCACCTGCCCATTTCTTCCTGCGCGCGGGCGAGTTCGGCGTCGTCGTAACAATACCTCTCCACCTTGCCTTTGGTCAGTTTGTAAAGGGGCGGCATTGCGATATAAACGTGTCCTTCCTCGATAAGCGGACGCATAAAACGGAAGAAGAAAGTCAAAAGCAATATACGTATATGGCTGCCGTCCACGTCGGCATCGGTCATACAGATGATACGGTCGTATCTTAATTTAGAGATATCGAATTCGTCCTTATATCCGCACCCGAAAGCCTTGATCATGGCTTTTATTTCGTCGTTGTCGAGGATTTTGTGCAGACGGGCTTTTTCCACGTTTAGGATCTTACCTTTCAACGGCAGAATAGCCTGAAAATGTCTGTCCCTGCCCATTTTCGCCGTACCGCCTGCGCTGTCGCCCTCTACGAGATAAATTTCGCAGTGAGCGGGATTGGTGTCGCTGCAATCGGCAAGCTTGCCGGGAAGACTCGATCCTTCGAAAACCCCCTTCCTGCGGAAATTTTCCCTGGCAAGACGAGCCGCTTCCCTCGCCCTTTGGGCGTTGATGGATTTTCCGATAAGGTCTCTTGCTATCTTGGGATTTTCCTCGAAGAATTCTCCGAGTTTGTCGCAGACGCATTTGTTGACCATACCTCTCATTTCGCTGTTGCCGAGTTTGGTCTTGGTCTGCCCCTCGAACTGCGGATTGGGGAGTTTGACGCTGACCACGGCGGTGATACCCTCTCGGACGTCCTCGCCGCTCAATTTTTCGCTTTCTTTGAGTATCTTGAGTTTCTGCCCGTACTCGTTGACAATTTTCGTTAAACCGGCTTTCAGCCCGTCTAAATGCGAACCGCCTTCCTCGGTGTTGATGTTGTTGGCGTAAGCGTAAACGGTCTCGGCGTAGCCGGTGTTGTACTGAATGGCTATCTCCACTTCGCAGTCGCCTATTTTTTCGTCGATATAAATGATTTTGGGCAGCAGGGTTTCCTTGTTGCGGTTGAGCTGTTCCACGAAATGCGCTATACCGCCTTCGTAAAGGAAGGTTTCGGAATTTTCTCTGCCTTCCCTCATATCGGTAAGGGTAATTTTAAGTCCCTTGTTAAGGTAAGCGAGTTCCCTTAAGCGGGATTTCATTATTTCGTAATTGAATTCCACCGTTTCGAAAATCTCTGCGTCGGGGAAGAAATCCACCTGGGTGCCCCTTTCTTCGGTAGTTCCGATAATTTTCAGCTCTTCCGACGGAATACCCTTTTCGTAATGCTGCCAGTAGACGTTGCCGTTCTGGAAAACGGTAACTTCCAGCCATTCGCTGAGGGCGTTGACTACGGACACGCCCACGCCGTGCAAGCCGCCGCTTATTTTGTATCCGCCTCCGCCGAATTTGCCGCCCGCGTGCAATTTGGTAAGCACGACCTCCACCGCGGATTTATTTTCTTTTTCTATAATTCCGGTGGGGATACCGCGGCCGTTGTCTCTGACTCTGACGCTGCCGTCGGGTCTGATGAAAACTTCGATATGCGTGCAGTAACCCGCCAACGCTTCGTCGATGGAGTTATCGACGACTTCGGTGACGAGGTGATGAAGTCCTTTGACGTCGGTGCTGCCGATATACATTCCCGGACGGACCCTGACAGGCTCCAGTCCTTCCAGAACTTTAATATCGCCCTGGTCGTAGGTATGTTGAATTTTCTCCGCCATTTTATAATCTCCTCACATATAATATACATATAAAAATATTTATATAGTATATAATAGCACACAATCCCCTCCCCCGTCAACGGCGGAGGGAAATTTTTTTCGTAAAGGAAAATCCTGCGGCGAAAAGAAAGCAAAAACACAAAAAAACCGCCCCTTTCGGGACGGATTAAAGCGTTTTTTTCGGGCAAGAGGAAAAATTATTTCAGTCTTTCCACCAGTTCGTAAATCCTCTGCAAATCGTCGTTGGTGTAGTAATCTATGGTTATGCGGCCTTTGGTCTCGTTGCCCATAAGGCGTACCTTGGTGGCGAAAACCCTTGTCATATCGTCCACGAACTGCCTCATTTCCAAAGTCATTTTGGCTTTTACCGTTTCGGTAAGACGGGTGGGACGAGTTTCGGGTTTAAGGTAATATTTGACTTGCTTTTCGGTCTCTCTTACGCTCCAGCCTTCGTCTATGGCCTTGGTGGCGAGTTCCAGCTGGTGGACGGGATTGCTGATGGCAAGCAAAGCCCTGGCGTGTCCCGCGCTGAGAACGCCCTTTTTTACGGCTTCCCGTAAACTTTCGGGCAAATTGAGAAGGCGTAAAGAGTTTGCTATTGCGGGACGGGATTTACCGAGTTTTGAAGCGATTTCTTCCTGCGTAAGGTCGAATGAATCCATAAGTTCCCGTATGGCTTCGGCTTCTTCTATGGCGTTGAGATCTTCTCGTTGCAAATTCTCTATGAGGCTGATTTCCCTGGTGGCTCTTTCGTCGTAATTTTTAACTATCACGGGGACGGTTTCCAGTCCGGCAAGTTTCGCCGCGCGGTAACGCCTTTCGCCCGCCACGATGATATAACGGGCTCCGTCCTTTTTGGCGAGCAACGGTTGAATAACTCCGTGGGAAGCTATGGAATCGGCAAGTTCCTTCAGGCTGTCTTCGTTAAAGGTCTTACGGGGCTGGTCGGGATTGGGAATGAGTTTTTCCAAAGCTATTTCGGTAACTTTGTCTTCGGTGGTGCGCTCTTCGCGCATATCCTCTGCGTTCGCTATAAGTTCGCTTATGCCTCTGCTTACTCTTTTAGCCATTTCGTTCTCTCCTTCAAGAAAAGGTTTTCCGTAGGTATATACGTATTTATGATACCATAAAAAGATTATTTTGTAAACAGTCCTTCCTTAAACCGCTCCTGCGTGACGATTCGGAAGAAATTTTTACCCTATCGGCGACAGACGGGGCTTGTTCTGTCCCCTCGGATACTTCGCAGGCGTGGGGG
>CALVNL010000007.1 GCA_944349655.1 uncultured Clostridia bacterium
TTTTTTTACCGCAGACAAAACAGCCGATCGTAAGCAAACTTTCAAAGAGGTGCATTATGAAACGTAAAATAATTTCCATTTTAGTGGTGATTTTGACCTTTACCGTCCTTTTTTGCCTGACCGCCTGCACCCAAGAAGAAGAAACTCCGGAGTATATCGAAGGAGCGTTCTATTCCTTGCAGGAAGCGTACGACAACGGCTGGATAACCGAGGAAAATCTACAGAGCATAGCCGACTTATACCACAACAAGCAGACCGCCCCGGAAATCGACATATCCGAAGCCGTCTCCTATTCCATAAGGAAAACCTTCGCCGACGAATGTAAAGCTCCCGTAGAAGAAGTTTCCTACAGGTATTACGGCGAGTATAACGGTTGTTTTGCAGTAAGATTATCGAAAAAAGATATGGTTGTAGATGGCTCTATGTTTGTAGAAACCATAGGTAACGTCAGCATTACTTATACCGACGGCGGCAGAATAAAAATTTGGAAAATATCAGAGGACTGATTATTCCATACGCCAAAAGTTTACGGTAAAGCACTCGCCTACGGCAACAAAATATCTATCTGAAAATAAATATTATGTCATCAAAAAGGGAGAAAAATAGCTATGAAACGGTCGCTTTTAATACTCATCGTCCTTTTGGTAACCGTTTTGTCCGTTGCCCTTTCGGCGTGTTTTTATTCCTACATGCCTTGTCCTACTCGTTATTTCGACACTTATGAAGAATTGCAACAAACCCACCCCGAGTTCTACTATTTCGACGATCTCGGCGATAAATTCGAATACGAATTGAATTCCGTTTCCTATGACGGAGAAATCAGAACCGACAACAACGGTGCGGAAATAGACTATTCTCGCTTTAATCCCCTCGGATATATAATTTATTATAAGACGAATACTCTCTCCGAATCCGGCGAATCTGTCTCATTAAGAGTTATGTCTATGACAAACCCTCGTCAACCGAACACGTTGGTAAAGGATTTCGATACAAATTTAACCGTGGATAATATCGATTGTCGATTTGGAAAGAATATGACTGCTCACGAGGAAACGGATTATTCATATTATTTAGCTTTAACTTTCGAATTAGAAAACGTAAATTACGCCTTTGTGTTGATTGAATCGTATGATCCCGAAAAATTTGATCCTACAGACCCTACAATAGAAGAACCTTTCATACAAAACTTTATCGACTTGGTCTCGCACGCAATAATCAACAGACATAAAGGCGTTATGTAATTTCGTTTCCGCTTTTCCTTCCGTCAAATTAAAAATTTCTATCAGGATAAAAATAACGCTCCGCTTTACGGCGGAGCGTTGGTGATTTTTAGGACAGTTCGGCGAGGCCTTTGTAGAGTTCGTAGTACTTTCCTTTCTTTTCAATAAGCTGCTCGTGGGTACCTCTTTCGATTATCTTGCCGTGTTCCAGTACCATTATGGCGGAACTGTTCTTGACGGTGGAAAGGCGGTGCGCTATTACGAATACCGTCCTGCCCTGCATAAGTTTGTCCATTCCGTCCTCTATCAGTTTTTCGGTACGGGTATCTATGGAAGAGGTCGCTTCGTCCAGAATAAGGACGGGCGGATCGGCTACGGCGGCTCGGGCTATGCTCAATAGCTGTCTTTGTCCCTGGCTCAGATTGGCGCCGTTGCCGGTAAGCATGGTCTGATACCCTTCGGGCAGACGGGTTATGAAGGAATGAGCGTTCGCCAGCCGTGCGGCGGCTATGCACTCTTCGTCTGTTGCGTCCAGTTTGCCGTAACGGATATTGTCCATGACCGTTCCCGTAAAGAGGTTGGTGTCCTGCAAGACCATTCCGAGAGACCGCCTGAGGTCGGCTTTCTTTATCTTGTTTATATTGATGTCGTCGTATCTTATCTTCCCGTCGGGCACGTCGTAAAAACGGTTGATAAGGTTGGTTATCGTGGTTTTGCCCGCTCCCGTGGAACCGACGAAAGCTACTTTCTGCCCGGCGTGAGCGTAAAGCGTTATCCCGTCGAGTACTATCTTGTCCGGTTCGTATCCGAAAGTCACGTTGTCGAAAGTGACTTTACCTTTAAGTTCGGTATAAGTTACCGTCCCGTCGGCTTTATGCGGATGTTTCCACGCCCACATTCCCGTGCGGAGATCGGTTTCCCTTATCTCGTCGCCGTCCTTTTCGATATTTACCAACGTGACGTACCCTTCGTCCACTTCTTCCGGTTCGTCCAGTATCTTGAATATCCTCTCCGCTCCCGCCAAAGCGAGAAGCACGTTATTGAATTGCATACTTATCTGCGTTATCGGTTGCGAAACGGTACGGGTATATTGCAGGAACGCCACCACCGTGCCTATCGTCACCGCTATCGACAGCTCGGGGTGCATTATAAGAATAGACCCGACCAGAGCTACCAGGACATACATTATATAACTCATATTGCCCATAATAGGCATCAGAATGTTGGCGCAGGTGTTTGCCGTGGTTGCGTTGGAACAAAGGACGTCGTTTATTTCAAAGAACCTTTCCTTGGTCTTTTCCTCGTGACAAAACACCTTTACCACTTTCTGCCCCTCGATAAGTTCCTCGATGTATCCGTTGACGTCGCCGAGGGACTTTTGCTGCTTGACGAAATACCGTCCGCTCACTCCGCCGAGTTTTGCCACGAAAATTACCATTACCGCAATTATCGCAAAGACAAGCAACGTAAGTATGGGACTTAACACCAGCATCGCAACGACCACGCCTATGACCGTGACCGAAGAGTTTATGAGCTGCGGCAAGGCGTTGGAGATCATTTCTCTCAACGTATCGGTGTCGTTCGTGAAACGGCTCATAAGTTCCCCGTGAGTATGCGTGTCGTAGTATTTTATGGGCAGTTTCTGCAAATGGTCGAACAGTTTGGTACGGATATTGTAAAGCGTTCCGCTCGTTACGTAAACCATTATCCTCGTGTAAGCGAAGGAGCAAAGTATACCCGTAAGGTAAATCGCCGCCATTATGCCGAGGGAAGCAAAAAACGGCGTCAGATCGGGATCTTTCAACCCCTGTAACGGTTCGATATAACTGTCGAGGGCGATTTTGATATACATAGTGCCCAGCACGTTTACCGCGGCGCTGGTTATTATACACACCAAAACCGCCGCCAAAGCCCATTTATAGGGTTTCAGTTCTTTGAAAAGTCTTTTAAGAGTAGGAAGGGAAGTTCTTTTGGCTCTCATGATTATTCCTCCTCCTTATTCATTTGCGAATAGTAAACTTCACGGTAAATCTCGTTGTTTGCCAGCAAATCTTCGTGTTTGCCCACGGCGTTGATCTCTCCGTTATCGAGGACGATTATCTTATCGGCTTCCATGACCGAGGCTATCCTCTGAGCGATTATTATGGTGGTCATTCCCTTCAGGTTCTCCTTCAAAGCCGTCCTTATGCTGCGGTCGGTAGCCGTATCCACGGCGCTGGTAGAGTCGTCTAAGATCATTACGAGAGGCTTTTTCAATAACGCCCTCGCTATGCAAAGACGCTGTTTTTGTCCGCCCGAAACGTTGACGCCGCCCTGCCCGAGGTCGGTAGCGAACTTGTCGGGAAAATCGTTGACAAAATCGTATGCGCAAGCCGTGCGACAGGCCTGTTCGATCTCTTCGTCGGTGGCGTGTTCGTTGCCCCAAAGTAAGTTTTCCTTAATGGTCCCCGAGAAAAGCACGTTTTTCTGCAAAACCATGGCTACCGAATCACGCAAGACCTTCAAGTCGTACTCTTTTACGTTCCGTCCGCCTACGCAAACTTCCCCTTTCGTGGCGTCGTAAAGCCTCGGAATAAGCTGTACCAAAGTGCTTTTCGCCGAACCCGTACCGCCGAGGACGCCTACCGTTTCTCCGCTCTCTATCCGTAAAGAAACGTCTTTCAACGCCGCGTTCTCGCTGTTGCGGTAACAGAAAGTCACGTCCTTGAATTCTATCGAACCGTCTTTCGGCGCAGTCATAACGGGATTTTCCGGATCGGCTATGTCGGGCTGTTCACGGAACACCTCCACTATTCTCTGAGCCGACGCTTTGGACAAAAGTAACATTACGAAAACCATCGCCAGCATCATAAGGCTCATCATTATCTGCATAACGTACGTCAAGAAACTGGTCAGCTCCCCTACCGTCATACTGCCGCCGATTATGGACGTGCCGCCGAGATATATTATCAAAATAATACAGGTATATACCACCAGCATCATCAAAGGCATAGCTACCGAGATAAGTTTTTCGGCTTTTATCTGCGCTCTGCGGAGTTCTTCGGCAGACTTACGGAATTTCTCGCTTTCGTGGTTTTCCCTTACGAAAGTTTTGACCACCCTTATGCCTGCGAGGTCTTCCTGAACGCTCGCGTTTATAAGGTCGTATTTTTTCAGCATACGGATAAATCTCGGATATGCCAAAGCGGAAAATAAGGCTATAGCGCCTCCCAATACAGGTATAGCCACAAGAAAAATCAAAGCCAGTTCCCAGTTTATTCCGATAGCGAAAGAAGTTGCGCAGATAAGCATTACGGGAGCCCGAACCATTATACGCATCATCATCATAAATGCGTTCTGCACGTTGGTAACGTCGGTAGTAAGTCTGGTTATCAGCGACGGAGTAGAAAATTTATCTATATTTGCAAAAGAATAATCCTGCACCTTGGAAAAAAGCGCATTACGCAAATTTTTGGCAAACCCTACGCCCGCCACCGCGCTTGTGCGTCCGGCAAGTCCGCCGAAACACAGACTTGCAAACGCCATCGCAAGCATAATAAGTCCCATTTTTACGACGTACGAAACACCGCCGTCGCCCTCTATACCTACGTCTATCAGTTTACTGATAACGAAAGGAATACTGACTTCTATGGCGACTTCACACACTACCAGAAGCGGCGTAAGAATAGCTAATTTATTATATTTCCCTATATTTTTACCCAATTCTTTGAGCATAATTCACCTCTCAGTCGGTGTACCGACTAATATCTATATTTTACTCCCGATTTTTCGTTAACGCAATCGAAGCGACGCCTTTAACGGAAAAAGAGTAGTTAAAAACCGATAAAAAAACGGATACCCGTAATAAACGGAATATCCGGGAAAGGTCCTTCGTCCTTTCTTATTCGTAAATTTCCACCGGGGTGGTGAGCGGTTCCAACGCCACGTCGAAAGTACCGTTGTCGCCTATCGTTATCAAAGTACCGCCGCGGTTAGTGTATTTTTTCTTGATGCCGGGGTAAGCGAGATAATCTATCGCCATTCCGTAAGTAAGCCTTATCCCTTTATAGGTCATGGAAATATTATTCAGGTGGTCGTGTCCGCAGAATATACCTTTACAACTGCCGAACTTAACCATTTCTTCGAAGAAATTTCCTTTTTTACGACGGGAGAAACCTACGTGGTCGTTGATTTCGGCAATGGTTCCGCAGTGATAAGTCACTTCGTCGGTCTTACCCATTTTCAGTTTCGCCCAGGCTTCCTGATATTCTTTGGGCGGCATATGCATAAATGCCAGACTGGGTACGGGATCGGTATAACCGTCCATTTTCTTGATTTCCTCTATATACCAGGCTATCTGGTCATCGTGGACGTTGTCGAAAGTGGAGAAAAACGACTTCTTAAGATACATATTGCTGTCCAGCATAACGAGAGCCATCTCCGTCTTGCCTTCGGGAGAATCGATTTTTACGATGTGGTTGCCCGTGCCGTAAACTCCGGGCGCGCCGTCTGTTAAAAGGCAGTTGTCGAGGGAAGAATAGTACTCGAGAAGTTCTTTCCTCGTATGAGTGGCAAACGGCTCGGTATCGTGATTGCCGAAGGTCATCGTCCAGGGTATGCCGAATGTTTCCATCAGGTTCCCGACGTATTTGGACTCCTTCATATTGTTTATCGTCCCCGAAAAAATCGGTATCGGATAGATATTGTCCCCGGTCAGAATAATAAAATCGGGCTTAACTCTTTCCACGAGCGTAACAACGGCGTTATGGGCGAGTTTATCTTTTTTTATGCTCAGAAAGCCTCTTCCGAAATGTAAATCGGTAAGCTGCAAAATACGAAAATCCGTCCCTTTTTGCTTGGTAAATGTGGAATATCCGTTCTTGAATTCGGGTTTTAATCCGCTGTTATTTACTTTTTTCGCTTCCAGAAGTTCGATACGTGCCATTTGTCCTCCGTCGTTATTTATTATATTACCGCAACAATATTAACTTTGCCGTACAATTTTTCGATTTTTCCCACGAACTTTTCCCCTCTTTCTCCTATTCCGCTTCCCACAAAATAAGGAAGAAATCCCTCTCTCAAAATCCCTCCTTTCTTCTTGGCGAACACGTTGCAATCGGTATGGAGAGATATGTATTTATCCAGTTCGGCTTTCTTTGAAAAGAAAACCACGCAATTTTGCCTGCCTTCTTCGAAATCGACATAACTGAGATTGCAGTCGCAGGCGGGAGCGTTTTTTACCGGGAGCTTGAACAGCCACCTGAAAAACCGATACGGGTTGCAATAGGATCTGTAAAGATGTTTCGCGCTGGAAACCAGATATAGCCTGCCGTAATTTTCTTGTGCGAGAATTGCGGCACATTCCCTGGCGTTTTCGTAAGTATTGCGGGACTTTTCCTCCGTTATTATCGCTTCTTGCGGAATCCCTTGGGCGGAAAGAAACTCTTTCATCGCTTCCGCTTCCGATCGCCCTGCGCGTTTATTGGCTTCACCTCCGCTCACGATGATGCGGGAGCAAACTCCATTACGGTAAAGTTCCTCCCCCTTTTTAAGCCTTTCCCGCAATTCCATGTCGATACTGCCGTCGTCGCGCAGATATTTACCGAGGATTATCGCAAAATCCTCACCACTTGTTGTGTACTTTTTCCGCAAATCCCAAAGTCCTTGTCAATTCTATTGTCTGTCCGTCGTCGAGAACGGCTTTCCCCGTAAAATAACCGAATACCTGATGAGGGATCATGGCAAACAGCTTCAGATCGAACGGCGCATACCTGTCGATAAGCGGTTCGAACTGCATTTCGAACCTGCCGTCGGATGAAGTGAAGAGCCACGACGACATAAAGTCGTCTTTTCCGTCTTTTTGCGGGATATGGAAGGTAACTTCATCTATTTTATGACTTTTCCCGTCGTAAAACAACATATTTTCGGTGGCCTGATCGTTACACCCGAAACCGTAACCTATATTGAACCCGAACTTCGTTCCGTCGGCAAGATAAGTCTGTAAGCTGCCCCAGTACCAGGTATTGTCGTAGGTCCAGACTCCGCGTCCCCAGTCTAAGGTTGCGAGAGTTTTCTTTTCTTTTGCCAAAGAATACTCCTTATCGCCCAGCGAAAAACCTCCGTCCGCCGTCATACAGTTGATTTTCTGATTATAGTAAAAATAACCTTTTTTCTCGAAAGGCGTGGCGATAACCATACTTTCTTCGGGGAAATCCGTTAAAGTCACGTTGAAAGAAAGGGTCTCGCCGGCATTCCCGAACTTGGGATATTTGCCGTAAAGCCGACGGGTAAATCCGTCGTTTATAAAAGTCATTTCCACTTTACCGATTTTTCGGGAACAATCTCCGGCAATCGAAGTGTAAGGCATTCTGAACGAACCCATCGGGAAAAAACAAACCGCGCTTTTGGTAATCTGACTCGGCTCGGTAAAATCCATAACCGTGGCGCTCAAAGCTCCGATATACCCCATATCCGCCATAGTGAGACAGAGAGCGCATTCGTCGTTGCCTATGTAATAATAATCCCACTCCTTAATGCGGCAGGGTCGGGCGGTAATATCTGCCCTGTTGTATTCCCAATTGAGTTTTTTTGCAAAACCCGCTTCGGAAATATTCCCTTCCTTGTCGAGAAGTCTGCGGATTTCTTTCACTTCGTTCTGAAACATAATATGCCCCTAAAAATATATTTAATCATATTTTATTATTATATATTATACATTATTCCTTGTCAATACGCTTTTCGATGTAACGTATGAAAGTTAGCGTTTTTCCTTGCAAAATATTATATTATGTATTAAAATTGTAATATTCTTAAATTTCTGGAATTTAGCCGACGAAGGAGAAAAAATGTTAAATTTTCTTTCCGCGACGGGAGTCGCGCAATACGTTATTTTCGCTCTTTACCTCGCCGTATTGATAGTTGTGGCGCTCGTTACCGCCAAAAAAAGTAAATCCTTGAACGACTTTATGTTCGCAAGCAAAGGAGTCGGCGGGTGGCTCAGCGCTTTTGCTTACGGAGCCACTTATTTCAGCGCGGTCATATTCATCGGCTATGCGGGAAAATTCGGCTGGAATTTCGGACTTGCGGCGGTATGGATAGGTATAGGAAATATGCTTATCGGTACCCTCGCCGCCTGGTTGGTCCTGGCAAAACGCACGAAGTTTATGACCAATACTCTCCAGGCCCGCACCATGCCGGAGTTTTTCGAAAAACGTTACCGCTCGGAACATATCAAACTTCTGAGTTCCCTTCTTATTTTCGTTTTTCTGCTTCCGTATTCGTCTTCGGTATATCAGGGACTCGGGTATATCTTTTCCAAGGTCATCGGACTCGATACCATCTGGTGTATCCTCATACTCGCCGTAGTTACCGCCGTTTATCTGTTCCTGGGCGGATATTTCGCAACTTCCATTACCGACTTTATTCAGGGTATAATCATGATAATCGGAATTCTGGTCTGCGTGTTCACCCTGCTTTCGGCAGAAGAAGTCAACTGGGGAGAAGGGCTGTCCGCTCTTACTCAAAACGGACTCGGGCTCATCCCGTCGGGAGCCGTACCCGAAGGAAAATCCTTTATGGACTCGGCGGCTTTCAACGTAATTATCCTCGTGCTTTTAACCTCTTTCGGAATCTGGGGATTGCCGCAATCGGTACATAAATTCTACGCAATCAAAGACGACGACGCCATAAAAAAAGGCGCCGTGATAAGTACGGTATTTTCTTTAATAGTGGGAGGAGGGGCATACTTTGTCGGGAGTTTGGTTACCCTTTTTGTAAGTAACGAAACTTTCGTCAACGATCTAGGCGGCAACTTCGACAGATTGGTCCCCGAAATGCTCAGCGCAAATTTAACTCCCGCTTTGCTCGGACTGATTTTAGTATTGCTGTTTTCTGCGAGTATGTCCACTCTCGCTTCTTTGTCCCTTTCTTCGGCTTCCACGGTAAGCGTGGATTTTTACAAAGGGTACTTAAAAAAACAAGCGCCCGAAAGCAACGTCACCATACTTATGAGAGTGCTTTGCCTGGTATTCGTGGCGGTGAGCGCTATCCTCGCCATAGTGGAAATCGACGCCATAGTAACTATGATGAGTTTAAGCTGGGGACTTCTCGCGGGTTGTTTCATCGGACCTTACGTCTTGGGGCTTTACTCCAAAAGGATAAACAAGGCTGGTTCTTACGCGTCCATAATCAGCACCATACTTATTACGATAATTATGGTAATAACTCTCGGACTTCACGACGCTCCCGACTCGTCTGTCGGGAAAGTACTCAAAGCGGGTATCGGCAGAAGTCCTTTCATAGGCGTTGTCTGCATGGCGGCGTCCTTTATCGTGACCCCCGTCTTCAGCCTCATTTTCAAGTCCTGCACGCCGGATAAAGAATTCCTCGCGACGATTTTTCCCGAAAAATTCACGGCGTTGACCGAGACAAACGCCTCTTCCCCCGCCGAGACCGAGTCGATCGAAAAATAACCTCTTATCCGCAAAAAAGAACGGCTCCCGTAAAGAGGAGCCGTTTTTCGTTTAGAAAATATTATCGAAGTTTAACTCGGCGTCAAAGAATTTTTTCGCTCAGAAGTTTAATGCCCTTTCCTTCGAAAAGTTTGATAGCCTTGTCGGTTTCTTCCACTTTGAGAAGTATTTTTGCGGTATTGTAGTTGGTGAGGACGAAGGAATAGAGATATTCGATATTGATGTCCTCTTTTTCCAAAAGACCGATAACTTCTGCAAGCGCATTCGGAACGTCGGGAACTTCCACTCCGATAAGGGAAGTCTGTTCCACGGCAAAACCGGCATTTTTCAATACTTCGTAGGCTTTGTCGTTGTCGCGGGCGATAAATCTTACTATTCCGTAGTCTTTGGTGTCCGCTATGGAGAGCGTTACGAAATCCAGTCCTTCTTTGCCTAAAGCGTTGGTCAGTTTATAAAGCCGACCGGGTTTGTTCTCCATAAAAACCGATAGTTGTTTAACCAGCATATTGACCTCCTTTATCTGATTATATTTTACGTTTGTCGATAACTCTTACCGCTTTGCCTTCGCTTCTCTGAACGGTATTCGGTTCCACCAGTCTTACCCTTGCGGAAATACCCAGATAACTGTGTATCTCGCTCTCTATCTTCTTGCGTAAGGCTTCCAGGCTTCCCACGGTGTCGCTGGAAATACTTTCGTTGACTTCCACGTGAATTTCCATAACGTCGAGGTTGTCTACTCTGTCCACGTATATCATATAATGCGGAGCCACTCCGCTTACGTTCATAATAGCCGCCTCTATCTGGCTGGGGAAGACGTTGACGCCTCTGATAATAAGCATATCGTCGTTACGACCCAGAACTTTGTTCATTCTGACCGTCGTCCTGCCGCAGGAACATTTTTCGGCGTTCAAAGACGTTATGTCCCTGGTACGGTAACGAACAAGCGGCTGTCCCGTCTTGGTTATGGTAGTAAATACCAGTTCCCCTTTCTCCCCGTAAGGTAACGGTTCCAAGGTTACGGGGTCGACTATTTCGGGAATAAAATGGTCTTCCTGAACGTGAGAACCGTTTTTCGCCATACATTCCATAGCTACGCCGGGTCCGGAAATCTCGCTCAGTCCGTAAATGTCGAGTGCGTCGATATTGAGCGTCCTCTCTATCTCCTTGCGCATATTGTCCGACCAGGGTTCCGCTCCGAAAATACCGACTTTAAGTTTAAGTTCGTCCACCGAGATACCGTTGTTTTCCATTTCGGTGCCGAGGTAAATCGCATAAGACGGAGTACAGGCTATCGCCGTCGCTCCGAAATCGCGGAGCAGGGAAAGTTGACGTTTGGTGTTTCCGCTGGAAGCGGGAACTACCGTTGCTCCCATTTTGGTGGCTCCGTCGTGAAGTCCCAGTCCTCCCGTGAACAGTCCGTAACCGTACGCAACGTGTACGGTGTCTTCCTTGGTAACGCCCGCCATTCCCAAAGCGCGGCAGACGCATTCCGCCCACACGTCGAGGTCGTTTTGCGAATACCCTACCACCGTAAGTTTTCCCGTGGTGCCGCTGGACGCGTGCAACCTGACTATCTCTTCCTTGGGAGCGCAAAGCATTCCGAAAGGATAATTGTTGCGCAGGTCCTGTTTGGTGGTAAACGGCAGTTTGTAAAGATCGTCCACGCTTCTGATGTCTTCGGGTTTAAGTTTGATTGCGTCCATTTTCGCTCTGTAGACAGCCACGTTGTCATAAACTCTCTTTACCAGTTTGACCAGTCTTTCGCTCTGCAACGCCTGCATTTCGCTGCGGCTGAGACACTCGTACTGCGGTGAATAAATGTAGTCTTTAACTCTGCTTTTCATACTTTCCTCTTTTATCTCCGTTAAAAATAAATTGATTTTTTTTCTTTTGCGCAAAATTTACATTTCGCAACCGTATTCGAATGCTTTAAGATTGAGTTGAACGAGTTTTTCGGGGACGGATTCGGTCAACGCTTCTTCCATAACGGCTTTATCCAACCCCATAATAGTCGTCAACGCCCCCAACATAACCGAGTTTGCGGCTTTGGAGTTTCCGGCTTTCAACGCCTTGTCCATAGCGTCGATACCCACGGCGTTCGGTAAACGACTTTCGATGTCGTCGGGGTACTTTGCCGCACCCGTAACTACCGGCATAGGCATTATTTCCTGCGTGGAATAAATGATTTTTCCTCCGTCGGCAAGATAATGAGCGTACCTCAAGGCTTCCAGCTTTTCGAACGCAAGGATAATATCCGCTCCCTTTTCGTCGATTATAGGAGAATTTACTTTGTCGCCGAAACGGACGAAAGTTATTACGCTGCCCCCTCTCTGAGCCATTCCGTGAACTTCGCTGAGTTTGACGTCGAGATTTTTCTTAAGGGCGTATTTTCCCAAAACTCTGCTTGCAAGGAGCGTGCCCTGTCCGCCTACGCCCGCTATAAGTATATCCATAAAATACCTCCTATTTCGCCTTTATCGCCCCGAATTTGCACACGCTCTGGCAAAGTCCGCATTCGGTACAGAGAGATGCGTCTATAGTCATTCCGTGTTCGGTGTTTACGATAGCCGGACACCCGAGTTTCAGACAAGCCTTGCAATTCTTGCAAGCGTCGGTTATCTCGAAACCTTTGTAAAGTTTTTTGGTCAGAAGTACGCAAGGTCTGCGGGCGATTATTACTTTCACTCCGCTTTCGCTTAAAGCCTTGCGCACCGTCTGTTCGAATTTATCCAGTTCGTACGGGTCCACAACGTCCACGCTCTTTACTCCGGTGGCACGGCACAGTTCCTCGAGGTTGAGAGCGTACGTCTGTTCGTTTTTGATGGTTTTGCCCGTTGCGGGGTGGTTCTGATGACCCGTCATACCCGTGGTGGAGTTGTCCACGATAATAATCGTAGCGTCGGCTTTATTGTAAACGGCGTCCACAAGTCCGGTAATTCCGCTGTGAATGAACGTGGAGTCGCCTATGACTGCCACCGTATTCTTTGCAAAATCGGAATTCGCTTTATCAAAACCTATAGCCATACCGATACTTGCGCCCATGCAAAGCACGCTGTCGATACTGCCTAACGGCGGTACCGCGCCGAGAGTGTAACAACCTATATCTCCCATTACGTTGAGTTTCAGTTTCTTGAGGGTATAGAAAACGCCCCTGTGCGGACAACCTGCGCAAAGTACGGGAGGACGTGCGGGAATTTCCGCCGCAACGGCTTCGGTCTTTTTGCCGAGAACCTTTTCCCTTATCAGGTTGACAGAGAACTCTCCCTGTATCGAAAACAGGTTCTTTCCTTCCACGGCGATACCCTTACTTTTTATCAAAGTCTCGATATGGGGTTCCAATTCCTCTATTACGATACACCGTTTTACGCTTTTTACGAAATCGGCTATCATCTTGTACGGCAACGGATAAACCATTCCGAGTTTAAGAACGCTTGCTTCCGGCAACGCTTCTTTGACGTACTGGTAAACGCCTCCGGCACAGATTATCCCGAGGTCGGAAGAGCCTTTTTCTATGCGGTTTACGGGACAGGAGTTACTGTCGGCGCAGAGTTTGTTGAGCCTTTCCTCCACCACGACGTGGCGCTTCTTGGCGTTAGCCGGCATCATGACGTATTTGGGAATATCCTTGAGGTAAGGTTTGAGCGGAACTTCCTTTCTTTCTCCGAGTTCCACCAACCCTTGCGAATGAGCAACTCTGGTAGTCAACCGCAATATAACCGGCGTGTCGTACGTTTCGCTTAAAAGGAACGCTTTCTCGGTGAACTCCTTGGCTTCGGCGCTGTCCGACGGTTCCAGTACGGGGACGTTGGCCGCTCTTGCGATAAGACGGGTATCCTGTTCGTTCTGACTGCTGAACATGGACGGATCGTCGGCTACCGCCACCACCAGTCCCGCGTTCACGCCCGTGTAAGCCGCCGTATAAAGCGGATCCGCCGCAACGTTGAGTCCGACGTGTTTCATGCTGACTATCGTCCTCGCCCCGGCTAAACTCGCCCCGAAGCCCACTTCCAAAGCCACCTTTTCGTTCGGCGACCACTCGGAATAAACTTCGTCGTAACGGCTGAGTTCTTCGGTAATTTCGGTGCTGGGCGTTCCGGGATATGCCGTAGCCACTCTGACTCCGGCTTCGTATGCTCCTCTCGCCACCGCAAAATCTCCCAACAGTAATTTTTTCATTTTTACTCCTTTATATCGAAAATCTTTCTTTTATCGGTTACTCTTTTGACTTTTCCTTCCCCTCTTTTAATGGAAAACGGCTCTACGAGCTTGACTTTGACGTCGAGCTGGACCACCGATTTCAATTTGGCTCTGGTCTTTTCCACGAGGTTTTCCAGGTTAGCGTAATTGGTGAGCAACGCTCCGTCGCCCACTTCCACCCTGACTTCTATGGTGTCCATATAGTTTACTCTGTCCACGATAATTTCGTAGTTGTTGCCGAGTTCGGGAACGGACATTATAACGCCCTCTATCTGACTGGGGAAAACGTTGACGCCCCTTATTATCATCATATCGTCGGTACGTCCTATGATACGCGCCATTCTCGCCGTCGTCCTGCCGCATTTGCAGGGGCTGTAGTCCAAAGCCGTGATATCCTTGGTGCGGTAACGCAATATGGGCATACCTTCCTTGTCGAGCGTGGTAAGGAGCATTTCGCCGTATTCGCCCTCGGACAATACTTTATTCTGTTCGATATTGACTATTTCGGGATAGAAGAAGTCCTCGTTGATGTGCATACCGCATTTTTCTCTGCACTCGCCGCTGACGCCCGGTCCGCCCACTTCGGTAAGTCCGTAGTTTTCGGTGGGGAAAACTCCCCAGATATTCCGTAAAGCGTCGTGCATTTCCTTGGTGGAAGCCTCCGCTCCCATTATGGTCATACGAAGTTTAAGGTCGTCGATTATTCCCGTTTGTTTGGCTTTTTCGGCAAGATACATCGCATAACTGGGCGTAGCCACCAAAGCGGTCACCCCGAAGTCTTTCATAAGCATAAGCTGGCGGTCGGTGTTGCCGCTGGAAACGGGAACCACCGTCGCTCCTAATTTTTCTATACCGTAGTGCAGCCCGAAGCCGCCCGTGAACAAACCGTAACCGAAACTCACCTGAATTATATCCTCGTCGGTAGCTCCCGCCATAGACAATACCCTCGCTATGCAGGTAGCCCAGTTGTCGAGGTCTCTTCTCGTATATCCGCCCACGATAGGTTTTCCCGTGGTGCCGCTGGAGGCGTGCAGACGGATAATTTTCTTCATCGGAACGGCAAAAAGTCCGAACGGATAATTCTCTCTCAAGTCGTCCTTTGTGGTATAGGGAATCTTTTCGATATCTTTCAAAGTCTTGATATGCTCGGGTTTCAGCCCTATGGCGTCGAATTTATCCCGATACATTTTAACGTTTTCGTAAGCGTAATTGACTATATGTTTTAATTTGGCAAGTTGTAAATCGGCGATTTCCGCCCTGGACATCGTTTCCGCTTTCGGGTCGTACATTTTTTCTTCTCCGCTCGCTTAAATTAGCGTATAATAATTTATTTATTTATAATAACATAATTATCGGAGTTTTTCAATCGGTTTGGCTTTTTTCGGAAAGACGATTATGAATTCCCGCCGAAACCGCGGGCAAAAGCAAAAGTCAAAGCGACGACTTTCTCAGCTCCGTGCTTACAGAGAGTCTCGGCGCACTCCCCGACGGTAGCTCCGGTCGTTGCGACGTCGTCGAGAAGAAGTATCGTTCCTTCGACGGGACCTCTCGAAAGGAATTTGTCTTTTACGTTGTCTTTCCGTTCTTCCGACGGAACTTCTGTCTGATCTTTTCCCTCTTTGCGGAAAAGTACGTCGCTCAAAGGAAAACTCGCCAGGCGACAGAACTCTTCGGCAACGCACCTCATTGCGTCGTACCCTCTTAATGAGGTTTTCTTTTCCGACGACGGCACGAAACAGACTTTATCGGCTTCGATGCCCTTTTCGAGAAATTTTTCGTACATAAATTTCGCCATATATTCGGCGATAAAAGGTTTAGCGGAATCTTTATAGCTTAAGACGTAATACCTTGCCACGTCGTCGTAAAGGAAACAGCCGCTTATCTCCACGCCTTCGCAAATAACCGTATCGAATTGAGGCGCGTGCAATTTTCCCCGACAGTCTTTACAAAGGGAATTATCCCTTTCCTCGTCGTCGAGTTCCTTCCCGCAAAAATTACAGGTAAGTCCTTTCGGATACAGTAAATTTAACAGTTTTTCGGAAAACTTCTTAAATTTTAATCGGAATTTCCCCATAACAGTTCCACTTTGCTTTTGTTACGCAGTAAAAATTCTTTCAGAAGGGAATATCTTTTGGCGGTGTAGTCGTTACCGACCATTCTCTTTATACACCCCTCTTCCCCGACGATAACCACCATTTTTTTTGCTCTCGTCACCGCCGTGTATAAAAGATTGCGGGTCATTATCATAAAATTGGCTCCGCTTAAAGCTAAAATTACCACGGGAAATTCGCACCCTTGCGATTTATGTACGCTGATACAGTAGGCAGGTATAAGTTCCTCCATACTCGCCGCCCCGTAAAAAACTTTCCTCTCGTCGTCGAACTCCACTTCCACCCCGTCTTTCGTGACCTTGGTAACGTACCCCGGTTCTCCGTTGAAAACTCCCGTGCCGCTTTCGCCGTCGGGTTTTTCCCATTTGAGTTCGTAGTCGTTCACGTTCTGCATAACCTTGTCGCCCTTTCTGTAAGGGAAGCCGTTTTTCAGATATTCCTCGTCCGACGGATTGAGTTGTTCCTGTATCTTCAGGTTAAGATTTTCCACCCCCACTATCCCGCGTTTAACGGGAGTAAGCACCTGGATATCGTTGCTCGTCAAGCCCGTAAAATTCGGAATACGGGTTTTTAGCATACCGATAACGGTGTTTACGATATCCGAAGGATTATTTTTATACGTTATAAAGAAGTCCGTCTTGTTGTCGGTGACGGGCATCTCGCCCCTGTTAATGCGATGGGCGTTGGTGACTATAAGGCTGTCCCCTTCCTGCCTGTATATTTCGGTCAGAAAAACCGTCTTTATCTCTCCGCTGGAAATGACGTCGCCCAAAACGTTTCCGCAGGACACGCTGGGAAGTTGGTCCTTATCCCCTACAAGCACCAGTCTCGACCCTTGCGGCAGGGCTTTCAGCAAGGCGTAAAAAACGTAAATGTCCGTCATACTGATCTCGTCCACTATGACTATGTCCGCTTCCAGAGGGTTGGTTTCGTTCCGTTCGAATTTCTGCTCCCCGAAGGAAACTCCCAGCAAGCGGTGAATGGTTTTCGCTTCCGCTCCCGTCATTTCGGTCATACGTTTGCTCGCCCGTCCCGTAGGCGCGCACAGAACCGTCTTTTTCCCTCTTTGCGAAGCAATACCGACTATGGCTTTTATAATGGTGGTCTTGCCCGTTCCCGGTCCGCCCGTTATCACCGTCACGCCATCCTTAAAAACGCTCTTTATCGCCGTCCGCTGATTTTCGTGCAATTCGATGACCGAACTTTTCTCGTAGTCGGCAAGCGATTTTTCTACGTCGATATCCCATTTTTCCACGGTTTTTTTCAACAAAATGAGTTTGGTCGCGATGGCGTTTTCCACCCTGTAATTGAGTTCGGTCGAGACCATATCTCCGTCGGGAGTGGTGATTTTCCTCAATCCCGCCGCCTCGTTAAGGACTTCGTAAACTTCACTTACCTCCACCCCGAGAATTTTCGAAGCGGATTCCGTCAGAATATTATCGGGCAGGCAGGTATGTCCGCCTTTGCCTGCGGCTTCGCTCAACGCATAGAATATCCCCGCCCTTATTCTGAAGGGACTGTGTTTGTCTATACCCATGGCGTTAGCTATCTTGTCGGCGGTTATAAAACCTATACCTTCCACTTCTTCCACCAGAATATACGGATTTTCGCTTACGACGGAAATAGTCGCTTCTTCGTACCTGCGGTAAATTTTAAGCGCAAGCCCCATCGTTATACCGTATTTTTGCAGGAAAAGTATAGAGTCTTTCATTTTTCGGGTGGCTTTGTAAGACTCAATGATATCGTACAGTTTCTTGTCCCCTATCCCGGGAATTTTTTTCAGTTCGGAGGGGCGTTCTTCCAGAACGTCCAACGTCCTCAACCCGAAATAATCCACTATCAGGCGGGCGGTTTTTTCTCCCACTCCCTTGAAAAGTCCCCCCGAAAGGTATTTGAATATCCCCTCTCTGTCGTCGGGGCGGGCGTATATAACTTCGTCCACCACGAACTGTTCCCCGAAACGCTGATTGGGTTTGAACTCACCGCTGAGTTCCAGCCATTCTCCTTCGGTCACAATAGGGAAAATACCGACAGCGGTAAAAAAATCGGTGTCGGTATCGAATGTTAGCACGGTATAACCCGTCTCCTCGTTGACGTAAATTACGTCTATGACTTTCCCCTTATATTTCATTTATTACAGATATTTTTTAAGCGTTTCCGCTTTATCGGTCTGTTCCCACCTGTAAGCAGGTTTTCCGAAATGTCCGTAACTTGCGGTATCGGAATAAACGGGGGCGTTCAAGCCCAGTTGCGCGATAATCGCCATCGGACGGAAATCGAATTCCTTTGCGACTATTACCTCCAGTTCCTTATCGCTCTTGACGCCCGTTCCGAAGGTATTGACGTCGATTGCCACGGGATTGGCTTTACCTATGGCGTAAGAAACTATTATTTCGCATTTTTTGCACAGTCCCGCCGCTACGAGGTTTTTTGCCGCATATCTGAGATAATACGTTGCGCTTCTGTCCACCTTGGTGGGGTCCTTCCCCGAAAATGCTCCGCCGCCGTGGGCGACGTATCCGCCGTAAGTATCTACGATTATTTTCCTGCCCGTAAGTCCGCTGTCGCCTTTGGGTCCGCCCACCACGAACCTGCCCGTGGGGTTAATGTAATACTTGGTGTCTTTATCCAGATATTTTTCGCCGATAACTTTTTTGATGACTTTTTCTTTCATATCCTTCCTCAAAGTCTCGATATCGACGTCGGGGTCGTGCTGCGTGCTTAAAACCACCGTATCCACTCTTACGGGTACGCCGTCGGCGTATTCCACCGTTACCTGCGCTTTCCCGTCGGGACGAAGGTAATTTATTTCTCCCGACTTTCTCACGTCGGCAAGTTTCTTGCAGATGCGGTTACTCAAAACTATGGCAAGCGGCATATATTCTTCTGTTTCGTCGGTGGCATAACCGAACATAAGACCCTGGTCGCCTGCGCCTATCCGGTCGTAATCGTCGCCGCCTTCACGGTGCTCCACGCTTTCGTCCACGCCTAAAGCGATGTCGGGCGACTGCTTGTTGAGAAGCATTTTTATCTCGACGGTTTCATAATTAAATCCGTATTCGTCCTTGTCGTAACCGATTTTCTTGATGGTTTCTCTGGCGATTTTCTCTACGTCGACTTTGGCTGAAGACGTTATCTCTCCCATTATAAGCAAAAAGTTTTCGGTGCAACAACATTCGCACGCCACTCTTGCATTCTTGTCGGAAGCGAGATAGGCGTCCAGAACGGCGTCGCTTATCTGATCGCATACTTTGTCGGGATGCCCTTCGGTTACGCTTTCCGAAGTAAATAAACGGTTCATACGGTTCTCCTTTTTTCTCTTTTATATCTGCGATAAGGCGGTTTTTGCCCGCCTTATCCATTATACGCTTGTAGGTAAATTTCCGACAAAGAAATTTTTACTCTTCCTCGAGATAATCCACTTCCTCGAACTTATCTTCCTGTATGGTGTTTTCGGGAATTTCGTTGTTGATAAGGGTAATGTTCCTGTATTGTTTCATACCCGTTCCTGCAGGAATGAGTTTACCTATGATGACGTTTTCCTTAAGTCCGACGAGTTTATCGGTCTTGCTCTTGATAGCTGCGTCGGTAAGAACTCTCGCCGTTTCCTGGAAGCTCGCCGCGCTGAGGAAGCTTTCGGTAGCCAACGCCGCTTTACTGATACCCAGCAATACTCTGGTAGCCGTGGCGGGTACGCCGCCGTTTTCCAAAGCCTGTTCGTTGGCTTCTTCCAACGTGGATACGTCCACCAGTTCGTTGAGAAGCAAGTCGGTGTCGTTGGGGTTGTTTATCCTTACCTTGCGGAGCATCTGTCTGACGATGACTTCGATATGTTTGTCGTTGATGTGAACGCCGTTGGTTCTGTACGCAGACTGAATTTCTCTTATCATCATTTCCTGAACGCCGCTGAGACCTTTCGTCCTCAGAATATCCTGCGGATTTACGCTACCGACGTAAAGCGGATCGCCTGCTTCGATAACGTCTCCCGTCTTGACGAGGAGTTTTG
The DNA here is from genome assembly GCA_944349655.1 of uncultured Clostridia bacterium. Taxonomy (GTDB): domain Bacteria; phylum Bacillota; class Clostridia; order Christensenellales; family DTU072; genus CAG-1782. The sequence goes on from CALVNL010000007.1 coordinate 19,985, forward strand.
CTCCGAAAGGTATCTTGTACTCGAAACGCAAGGTTTCGTCGTCGCCCTTGGTGATTTTTTCACCGGTGAGTTTAACGGTACGGTTGACGCCGTCTTCGATAACGGTAACCGTTCCTTTGACGTCGGCGACTTTGGCTTCGCCCTTCGGCTTACGGGCTTCCACGAGTTCTACCACACGGGGAAGACCTTGCGTGATGTCCGCGCTGGACGCAACGCCGCCGGTATGGAAGGTACGCATCGTCAACTGCGTTCCCGGTTCGCCTATACTCTGCGCCGCTATTATTCCTACCGCTTCGCCGAGTTTGACGGGATTGCCGCTGCTCATATTCGCGCCGTAACACTTACTGCATACGCCGACTTTGCATTTACAGCTTAAGACGCTTCTTATTCTGACTTCCTTGACTCCTGCTTTCTGAATGGCTTTGGCTTGATCCTCGGTGATCATCTTGTCGGCTTCGGCAAGAATTTCGCCTGTTTCGGGATGAACCACGTTCTCTATGGCGTATCTTCCCATTATTCTTTCGCCGATTTCTTCCACCAGTCTGCCGCTTGCGTCGTAAAGGTTGCGTACGATAACGCCCTTCTTGTCGCCGCAGTCGTCTTCTCTTACGATAACGTCCTGGCTTACGTCCACCAGACGACGGGTCAGATAACCCGAGTCTGCCGTCTTAAGAGCGGTATCCGCTCCGCCCTTACGGGCGCCGTGGCTGGAAATGAAGTATTCCAGAACGCTCAGTCCTTCACGGAAGGAACTCTTAACCGGAATTTCGATAACTTTACCCGTCGGGTCGTTCATCAGTCCGCGCATACCTGAAAGCTGTTTGATCTGCTGCATGCTACCACGGGCTCCGGAGTCCGCCATCATCCAGATGGGGTTCATTTTGTCGAATTCCTTGAAGTTCTTTTCCAGATCTTTTTCAACGAGGTCGGTGGTGTTCTTCCAAACGTCAACGACTTCGTTATAACGTTCTTCTTCGGTTATAAGACCTCTGTTGTAGTTCTTTTCGATTTTCAGAACCTGCTTTTCGGCTTCGTCCAGAATTTTCTGTTTGTCGCCGGGGATCTTCATATCGAATACGCTGGTGGTGATGGCCCCCACGGTGGAATATTTGAACCCGAGGTCCTTTATTTTGTCGAGTACTCTCGCTACTCCCGTGGCGCCTTTTGCCTTAAAGCAACGTTCCACGATTTCGCTGAGCTGTTTTTTCTTGACTATAAAGTCGATTTCCAGATCCAGCATCTGTTCGGGAGTGTTCCTCTCCACAAATCCGAGATCCTGCGGTATAGCTTCGTTGAAAATAATCTTACCTACGGTGCAAGGAACTATTTTCTTATATACCATACCGTCGATTTCCTTCTTCATACGGACGTTGATACGCGCCTGCAATTCGATGTCCTTGACCTGATAAGCCATTTTGGCTTCGTCGGGGTCCTTGAAATAACGCCCTTCGCCTTTCGCTCCGGGTTTTTCCTGGGTAAGATAGTACGAACCCAGTATCATATCCTGCGTGGGGCTGACGATAGGTTTACCGTCGGACAGTTTCAAAATGTTGTTGGTGGCGAGCATAAGTATTCTCGCCTCGGTCTGCGCTTCGATACTCAAAGGTACGTGTACCGCCATCTGGTCGCCGTCGAAGTCGGCGTTGAATGCCGGACAAACAAGCGGATGAAGTTTGATGGCTCTGCCTTCCACCAGTACCGGTTCGAAAGCCTGAATACCCAGTCTGTGCAACGTAGGAGCACGGTTCAACAACACGGGGTGGTCCTTTATTACTTCTTCCAAGATATCCCACACCACGGGTTTAACTCTCTCCACGGCGCGTTTCGCGCTCTTTATGTTGTGGCAGATTTCCTTGTCCACCAGTTTGCGGAAGACGAAAGGCTTGAAAAGTTCCAAAGCCATTTCTTTGGGAAGTCCGCACTGATAAAGTTTCAGTTCGGGTCCGACTACGATAACCGAACGACCGGAATAGTCGACACGTTTACCGAGAAGGTTCTGACGGAAACGGCCTTGTTTACCTCTGAGCATATCGGAAAGAGATTTAAGATTGCGGTTAGCCGCGCCCGTGACGGCTTTGCCGTGACGGCCGTTGTCGATAAGTGCGTCCACCGCTTCCTGCAACATACGTTTTTCGTTACGTACCACGATGTCGGGAGCTCCGGACTCTATCATTTTCTTAAGACGGTTGTTACGGTTGATGACCCTTCTGTAAAGATCGTTCAAGTCGCTGGTAGCAAACCTTCCGCCGTCCAGCTGTACCATAGGACGGAGTTCGGGAGGGATAACGGGCAGTACGTCCATTATCATCCATTCGGGACGGTTGCCGCTCTTCCTGAACGCTTCCACGATCTCTAAACGCTTGGCTATACGGGTTTTCTTCAGAGACTGACCCGTCTGTCCGCTCTTGGCGGCTCTCGCAGTCTCCGCCGCAAGAAGTTCCTTGAGCTTTGCGCTTTCGGCTTCGAGGTCTATTTCTCTCAACAGAATTTTCAGACTTTCGGCACCCATTCCCGCAACAAAGGAATCCGCACCGTACTCTTGTACCGCTTTTCTGTACTCTTCGTCCTTAATGACCTGCTTCTTTTCGAAATTGGTTTTACCCGGGTCGATTACCACGAATGCGGCAAAGTAAATGACCTGTTCCACCTGCTTGGGGCTCATATCGAGAATGGTACTTATTCTGCTCGGCACCCCTCTGAAATACCAGATGTGAGAAACGGGAGCGGCAAGTTCGATGTGACCCATTCTTTCGCGACGAACCTTACTCTTGGTAACTTCAACGCCGCACTTGTCGCAGATTATGCCCTTGTAGCGGATCCTTTTATATTTACCGCAATGGCACTCGTAGTCCTTGGTCGGCCCGAAGATTTTTTCGCAGAACAAACCGTCTCTTTCGGGCTTTTGCGTTCTGTAGTTAATGGTTTCGGGCTTGGTTACTTCGCCGTGGGACCACTCTCTTATCTTTTCGGGTGAAGCGATACTTATCTGTATGGAATCAAAATTGTTAATCTCTATCATATATTCACCTCATTAAATCTCATCGTCGTCGAAACTCTTGTTGAGGATATCCTCGGTGTCGTTTACGCCGATAGCTCCCAGTTCGGACAGAATATCTTCGGTATCCTCTTCCTCGTCGTCCTCGTTTTCGGAATCGCTTTCAACGTTTCCGTAGAGGGAAGAGAACATATCTCCGAAACTGTCGTCATCGTCGTCGTAAAGGGTATCCTTGTCTCCGTCGGAAGTAAATCCGCCCAGTCCGTCGAGAGAAATGTCGTCGAGACTGACTTCTTTTTCTTCCTCTTTGCGGAGCGGAACTTCGTACTCTTTTTCGTCGTCGTAATTTTCGGGAAGGTGGATTTCCTCCTCGCCTTCGCTGAACAGTTTAACGTCGAGACCGAGGGACTGAATTTCTTTCTTAAGCACTTTGAACGCTTCGGGAATACCGGGTTCTGCGGTGACGTCGGATTTAATAATACTGTCGAATATCTTCTGACGTCCCATAATATCGTCGCTCTTGACGGTAAGGATTTCCTGAAGAATGTGGCTTGCGCCGTAAGCTTCCAAAGCCCAAACTTCCATTTCTCCGAAACGCTGTCCGCCGAACTGCGCCTTACCTCCGAGAGGTTGCTGGGTGACGAGGCTGTAAGGACCGACGCTTCTGGCGTGAATCTTGTCGTCAACCAGGTGGACGAGTTTAAGCATATACATATATCCTACGGTAACCCTGTTTTCGAACGGTTCGCCGGTGCGTCCGTCGTAAAGCTGAATTTTGCCGTCGAGAGGGAGATTGTTCTTTTCGAACATTTCCCTTATGTCGTTTTCGGTAGCTCCGTCGAAAACGGGCGTTGCGACTTTGATATCGAGAAGTTTTGCCACCAGTCCGAGGTGAACTTCCAGAACCTGTCCTATGTTCATACGGCTGGGAACGCCCAACGGGTTGAGAACGATCTGCAAAGGAGTGCCGTCGGCAAGGAAAGGCATATCCTCTTTGGGCAGAACTCTGGAAATGACGCCCTTGTTACCGTGACGTCCCGCCATTTTGTCACCGACGGAAATTTTACGCTTCTGAGCAATGTAAACTCTGACGAGTTTGTTGACGCCGGGATCGAGTTCGTCTTTGTTTTCACGAGTAAAGACCTTTACGTCCACTACCGTGCCGCCTTCGCCGTGCGGAACTTTCAAACTTACGTCCCTTACTTCCCTGCTCTTTTCTCCGAATATGGCTCTCAAAAGTCTTTCTTCGGGGGTGAGTTCGGTTTCGCCCTTCGGGGTAACTTTACCTACGAGGTAGTCGCCGCTTCTTACTTCGGCACCCACCATAACTATTCCGTCTTCGTCCAGATATTTAAGTAAATCGTCGCTGACGTTGGGAATGTCGCGGGTTATCTGTTCCTCTCCGAGTTTGGTATCGCGGGCTTCTATTTCGTATTCTTCGATATGAATGGTGGTAAACACGTCGTGTTTGACCAGTTCCTCGCTGATAAGGATAGCGTCTTCGTAGTTGTAACCTTCCCAGGTCATAAACCCTATCAGAATATTTCTTCCGAGAGCGAGTTCTCCGTTCTGGGTTGCGGGACCGTCGGCAAGAATGTCTCCTGCGTTGACTTTGTCGCCCTTGTTGACTATGGGACGCTGATTGATACAGGTACCCTGGTTGCTTCTGCGGAATTTCTGAAGTTCGTAAACGTCTTCCTCCCCGCTTTCGGTCTTGACGGTAATTTCGTCTGCGGTAACGGAAGAAACCGTACCTGCGTTTTTGGCTATGGCGCAAACGCCGGAGTCGTAAGCGACTTTATATTCCATACCCGTGCCTACGATAGGAGCTTCGGGACGGAGAAGCGGTACTGCCTGACGCTGCATGTTACTTCCCATCAAAGCACGGTTGGCGTCGTCGTTTTCCAGGAAGGGAATAAGGCTGGTGGCAACCGAAACGAGCTGTTTGGGATCCACGTCCATATAATCGACTTGCGTCACGGGATATTCTTTTATGTCCTCGCGGAAACGGCAGGTAATACGTTCGTTGACGAAACGGCTGTTTTCGTCGAGAGGTTCGTTGGCCTGCGCCACTACGTACTTATCTTCTTCGTCCGCGGTCAGATAATCGACGTGGTCGGTAACGATACCGGTCTCCTTGTCCACTTTGCGGTAAGGAGCTTCGATAAATCCGTATTCGTTGATTTTGGCGTATGAACTCAAGCTGGTGATAAGACCGATGTTCTGTCCTTCGGGCGTTTCGATAGGACACATTCTTCCGTAATGGGAGTGGTGAACGTCACGGACTTCGAACCCTGCTCTTTCCCTGTTCAGACCGCCGGGTCCGAGAGCGCTGAGCTTACGTTTGTGGGTAAGTTCGGCTATGGGGTTGGGCTGATCCATAAACTGCGACAGCTGGCTGCTTCCGAAAAATTCTCTTATCGCGCTGGAAACCGGGCGAATGTTGATGAGAGACTGCGGAGTCACGTCGTTGGGATCCTGAACGATACTCATTCTTTCCTTGATGACCCTTTCCAGACGGGTGATACCGATACGGAACTGGTTCTGCAAAAGTTCGCCCACGCTTCTTACTCTACGGTTGGAGAGGTGGTCGATGTTGTCGCAGAAATAGAACCCGTATTTCATACCGAGGTTGTAGCTTACGGTAGCCACGATATCGTCCACGGTTATATGTTTCATAACCAGGTTGTCCTTGTTGGCGATACAGGCGGCTTTCAAAGCTTCCTTGTCGTCGCCGCATTCTTCCAGCAAAGGCAAAAGATTAGGATAGTAAACTCTTTCCTTAATTCCGATATTGCGTGCGTTTTCGCCGATGTAAACGGACAAATCCACGGTATTGTTACCGATGACTTTGTATTCTCCGCCGTCGGGGGTCGCCACATAAACCACGTTAACGCCGGAGTTCTGAATTTCCTTTCCTTTTTCGGCGGTGACGACTTCGCCCTTTTCGGCGAGGATTTCGCCGTCGGGCGTTACCACGTCTCTTGCGAGAGTGAGTTTTTCTATTCTTTCGGCAAGGCTGAGTTTTTTGTTGAATTTATATCTTCCGACGTGAGTTACGTCGTATCTTCTCGGTTCGAAGAAAATGTTATGAATAAGGATATCCACACCGTTTGCCGCAGGAACTTCGCCGGGCTTCAGGCGGGAATACAAAGCGAGTTTGGCTTTTGCCGTATCGGTGACGTCGCCGTCTTTAGCCGCCGTCGCCATAATCATCGGATCGTTGTCGAAGAGTTTGAAAAGTTCTTCGTTACTGCCGAAGCCGAGCGCTCTCAAAAGTACCGTCGCACTGATCTTACGGTTGCGGTCCACTCTGACGGTAAGAGTGTTGGTGCTGTCCTGTTCAAACTCCAACCACGCTCCCCTGTTCGGGATAACGGTGGTGTCGTAACGCATAACGCCGTTACGGTCGAGCTGACCCTTGGTGTAAACGCCCGGGCTTCTTACGAGCTGGCTGACTATAACTCTTTCGGCTCCGTTGATGATAAACGTACCCTTCTCCGTCATTTTGGGAATATCGCCCATAAAGACGGTCTGCTCCATCATCTTGCCGGTGTCTTTAACGGTAAGTCTGACTTTGACCTTCAGAGGGGAAGTGTAAGTGACGTCGCGCTCTTTACATTCTTTGATGGTGTACTTGCAGGAACCTTCCAAAGTATGTTCCAGAAATTCCAACTCCAACTTTCCGCTGTAGTCGGTAATGGGCGAGAAGTCTTTGAAAACGTCTTCGATACCTTCGCGAATGAACGTGTCGTAAGAATTCTTCTGAACTTCAATCAGATAGGGCATATCGAGAATGTGCTTGATTTTGCTGAAAGTCCATCTCTCGGTATTGCCGCACTTAATCTTGTGGATTTTTTGAGACATCGCATTGCTCCTTATAAAAAAATTCTGAAATTCGCGCCGTCGTAAAAAAACGTCGTAATATAAAGATTGCAAGTTCCCCCAATCCCCAAAATTACTTCTTTTCGGGCTTGAGGGTATAGTACTTTACAATATTTACACATTGTAATATTATAATAACCTCTGTCAAGTCTGTCAACTGTTTTATCGTCCTTTTTTCAAAGAAAATACATAATAATCCCCTCTTTACGCGACAAAACCCGAAAGAAAAGGGAAAAAAAGGTTTTCGACTAAAGTATTGACGGAAAACGGAATTTGCTGTAATATAAATATGTTATACTTATGTAGCCTATAAAAAGGGCGCGAGGGAGTAAAAATGGAAAAACTGAAAACCTTCTTGAAGAAAGTCAAAGCGTACCTGGACGAACACGAAGATATAAGGCAGCTGGTATTTTTCACGCTGTTCAGCTTTGTGTGTTTCCTTATCGAATACGTCACGTTCTTCGTGCTGAAATTTGCGTTAAAGAACGTCAACGAACCTTTTGAATGGTTTATTTTCTCGTATAAAAGCGGAGGTCTCGGCGAATTCATCGCATTCTTAATGTCCAACGTGGTTGCTCAGGCTGCGACGTTCATTCTCAACCGCAAAAAGACTTTCAACTCCGACAACAATATCGTTTACGCCGCTTCGATGTATGCGGTAATGGTTTGCGGAATAATAATATTGAACACCTGGTTGGGAGGAGTTATCAGCGACGCCGTAACCGAAGGAACTTCCATACCTCAGGATTTTGCTGCGATAATCGGCAAACTGGTGGGTTCTTTCCTCGCCTTCGTCATAAGTTTCCTGATGAGCAAGTTCGTAATTATGCGTAAATCCAAAAATAAAGGAGAAGAAGAAACCCTCGCTTCCGACAACGCAGAAGTCGCTTCCGACAACGCAGAAGTCGCTTCCGACGGAGAGGAAGTCGCGGCGGAAGTTGCGGCTACCGAAACGACGGCGGAAAACTCTTCCGAGAACGAATAATGAGACTGGACAAATATCTGAAAGTAGCCCGTATAATAAAGCGCCGTACCGTAGCCAACGAAGCCTGTTCCAAGGAGAGAGTCTCCGTCAACGGAAAGGAAGCCAAGCCCTCCAAGGAAGTTAAAGTCGGCGACGTGGTGACTGTAAGTTTCGGAGACAACAAATTCACTTTCAGGATACTGGAAGTTCCCGAAGGCAACGTAGCCAAGAACAGCGTGGGACTGTTATACGAAATACTGAGCTGAATGTTCGACGTAATAATCGCCGCCAACGGCAACTCGGTCAGAATGGGCTTCGACAAACTCGCCGAAAAAATCGGCGAGAATACCGTTCTTGCCCGTACCGTTAACGCATTCAGGGATATAGACGGAATAGAAAGAATAATCATCGTCAGCGACGACGCCCCCGATATCGAGGGCGTTTTGACTGTAAAAGGCGGCAAAACAAGGGAACTGTCGGTACTGGAAGGTCTGAAAGCTACCAAGGCGGAATACGTGCTTATCCACGACGGCGCCCGTCCTTTCGTGAGTCGGGAACTGATAAAAAAAATTATGCAATCCGCCTTAATCTGCGGTTCAGCCGTCCCCTGCCTGAAGATTACCGACAGTCTCAGAGGAATTTCCGACGGATATGTTTCTTCCCTTCCCGACCGTAACTCTTTCGTTACCGTACAGACACCTCAAGGGTTCGAAACGAAAAAACTTAAAAAAGCCTTCGCTTGCGCCGAAAAAGAAGGTTTACTCGAACGATTTACCGACGAAAGCGAAATTTATTCCCGCTACGTCGCCCCCTGTAAACTCGTCGAAGGAGAGCAAAGCAACCGCAAACTGACCACTCAAGCGGACTTTTTCGGGTTAAACGCCCGTATCGGTACCGGGTTCGATATCCACCGCTACGTCGAAGGAAAACCCCTCAGACTGTGCGGAATAGAAATCGATTATCCTTACGGACTGCTCGCCCACAGCGACGGCGACGCTCCCTTGCACGCTGTAACGGACGCTCTGCTGACTGCGGCGGGAGAAAGGGACATAGGAGTGTTCTTCCCCGACGACGACCCCCGATACGAAAACGCCGACAGTCGTATTTTCCTTAGAAAAGCCGCGGAGATTCTGAAAGAAAAAAATCTTTCCGTCAATTCCCTGAACGTCACGATAATAGCCCAGAGTCCCAAACTCTCCCCTTATATAGAAAAAATGCGGCAAAATATTGCCGCATTACTGAATATTCCTTCGGAAAAAATCGCCTTAAGCGCGACCACCACCGAAAAACTCGGTCTGATCGGAGAAAACAAGGCCCTCGCCGCGCTGGCGGCGGTAGTGCTTGTTTAAGCTTGCGTTACGTTCAATTCGATTTTCGCAACGGTTTCCTTATAACACCACACTTCAACCGGGAATTTACCCAAATTTTTGATGGGCGTTTTTATCGTGATTTTCTTTTTATCCACGTCGAACCCCGCTTTTTTCAAAGCGTCCGAAACGTCCTGCGTGGTGACGCTTCCGTACATTTTGTCGCCGTTGCATTTCACGGGAACGTCCACCGTTTTCCCGTCGAGGGCGGCTTTGAGAGCAAGCGCGGCGGCTTTTTCCTCCGCAAGACGCTTTTCTTCGTTTGCCATTTTCTGATTACGTTCGTTAATGGCATTTTTCGTCGCTTCGACTACCATCTTTTTGGGAATGAGAAAATTTTTGGCGTAACCGTCGTTCACTTCCGCAAGATCGCCTTTCTTTCCTATGGGTTTGATATCCTGTAACAAAATAACTTTCATATTCACACTCCGAAAATAACGAATATTGTTTTCTTCGGTAAATTATAGCTTTTCGGAGGCGATTTGTCAACTCCGCGAATAATCCCCTCGCCTTTTCCCATACTAACTTCGTCAAAAGGAGAAACTTAAATTATGATGCAACTCAAATGTACCACTTCCAACTGTCAACACAATCTTAAATGCCACTGCAACGCAGGACTTATAAGCATTAACGAAAAAGGCGTCTGCGACAGCCGAGTAAAAAGAGCCGGAGGCGCATTGGAACAGACTTTCAAGGAAATGGAAGCCGCCGACGAATTTTTAAGCGACGCACCCAGCGTAGTCAGATGCAAAGCCGAATGCGTCTATAATAAGGATAACCGTTGCTCGGCTACCAGTATGCTGGTCAACGACGTCTTTATGTCCACCCGTTGCGCGACGAGAATAAAGAAATAATTTCGCGAGAAAATTTTCCCGTGCCTTTCTCAAAGGAAAAAAGGTAAAAAAAAAGACCGCCCGAAAAGGCGGTCTTTAAGGAAAACAAGGTTAAAATTATTTAACTTCCACTTCGGCTCCGAGGTCGGTAAGTTTCTTGGAGAGTTCTTCGGCGGCTTCTTTGGAAAGAGCTTCTTTAACGGTCTTGGGAGCTCCGTCAACGATAGCTTTAGCTTCGACGAGTCCGAGTCCGGTAGCTTCACGAACGGCTTTGATAACGGCGATTTTGTTTCCGCCGGGAGCCTTGAGGATAACGTCGAATTCGGTCTTTTCTTCTTCTTCGGCGGCGGCTGCTGCGGCTGCGGGAGCTCCTGCTACTGCCATGGGAGCGGCTGCGCTTACACCGAATTCTTCTTCGAGAGCTTTAACCAAGGAATTGAGTTCCATAACGGTCATGCCTTTGATTTCTTCTATAAATTTTGCGATATCTGCCATTTTTTAATTCCTCCGATAAAAATATTTTGTTATGCCTGTTTTTCGGCGATAGCGGCAACGGCTCTGGCCAAGCCTGCCACGGGGGCCTGTAACAGCCCGAGTACCTGGGATATAAGACCTTCGCGGTTGGGCATCGTAGCCAACGTCTTGCACCCGTCTTCGTTCAGATAACTTCCGTCGACAAGTCCGCATTTAACGGTAATTTTCTTGAAAGCCTTTTGCTTATCGAACGCTACTCTGGCGGGAGCGGCGATATCGTCTGCGCCCATAGCCACTGCGGTAGGTCCGTTCAAAGCTTCGTCGAACTGAGTATAACCGAGTTCGTTCAAGGCGATCTTCATCAAGCGGTTCTTGTAAACGTGATAGGTAACGCCGCTCTTGCGGAAAGCGTTTCTCAAATCGGTATCTTCCGCCACGGTCAGACCTTTGTAGTCCAAGAGTACGAAAGAACCGGCTTTTTCGAGCTTTTCTTTAATTTCGGCAACCTTTGCAACCTTTGCATCTCTTAAAGTCGACACTTTTCTCTCTAACCTCCTTTTCCAAAAAATAAACTCCGTAATCAAAGACCGAATTACGGAGTTAAACTGAAATTTCAATTCAATTTATACCTCTTTCTATCCAAGCTCCCTGAGGATTTGAACCAATACGGTACTTGCAGTCTTTGAATGAGTGTATTCTAATTATAAAGTGCGTTTCCGCATCCGTCAAGTATTTCGACGGAGTAATTACATTTTGTAATTGACTTTGATACCGGGACCCATCGTGCTGGCAAGAGTTATGCTTCTGAGGTAAGTACCTTTGGAAGCAGCGGGTTTAGCCTTAATGATGGCTTCCATAAGGGTATTGAAGTTATCGAAAAGTTTTTCCTGTCCGAAACTTGCTTTTCCTATGGGGCAGTGAATGATAGCGGTTTTGTCCACTCTGTATTCCACTTTACCGGCTTTAATGTCCTTGACTGCCTTAGCTACGTCCATAGTAACGGTACCGGTCTTGGGAGTAGGCATCAATCCCTTCGGTCCGAGGAGTTTACCCAAACGACCTACCAGACCCATCATATCGGGAGTGGTTACGCAAACGTCGAAGTCGAACCAGCCGCCCTGAATTTTCTGGACGATTTCTTCGGCTCCCACAATGTCTGCTCCGGCAGCCGTAGCTTCGTCGGCTTTGGCTCCCTTGGTAATAACCAAAACTCTGAGAGTTTTACCTGTTCCGTGGGGAAGTACCACGACGCCTCTGACCTGTTGGTCTGCGTGACGGGGATCTACGCCCAGTTTGCAGTGCAGTTCGACGGTTTCGTCGAATTTTGCCTTAGCGGTATCGATAGCGAGCTGTATGGCTTCTTTGGCTTCGTAGGCTTTGGACTTATCGTATGCTTTCAAAGAATCTGCGTATTTTTTTCCGTATTTCATATTACACCTCCGATTAGTCCTCTACCGTAACGCCCATGCTTCTGGCGGTACCTGCTATCATGCTCATAGCGGCTTCCAAAGACGCTGCGTTCAGGTCGGGCATCTTGGTCTTTGCGATTTCTTCCAACTGAGCGCGGGTAAGTTTAGCCACTTTGTCGCGGTTGGGTTTAGCCGAACCGCTTTCCAGTCCGCAAGCTTTCTTGATGAGAACGGGAGCGGGAGGAGTCTTGAGTTCGAAAGTGAAGGAACGGTCGGCGTAAATGGTGATTACTACGGGAATAATCAATCCTGCCTGCGCAGCCGTCTTTTCGTTAAATTCCTTGGTGAACATCGGGATGGCGATACCGTGCGGTCCGAGAGTGGAACCTACAGGCGGTCCGGGGGTTGCCTTCCCTGCGGGGAGTTGCAGTTTTACTACTGCGGAAATCTTTTTAGCCATAGTTTGCCTCCTTTGACTAACTGGTTCAAACGGGCGGCAATGAAAGAAAATTTTGCCGCTCTCCCATATTTATAAAGGGTCTTCCCCTCGATAAACTAAATTTTTTCTATCTGGTTAAATTCCAGTTCGACGGGAGTCTGACGCCCGAACATCTGAACTATAACCCTGACTTTCTGCTTGTCGATAAATATTTCGTCCACGATACCGAGGAAGGTTTCCAAGGGTCCGTTGACGACTTTCACGTTATCTCCGACCTTTATGTCGAAGTCTTCGGCAGAAACTTTCTCCAATCCCATTCTCTTGATCTCTTCGGCGGTAAGCGGAAGAGCTTTCCCCTGAGGACCGACGAAACCCGTGACCCCTCTGGTATTGGTTATCATAAACCAAAGAGAATCGGAATATATCATCTTCAGAAAAACGTATCCCGGGAACTTTTTCTTTTCCACGATTTTCCTTTTGCCGTTTTTCTCCACGATATCTTCTTCCACGGGAATGGCAATCTCGAAAATGTAATCCTGAAGATTATTGTTTTCTATCATTTTTTCCAGGTTGCTTTTCACCACGGATTCGTAAGACGAATACACGTGAATGACATACCAGCCTACCTGATTGTTAATATTTTCCATAAAATAACAAAACTCCTGTTCGACAAAAAACGGTTATGCGGCGTTAAGAAGCAATTTCAGCAACTGCCCGAGTCCTGTATCGACAAGGGCGATGATCACCATAAAAAATAACGTCACGACAAGTACGACGCCGGTCTGACCGAGTACGCCGGAATTGTCTTTGGTCTTCTTGAAACTTGCCCAGTTTACTTTTTTAAGTTCGCTGACAATATCGCGGAAAAATTTACCTAAAGACCTGCGTTTTTTATTACCCGCTTTTTTGGAAGGGGCGTTTTTCTTTTTATTATCTTCGGCTTTGACCGGAGTGGCCTCTATCTCGGGTAAATCCAACTTGGGGTTGTTCTTCGCCATAGCTAAATCTCCGTATTATTTCGTTTCCTTGTGAACGGTGTGCTTTTTACAAAATCTGCAATACTTCTTTAACTCCATTCTGTCGGGAGTATTCTTCTTGTTTTTCTGCTTGTCATAGTTACGCTGTTTACATTCGGTACAGGCAAGTGTTATCTTTACGCGCATTGTTTAACGCCTCCAAAAAAATTACACCCTCCTAAAGGTGCTTTATAACTATACCACAACGATATGCCGTTGTCAACGATTTTCTCTTAAAAATATATACGGTCCGCACTGCGGTACGGACCGTTCCGAAAGAAAATCAACCTATGTGTTTTTCGAGAAATCCGATGATGTCCCCGACGGTTTTCACGTCTTTTATTTCTTCTTCCTCGAAGGTTACGGAATACTCTTTTTCGAGCAGGATCAACAACTGCACCAAGTCCAGGCTGTCCGCTCCGAGATCTTCCACCAGACGGCTCTCCGTCTTTATATCCGCCTCGTCGAGCATAAGCTGTTCGGCGAGAGCTTTTTTGACTTTATCGCTTAACATTTAACAAAACCTCCGTTTTAGCCTTGATTATCGTTCCCGTACAGACGTCTGGAGGCACTGAAGTCGATAACTTGCGCGCCCTTCTTGGCAAAGAACGGTACGATAAGGAGTATAAGGAACAACACAGCCGTCACGTATGCGCCTACGGCGGGAGCGGTCGTTTCCATCATAAACAATATAATTATGTTCGCAACCGAACAGATTAAACCGATTAACACGGCGACGTTGAAGTTCCTGGGAGACTTGGTCGCGCCGAGCTTAACGAGGTAGTAGATGATGGCTATGACCGCGCAAACGATAGCGATAAGATACAGTACCGGGACCAGGAAAGTCATCAAAGCCGTACCGAAGTTTGCCGAAAAGCCTTGCGACAGTCCGTCGGCGAAAACTTTAGACATAATTCCGCTGTAATAGGAACTGGTGATTCCGCTCACTCCGAACAAAGCAGCCAGTCCGAATACCGAGTCGAGTGCGGTAGACCCGGGAGTGGCGCAAGTCAACAGACACATAATAACGCACGCAGCCACCGCAAACAGAATACACAACACGCTGAGCCCCGAATAAGGTTTAGCCCTGTAAATAGGTTCGAGGTTGGTTTTCTCGATTTCTTCGCGATAGTTAGGATCGTACTGAAGCATGGGCTGAGCCTGAGAGGCAAACGGCACCAAAGCTATCGGCTGTACGATCGGCGGCATCTGGACGATGCTGGAAGGAGTGGGTATGGCGTTGTAACGGTTGGCGTCGATAGGGCCGAAACCGCTTCCTGCGTTGGAAGAGGGTTGCCCGCCCTGCGCGTAATAGTAGTTTCCGTCAGCCGCCAAACTGGGATTAGCGGCGTCGTTACTTACCGGGAAAGGAACCGTTTCCGCTTCTACGGGTACCCAAGTACCTTCTTTGCCGTTGATTACTCCCCTGTGCGGCTGCACTCCTTGCGGATTGTTCTGATAAAGATTATCCATAAGTTAATCTCCTAATTAATTATTTATTGATTGAGGTTGACGTTGATTTGCGGGGTCTGGATATGTTTTGTCGGGGTAGCCACCGGTACCGGAGCGGAACACGGCATAGCCCCGTATTTGACTTTGGCGCGGTAAACTCTGCCGTACTCGTCGGTTGCGTAATAAACCGGCAGATTCTGCAAACCGTTGGCGACGTAATTGTCGGCGTGGTAATTTGCATTCGCGGGAAGCGGCACGGCAAAGCAAGGTTGCGGAGCGGCCGGATAGGCGTTACGCGCGGTCCTGTCTATATCCCTGCCGTAAACGGGAACGGGTTGCTCCTTCCTCGCATACTCGAATGCGTTGCGGGGACGTTTCTTGCCGCAATGGGAACAAACTCCCGCGTTAAGCGGATTGAGAGTTCTGCATTTGGGACAAGCGTAAAAATATTTCACGCCGGCGTTGTCGATACCTGTTGCCAGAACTTGTTTTTTAATCTTGTTCATCTTGCACCTCTAAGCCTTTTTACCTTTCGCCGTCAAAGCGACTATAGCCGTAATAAGATACAGGGCTGTGATTATATATGCGCCGTAACCTATTTCGACTTTGTTAACGAACATCATTGCGAGAGCTACGCCGGTAAAAATCAAAGCAAGCAAAGCGGTGATTTTTCCGAACAACGCAAACCTCTTCGCTCCCACGGAAAACAAACCTACGAGAGCGGTAATTATCCCGAACAAAGCGCCTAAGGCGAGTCCTGCGGGCATTATCAGGGATTTAATATCTATATCTCCCCCGAAAGCGTCGGAAAGTCCCATTATTATCGCCAATGCGCCTTTCCCGTCCGCAACGAGGATATATTCGAAATCCACAAAATAGCTTATTGCCGAAACGGCTATGGCTATCAACGCAAATAAAAAGGTAAACAACGCCGAAACGTTAACTTTCCGTTCACCGCGCTCGCGTCGGGAAGCTCGGGCTTCTTCGTATCCGCCTTCCTCGGCATAACCGTATCCGTCTCCGTCGGGATAAGCGTATTCTCCCGAAGGCACGCCGCCGTTATAAAAAGAGTTCATCGCTTCCGGCGTATATTGATACAACGGTTGCATCTGACTGGAGAAAGGCACTACGATAAGCGGCTGTACCATAGTGACGTTCTGCCCCGTGGGGTTGGTAACCTGCGTAGGCAAAACTTCTTCCTGCGGTGCGGGCGCCTGAATCGTAGGTTCCTTTACGGTTTCGGGTAACAGAGACGAACCGTTGTCGTCCCGCCAGAAACTTTTACCTTCACCGGCTCCGTAAAAATCTGCCACCTTGGTTTCCCTCCGTTTTTATTTTTTTCTTTCCCGCCGCCGCGGCTATCGTCGCGACGAAGGCAAACAACATTGCGAAATGTAATCCCGCTTCGGATAAAGTCCCGCCCGCCGTAACGAAAATCCATAAAAGCACTTCCGATAACAACCAAACGAAACAACCCGTTTTCATCATCTTGCCCGTCCACGGTTTCTTCAAGGAAGCGACAGCTCCTATAAAGACCGCAACGTTCAGGCATAAAGTTATCAATCCCGTTACGGCAACTGCCGTAACCACTGCGTCCGTACTTCCCGAAAAAAGCGGTTTTATCGCGTCGACTATGCTCGCTCCGTCCGCCGTAAGGAACAATCCTTCGTTAAAGATAATTCCCGCCACGGCGAAGATAAAAGCCGCTATCGTCGTCGCCAGCACCACCGCCGAAGCGATGTTAATCCTTTTTTTCGCGACGGTTTCTATTTCCTTATTATAATTATAGACGTTTCCGTACGCCAGTTCCCTGAGTTCGTTCTTTACCCTGCGGACTTCTCCGAAATAATCGTCGTTACTTCCCTTGCCGTAAAGAAAGAATTGACTGGTCGGGGAAACCTCGAACTTCTGATACCTTTCTTCGGGTTGAAGGAGCGAAGAATTTTTCTTTTTTTCCTTCATCTGACTCCTTGATCTCAGAAGTCGTCGTCTTCGTCGTAATAGTCGTCTTCAACGAAAGTCGCCAGCGGTTGCTGTTGCGTGCTGAAAGGTACCATTACGATAGGCTGCACGATGGGCGGCAGCTGAATTATCTGACTTGCGGGCGCGACGGGATAAGGATACGCCGCGTTTATCGGACGGAAAGTAACGTCGGGAGCTCTCTCGACGCTCGGGGTAAACTCGTAGTTGTCTTTGTTCTTTTTCTTTCTCGCCATATAACCCTCCTTCTATTCTCCGAACGTATCGAATATACTGAACGGTATTTTCTTCCTGCAGAACATACTCAGGATCAATACCAGAATCGGCAAAGCTAAAAGTATAAGCAGTCCGTATCCGCCGGAAAATCCGCCTGCGCCGTTCAAAGCGCCGGTAAGGATACCGACTATGTCGCCGTACGCCATCGTCGCTCCGAGATCGGTCGTGAAAGCCAGTCCCCCGAACGCCGTAACCGCGGCGAAAAGTATCATAAATATCGCTCCGAGTCCGAAGCACTTGAATATTCTCTTTCCGAACATTCCGAAGAACGCCTTGAACATCATTATCAACGCGCTGATAACGTAAAGAATAAGGCATACGGGGAAAGCAAGAATTATGTAAGGAGCAACGGTGTCCGCCATTCCGACTTCGACTTTTGCTATCATCTGATCGTACAGAGGACTTTCTCCGAAATTGAGGTCCATATTGAGTTTGTTACCGACGTATTTGATAAATCCGAATATCGGATCGAGTACGCCGTAGGTCGTACCGTCGAAATCGGAAGTCGTTTCTCCGCTTTCGCCTTCGGTCTCCGACCCGTCGCCCTCTGCGGTTTCTCCGTCGGTAGCCTCGCCGCCTTCTTCGGCGGTAGCGTCGGCATTATTGAGTCCGCTTGCGGAATTTTCGGCTTTTTCGGTCTCGTCGCCGTTTTCTTCGGTTTTATCTCCCGTTGAGTCGGCATTCTCTTCGGCTTTCTTTTCGGTCTCGATAAACAAAGCGGTATATTGAGCGGGGATCTGTTCGATTTTCACAAAGCCGAGCACGAAGTAAGCCACGCTCACCAAAAGCACCAGGAACATAAGAAAACACACCGACTTGCGCATAATGAAGAAATAGTCTTTCGCTCTCTTCTGCTTTTTGTCGGCGGGAAGACGGTAGTACTCGGTATCTATACCCCCTCTGCCCTCGATGGATTCCACCTTGCGACGGAAACGGGTGTTTTCTATAGCGTAATTCTGACGGTTACGGAGTTGCGCCGCTCTCGCCCTGCGTTCGGCTCTGCGGGCTTTTTCCTTTTCCGTTTTACGCTTGCTTTTCTTTTTTCCGCCGTTTTTGTTGTCGGGGGGAGTGGCGGGCATACCGTATCCCATACCCGGCCCGAACATGGGGAACCCTCCCATCGGATTGGGTACGTTGTTTGCGTTAGTTGTCTGTTTCTTTTCTGCCATTTTACCACCCGATAGATTTATGCTCGCTTCGGTTAAAACCGTCAAACGGGCATACCGCTACGACTTTACATAATATTAGATAATACTATATGTTACAGTTTATCATACACCGAAAAAAATATCAATAGTAAATCCGCAAAAATTTTAGGCTATTTTAAGGTAATTTTTACCTCAAGAATGCCGTAAAAATTCTTAAATCAAAAAATAATACAATAAAAACGACAAAACCGCGCAATAAAACGCGGTCTGTAACAATCGGAAATCAATAATCCTCGTCCTCGTCTTCTTCCCGAGGGAGATAAGTCGGGGGCTGATTTACCATACCGTAACCTATTGCGGGAGGCATCTGAATCCTGCCGGCGATTTTCGGCACGGGGGCGGGCATTCCCGTGGGATTGCAAACGGTAAAAACGATTTTTTTTCGTACGGACTTTGGTCTGCCGTAGTCGCCGCCATTAGAAGAAATGCGGTCTTTTCCGTCGGAACGGGCGGTTTTTTTACTCATTTTTTCTCCTTATAATTTTTATTTTTCTTATATGCGAAAATACTGCACAAAAGGGAAATAAGTCCGCAAGCGGCTATGAGATAGAAGCCCGGAGAAGCCTGTAAAACCGCGTTTTCCCCGGTAAAGAATCCTCCGATTTCGCTTCCTGCGGAGGCATATATCCCGCCGAACATAAGCGTCAATGCGCAAAGGATAAGGACAAAGCCTATAAATCCGAACCCGAATTTTCGGTATCCGCCGTCCTTTCTTTTCCCCGAAAAAACCGCAACCAACGCTTTAAGGAACCCTATCAATACGAACAAAGCCGCTATAAGAGAAGCTATCGGAACCGCGTAAAGCGCAGTTTTCGTTATATCCGACGCGTTTTCCGAATCTGGTAAAAAGAAACGGTCATAATAGACGGACTCCAGGTCCTTGACTCCGAGTTCTTTCATAATTCCGAACGCAGGGTCGAGTATGCTTATAAAATCGGTCTTGTCGCCGTCGAATTTATAAAGCGAGACGTAAACATCCGCCGAGGTAAAGCCTGCCGCCCCTATCGCCGCAAAAATTATCGTCGCCAGCATAAGCAAAGCTATGACTGCAAGAAAAAAAGTTCTCTTTTTTATGTATTTTGCTTCGGACTGTCTGTTTACGCTCAACGTAAGCGCCGACGGAGCGGTCTCTATCCTCGACTTTTCCGCCATATAAGCCCTATAATACGGACTACTCAGATAATCGGCATACGTTATAAACTCGAGATCGCTCATTTCTTCCACGGATTTGTTTATTCCGTCGGAATGAACTCTCTTATTTTTCTTAGCCATCGGCTACCTCCGGTTACTCTCCCGTGTTTTCCGAAACGCGGAAGATCTTTTTTACGCAAAAAGCGAAATCGCTCGCACAATTTCACCGAAAATGTCCTCGATTCCGCTTTTAATTCCGTTTAACGATTTTTCTTCGCCGCTTTTGCTTCTTTCGCAGCTTTTTTGGCTTCCTTCGCACTCAAGGGACGAGCGGGAAGTTCTTTGCTTTGAGCGACTGCCGCTACGGGATTGTCGGGTACGAACTTGTAAATTACCTTGTTGGGATTATACTGATATACCGGCTGATTGGGATTAACGTAAGGTACGATGGCGAAAGGCTGCGTCGCTCCTCCTCCCTGTCCGTAATAAGTGGCTCCACGGTCGCCCAAAATCCTTCTTACGGCAGCCCTTTCTGCGATTATTCTGTCATCGGCGGCACGCTCTATAGCCTGTTTCTCGGCGGCGTAACGCGCTGCGGCTTCCTTGTCGGCGAGGATCCTTTCTTCTACTATTCTTTCCACTGCCGCCTGCTGTAAAGCGCTCTTGGAAAGACGGATTTTTTCGTCGGCGGCCTGCTCGGCTGCGATAATTTGCAGAACGGCTTGTCTTGCTGCCACTCTTTCCGCTTCGTCGCGGGCGGAAAGGATATGTTCGTTGGCGTAACGCTCGGCGGCTTTACGGTTGGCTTCCACCTTGTCTTTTGCGACTTCTTCTATCCCTGCTCTCTCTGCCACAAGTTTTTCGGCGGCGGCGTTGAGCACTTTTTCTCTCTCCTGGTTGATGAGTTCTTCGATTTCCTTATTGCGTCCCGCCACTACGTCGTCGGCACGTTTCTCGGCTTCCGCCACCCTTTCGTCGGCGGCATTTTCGGCGGCTACCACTCTGAGTACGGCGTCTCTCGCCGCTGCCCTCTTGATGGCTTCCCTTTCCTGTTCGAGACGAATTTCTTCCTCGGCAAGTATCCTCGCCCTCTCGTCGGCAACCCTGCTCTCCACCAGACGCACCATCTGTTGCTGAGCGGCGTCTCTCCTTTCGTCGGCAAGTCTCGCCTGAGCGTCCACGTACTGCTCTCTGACGGTTTTCGCATTCTGCATACGTTCCATCGCCTTGAGGTACTCGCTCCTCGGACGACGCTTTCCGCAACGTACGCAGTTGGCGGCGGTGATAGCGTTGACTTTTCCGCAGTATTCGCAAATATACGACAACTGTTCCATACTTAAATTAACATCGGCTTCGGTGTCGAATTGAGCTTTGTCGTTCAGTTTGTTTTTATCTGCCATGGTCATCTCCTCCGGGTAAACGCATACTAAAACCGATAGTACCCCATATAGGATATATTATATAAGTAAATAGATTTTTTTTCAATAGGTTTTGTCATATTTCTTAAATTTTCCTTAAATTCTCTGCGCTTAGGTAGGCAGAATTATTTATTAAAGGAATCTTTAAGCTCGACTATACGGTAAAATACGAGTTTATCTCCTTCCTTTCCCGCAAGTTTATAATACGCCGCCCTTATGAACTGAAAAGCGGAGCCTGACGGACATTCGGCAAGATACGGCTCGGCGAATCCTCCTTCGACTACTTCTAAAGAACAGGGATTTATTCTGTCGTCGAAGTCTTTTTTATCCTCGGTTTCGTCGGTAAGAAGCCCGGAATATTTCATCAGTTTCACAGGTACGCATTTTTCGGCGTCCACCCAGTGAATAACTCCCTTCACCTTGATATTGGCGTTAACGCCGCCCTGTTTGCTGTCGGGGATAGCCTCGCAGGTAACCGAAACGACTTTCCCGTCGACGGTTTCGTGAGAAATATATTTCAAAATATAAGCGCCCTTCAGCCTTACCATTCCGCCCGGCACCAGACGGTGATATTTAGGAGGCGGATTTACCGCAAAATCGCTTCTTTCAATGTAAATTTCCTTACCCAAAGGCGCTTCGTGCGTAGCGGAATTTTCTTCGTTGGGATTATTTACGAGAGTAACGATTTCCTCGTTTTCCAGATTGGAAATTATAACCTTCAACGGGTCTTCCACCACCATAACCCTGTCGGCGGTGCGGTTCAGACAATCCCTTACGTAATGTTCCAGCAACGCTCCGTCCACTTCGCTGTTGGCCTTAGCCACTCCCACTGCGGCGCAGAAGTTCTTTATGGCTTCGGCAGGATATCCTCTCCTTCTCATTCCGCTCAAAGTAGGCATACGGGGGTCGTCCCAACCGTCCACTAAACCGTTGTCCACCAGTTTCTTGAGATAACGCTTGCTCATTATGGTATTTTTAATATTGAGACGGGCAAATTCATACTGATGCGGAGGATTTACAAATCCGCAGTTTTCCGTAACCCAGTCGTAAAGCGGACGGTGGTCTTCGAATTCCAACGTACAGATGGAATGGGTAACGCCCTCTATGGCGTCCCCTATCGGATGAGCAAAATCGTACATAGGATAAATAAGCCACTTATCCCCGGTATGATGGTGGTGCGCCCGCAAAATTCTGTAAAGCACAGGGTCTCTCATATTGATATTGCTGCTCGCCATATCGATTTTCGCCCGCAGAGTTTTACTTCCGTCGGGATATTTCCCCGCCCTCATCTCGGCAAAAAGTTTGAGATTTTCTTCCACCGAACGGTTACGCCAGGGACTTTCCTGCCCGGGCTCGGTCAGAGTTCCTCTGGTCTGACGGATCTCCTCGGCAGAATAGTCGCACACGTACGCCAGTCCTTTCTTTATAAGTTCCACGGCGTAATCGTAGGTCTGCTCGAAATAATCTGAAGCGAAACACTCGTTGTCCCACTCGAACCCCAGCCAGCGAATATCCTCTTTAATGCTGTCCACGTACTCCACGTCCTCCTTGGTAGGATTGGTGTCGTCGAAACGCAGATTGCATTTCCCTTGGTATTTTTCCTTGATTCCGAAATTGATGCACAGGCTTTTTGCGTGCCCTATATGCAGATATCCGTTAGGTTCGGGCGGAAAACGGGTAACGGTACTTTCGCAACGACCTTCCGCGATATCCTTTTCCACCACCGCTTCGATAAAATTATTTGCCACTGCGTCCTCCTTTCCCGCATTCGCAAGGGAATGTGAGATTTTTGCTTTCGATTTCCATTTTTCCGCCCTTATCGACAAATCCGAATTTTTCAAAATACTTGTCGGAATATGCAACTATTAGTCTTTCCGACACACCCGAACAACCGTAAAGCAAACTTCTGGTAAAGAAATCTCCGTACTTTTTCCCTCGCTGCGAAGGGATTATTCCCACTCTTTTTAAGACTGAAACGTCGGGCGAAACCGTCAACGCGGCTATTCCGACGGGAATATCCCCGTCGTAAAGGACGTAACCTATCTGCCCGTCGTAAGGAACGAGGAAAATTTCTCTGTTCAGTTTGTCCAGTAATCCGTAATCGTTGGTTGCGGTATAAGAAAGCATTTCTTCTCCAAAAATTGACTTGTTATAAAGCGAATGGGCGACTGAAAGTCACCCATACCTATTTCGTTTTAAGCGTCTCCGTCACCTTTTCAGCTGTAATATCTGTTGGCAAGTTTAATGAGACACTCTTCCAATATCTGCTGGTCGGCTTCTTCTTTGAAACCGTTGATTTTAGCGGTTTCGATGAGAACGGCGATTTCTTCGAGGTCTTCGTCGGTAGTGTCGGGATCGGCGAGCGCCTTATCCACAACTATGAGAAGTACCGACAGATACCTGGACTCCTCTTCCTTGGTCATCGGAACGTAAATTTCTTCTTCGGCTTCTTCCGCCGCCGCTTCTTCTGCGGGCGGAACTTCCTCTTCGGCGGGTTCCTCTTCTGCGACTTCTTCGACGGGTTCCTCTTCTTCTGCAGGCTCCTCTTCGGCGGGAAGCGCCTCGACTTCGTTAAGAACGTCGCTTTCGGGGACGGTAAACACTTCTATGTCGTCGGCGTTGTCTTCCATACGACCCGCCATAAGCTCATCGACTTTGGCTTTGATGTCTTCGAGTTCGTCTCCGGCATATGGCTCTTCGGCTTTCTGTGCGATAACCACTCTCGCGTCGAGTATATCCTGGAAACTCGCATAACAAAGTTCCAGACGTTTACGCTGTTTTCCGTAAGCGTAATCGAGAAGGAAATAGAAAAACACGAAAAAAGCCACCGGTAGCAAAACCGTAGTTATTATCGACGCAACCAAAGAAAACTCGGTTGTGAAATCCTCTATACCTACGGAAGAGAGATCGCCTTTGCAAACTCCGATAATCATAATCGAAGCTATCACCCACCATACTACGCTGAGTACGCAGAAGAAAGCTTTTCCGAAAGTGTTTTTAGCCGAATATTCGCGGGAGTCGAGAACGTCGTGAGCCGGCATATAGTCGGAAGGATAACCGTTTTTTTCTTCGAGGAAACGCCCCCATCCTTTTTCCACGGCTTCGGGGAGACGTTTGAGTTCGGTATAAATATTTTCCACGTTTTCTTCGTCCACTCTTTCCGTCGCGGCGACTTTTTTGGTAACGGAAATGAGTTTTTTCCTGAGTCCGTTAATTCTGCTGAACGAGGAAATCAATAACGCAAGCGCAAAAATCACCGCGGTTACGATGACTCCTAAGAAGGCAATTTTAAGCTCGTTATTGGGTATAAACTCGATTTTGCCTAAAAAATCGCTCACAGAAGTGACAAAATTATCCATAACTCGATACTCCCTTAAGTTAGTTACGTATAATATTATATCATATTCGCTTATAAATGCAATACTTTTTTTTGTTTATAGCGGATTAACGGGCAGATTTTTTCAGACGTCCACGGTATAATTACGCAGAATATTGAATAAAATTCTGCCTTTTACGGGCTTGGAGAAAATTTTTTCCATAGCGGAAGAATATATTTCCAGCTGCTTAGCGTAACGCTCGGACAGAATTTCGGGCGGAGCGTTGCTGGCTTTGTAATCCACAACGGTAAGAGAGTCGTCTTCTTCTATCACCAAATCCGCAACGCCCTGAATAAGCGTGCGATCCTCTCCTACAACCGGCAAATAATACACAAACGGAATTTCCCGATGGCATTTTCCTTGCGCGGCTTTGCGCATAAGGTCGGAATTGAGAAGTTCCGCCACCTTTCCGCAATCCACTTTCCGCGCCGCGTCTTCGGGCAGTTCTCCTTCCGCAACAAGCGCGTCGATTTCTCTCTTTACCTTTTCCTCGTCGTTTGCTTTAAGGTCGATTTTTTGTAAAAGAAGATGATAAGCCGTCCCTAAGGACGCTTCCGTACCCTCGTAACGGAATCGGCTGACCGTTCTTTCTTCCTTTTCCAGAATTTCGCTTACCGAGGATTTGTTGGGCAAAACCGTGCTTTCCGAATAAGCGTAAGGTTGTTCGAGATAGGAAAAATCCGCTTTTAACGCCCTCGGAATATTCGTTTTTGCCGATTTTTCGGCATTAGTGAAAACAGCTTCGGCATAATATGACTTCAATAAAGGATTTTTTGCCGTGGCGTAGGTCAAAAAGTCTTCGATACTGACGGCTTCGTCGAGGTCGGTGCAGACTTTTTTCCTCTTTCCCGTAACGATCAGACGGTTTTTCGCTCTCGTGAAAGCTACGTACATAAGTCTTGCGAGTTCCTTTCTTTCCTCTTCCCTCTTCTTCATCTTGTGGGCGGCGGTAAAGAAATTGTCGTCGGTCGTTCCGCTTTCGGATTCCGACGAACGTAACGCTATGCCGAGTTCCCTGTCGGTATAAAGCGCGCTCGAAAAACCTTTCTCTCCCACCGACTGCGTATGCGCAAAAGGCAATATAACCCACGGGAACTCCAGTCCCTTGCTCTTGTGCATAGTCATTACGGTCACGCTATCCGCTCCCGAAGGAGGTTTTTCGCCTTTGTAAGAGGACTCGTAAAAGATAAGAAAATCTTCCGCCCCGCGATCGCCTTCCAATGCCGCCACGTTCTGCAAAAACCGATATATTCTGGACGCGACTTCGTTCCCGAGGGAAAGGAAATAGGCGTCCAGTCCGTCGGCAAGCACCTCCGTCATGAGGACGGAAACGGGAGTATATGAACTTTTGACGCGGAGTTTTTCTGCGTAGGTCACAAACCTTTCCGCCTTTTTTCGCAGATTTTCGTCACCGTTATACATTTTTAGGGCTTCCCAAAAACTTGTTTTGGGAGACTGAAGTCGGATTTCAAGCAATTCGCTATAAGAAAACCCGAAAACCGGAGACATCAGGACGTTTACCACGGTCACGTCGGACGAGGAAACGCACAGTCTTATAAAATCCACTAAAAGTTCTCTCGGCGCAAATATCCCTTCGGGCGGTTCGGCTACCGAATACGGCACGCCTTCGGCGGCGAGAGCGGCGGCAATTTTGCGGCAACCCTTTCCCGTAGCGGCAAGCACCGCCACGTCGCCGTAACGGAGTGGAGAATATTTTTTTTCGGAGGGACGGTAAACGGGAGTACGGCAGGCGACTTTTTCTTTTATCAGTTTTGCCGTAAACGTACTTTCGGGGTCGGCTTCCTCCGACAATGGCGCGTCCTTTACGCTGTATATTCCGCTTACGTTTTCCCTTTCTTTTCCCTCTTTGTCGTATAAATATATTTCCACAGACGGATTTTCCGTACCGAACTCCGCTCCTGCTTTCATCATATTTTCGCCGCGGTAATCCACCGAACAGAATTCCTCTGTCATCACTTCGGCGCATACGGCGTTGACGAAATCGAGAATTTCTTTTCTCGAACGGTAATTTTCGTTGAGGGGGACGTTCTCGCCGTCGGTTTCGTAACGGCGCATTCTTTCCAGGAAAATTTGCGGTTCGGCGTAGCGGAAATGGTATATGGCTTGTTTGACGTCGCCCACCACGAATACGTTGTCGCCGTTTGAAAAAGCGTTTATCAGATTTTCCTGGAGGTAATTGGTGTCCTGATACTCGTCCACGAAAATATAATCGAAAGAAGACACCACTTCCTTTCGGACCTTTTCGTCGGACAGCACCTTTTTCGCCATAATACCCATATCGGAAAAATCGATTTTCCCTTCCCTTTTTTTACGTTCGTCGTAAAGTTGCATTGTAAGAAGGGTAACCTCCGCCAGTTTCTTTACGTCCTCGTTCAAGGCACTGCCTTTCCTTGCGTATAAATCGGCAAAATAACGACACTTGTCGGCGTAGTCCGAAACTTCGGAACGGAAACCGTTGTATCGGGATTTTATTTCGAGAGAAATGCCTTTGCTTTTTCTACAAAGTTTCGGTTCGGAAAGGAAAGACGTTACGCATAAAAACTTTTGCAAAGTGTCGGCTTCTTTTGCCTTGCGGAGTATTTCGGCGGCTTTTTCGGTTTCGACTTTTTCCTCGTCCATCGATACCGCGGCAAACAAGGGAAGAAGGCTGAGGCACGAGGCATATATTTTTTTGGTGTATTTCACGAAATAATCGAAAACGTAATTTTCGATATTTTCCGAAAAGTCCTCCTCCAAAAACTTTTCCCTGTCGGGTTGGACGAGCAGAAAATTCCTGAGGAGTTCGATATTCTTTTTCAGGTCGTCCAGCCTTCTTGCGGTGGTGTAACGTTCCGCCAGCGAAATAAACGCCTTATCGCCCGAAGACAATTTCTTCTCGCAGGCAAGATCCATACATTCCGAAAACATAACCGCACTGTCTTCAGGATCCGTCACCTTTGCCGACGGGTCGGCTCCTGCCGTCGCAAAATATTTTTTTACCAACCCGAAACAAAAGCTGTCTATGGTACAGATGTTCGCAAAAGGGAACGCTTCCAGCTGTTCCCTGACGTGAGAACCTCCTTTGCCCGTCCTCAGCAATCCGTATAATTCGTTCACGAGTTTGTTTTTCATATCGGCCGCGGCGGCTTTGGAAAAAGTCATCACAGCCATTCTCTTGACGTCTTTTCCCTGCAGAATAAGGTCGATGATTTTTGCTATCATAACGGTGGTCTTGCCGCTTCCCGCCGAAGCGCTTACCAGAACGTTTCCCTTAGCGTCCATAACCTTTTTCTGGTCGTCGTTCATTTTGTCCCGTTCAAGCATTTTCGCCCTCCCCCTCTCTTACAGCCGCGGCAAAATCCTCGACTTCGACGTTTAGCGGTTCCCTGTAAGGCGTTTCACCGCAGATCCGTCGGTAATCGCAATAGGCGCATTCCCCTTTCAGCGGCTTCTTTTCTACGTAACAGGCAAGTATCTCTTCCAATGCCTTGGCAGCCAGTTTTTCCACATAAAGAGCGATGTTCCCGAAGTCTTCCTTCCCGATAAGGTTTTTACTCCTGTTTAATTTGACGGTCCCGTCCTTTACGTTGGCTTTGAAAGCAACGGTCGGGGATAAATACGTTCCGTCGGCTTTTTTGACCCTGTTGTCCAACGCCGCATAAAGGTCGGGGTCGTTCACCATCTGCCCTACGCAAGCGTAAGACCTGCCGCCTCGGCGGTTGCCGCTTCTGACGGGAAGATAAAATACTCCCTTTACCTCTTCTCCCTTTTTCATATAATACATCGTATAGACGTATAACTGAATTTTCCTTCCGTCGAAAACGTCGGAAAGCGACGGCTTTACCGTTCCGGTTTTATAGTCTATTATTATTCTGTCCTTTCCCCTGCCGTCCACTCGGTCGATACGTCCGCGTACCTTGAAAACCTTGTTTCCTGCAGTTATGAGTATCTCGTTTTCGCCGTTTCGATACCCAAATCCTACTTCAAACCCCAACGGACGGAATTCAGACGAACGCAGGGACTCTGCAAGCACGGGGAAAAGATACTTACATTCTGTTTTTATACCGTTGAGTATATATGCCGTAAAGGGGTCGTCGGACAAGCCTGCGTACTCTTTCTTGGCAAGTTCCTCGTCCACGATTTTTGCAACCAAAGGCAATATGTCCGTCCCGTCGTAAACGTTCTTGAGATAACGGCGGAAAAAGGTGTTGAGGATATTGTGAATGATGTTGCCCGTGACCGAAGGCAAAAGCTGCCCGTCGTCGTCGGGCTGAATAAGAAGTCCTCTTTTAAGAAAATGACGGAAAGGACAGGCAAAATAACTTTCGAGCTGACTTACCGAAGTAATTTTTCTGCCCTGTTCGTCCTCGGCAAAACAGTTCTCGAAAACAAAAGAGGTATCGGCGGGCAGATTATGTTTCAGAAGGTTTTTTTCCGTAAGATATTGCCCTACGGCTACGGCGTATTCGGCAGGCACCCTGCCCGAAACGTATTCCCTATAGGCGTTTTTAGGATTGACCAAACGGTAAAGCAAAAGTTCTTCGTCGGAAAAATTACGGTATTTTTCCAATGTGGTCGGAGTTATCCCGGTAATAAAACGAAGTTCCTTGAACCCTTCCCCCTCGGTCTGAACTTCGCCGGAAAGATCGGTGAAAGCGCACCCGACGTAAAGTCTGTCCGACGGTTTTGTTATACTCTCCGCCGTAACGAATTTTTCCAAACGGTTTTTTTCCGTCGGCGTAGGAAACACGGGTAGATTTATACGCTTCATATTTTCGTTGTCGGCGGAGGTAAAAATTATTCCGTCCCCCGTCTTTATCGGGAAAAATCCGTCGCCGGCTCCGATAACGAACATAACTTTTACGCCGCTGAAACGGCTTTCTTCGGTATTCCCTACGAACACCACGTCGTAACAATCGGGACTGAGGACGGTTTTCATATCGGCTACGGCGGTTTTCAAAAGTAACGAAAAACCTTCCGCCGTGACGCTCGTTTCTCCGTCCAGTTCGGCTATTTCCTCTAAAAGTTGCTGGAATTTGTCGGTGCGGGAGGAAGCTATCAAACGTTCTTCCTTGCTTTCGGAATATTCTTTGAGTTTTTCCTTTATCGCTTCCGTCGAAAGAATTTCCGCCGCAATTTTGCAAAAAGTAGAAATTTTCCCTTCAGACGGGAAACGGTCTGCGTCGCTTAATAACTTTTGTCTGATATTTTCCGCTTCTTCGGCTTCCCCGTAACGGAACGGTTCCCTGAAGAAACGGCCTTTGACGTTATATTTTTTGCAATAGGTTTCGAAAACTCCGCATTCTTCCCGACAGAGTTCGGAAAAAGGATGATGAGCCAGACGGAAAACGTCCGGTTGCGACAGGCGTTTTGCCTCGCATAAAGCTATTATGTACCTTACCGCCACACCTTCGGACACGGGATATCCCGTATCGAGAAAACACGGCACGTCGCATCTTGAAAAAGTTTCCTCTATAAAAGGAAGGTAAGAAGCGTCGTTACAGACTACGGCTATATCCTTATAGCGGTAATTTTCTTTACGGACAAGATAAACTATTTCCCTTGCTACGGCTTCGATTTCGGCATATGGGGTATCTTCCTTGAAAAGTCTTATCCTGCCTTTAAGAAGTTTGCTGTCAACAGGCGAAGCCGTATCGGAAAACATTTTGTTTCTGATTTCCCCGAAAGGCTCTTGCAAAAGCGAGAACGTTTCTTCTTTTTCGACAATTATTCCGTTTTCATCGCAAAACGCTTTCAGCTCGTCGATTTGCGAAGTAACTCCTCCGTAAAGATAAGGCGTATAAGGAACGGTAACGCTCGCTCCTTTGCCAAGACACGCCTTTATCACTTCCATCTGCAATGCGGAATAAAGGTTAAATCCCAAAATATAAAAATGCGTATCGGAAAAATCCCCTTCTTTCCTTATAAAATCGGCTAAAGAAGCAAGACGGGTCACTGTATCGGAATAACGGGAGGAAAGTTCCTTTTCGTATTCTGCGGAAATAAGCGCTATGTCGGAAAGTTTATCTTTAAGCACGCCGTCGGCTAACTCCGCTTGTCGGGCTATCTTGTCCGGCGTTATCAGTTCGCTTCTCAGCGACGCCGTGGCGGCAAACAGTTCTTTTGCGAAATTGTATCCCGATAAACTTTTGTAATAACGCAGTTTTTCGGTATTTTTACGCATAACTTTGTCCAAAAGCACGACCGTGCCTTCTTTGGAAAGACATTTTTTTATTTTTTTACCTATAGTTTTTATCGCAAAACGGGTAAAACTCACCACGTCGGCACGGGTGTAGCCGTCGTGAAAATAATGTTCGCAGATATCCCTTTCCACTCCGAGGGTAAACCTGTCGGGTACGATAAAAACGTG
The DNA here is from genome assembly GCA_944349655.1 of uncultured Clostridia bacterium. GTDB lineage: Bacteria > Bacillota > Clostridia > Christensenellales > DTU072 > CAG-1782. The sequence continues at coordinate 50,579 of CALVNL010000007.1, forward strand.
TTTCACGTCGGCGGAATCGTTTTTTTCCAGACGGGCGTAAACTCTTTCGTATCCGGCGGAACCGGTATTGGTTTCAATTAAAAAAAGCCGCATATCATAATAATAGCAGACTTTCTTTCAAATTTCAAGGCAAAAGCCCCTTTCTAACGCAAGGGGGCGTTCCCACGCCCCCGTCCGACGGCGGTCAGTTGCAGCTGCCGACGTTTTTATTGCCGCAGCAACCGCAGCAACAAAGGATAAGTAACAATGGCAGTATATCGCAAATGCAGGAATTGGCGTTGCCACAGCAGCAAAGTATCAGTAACAGCCAGAGTATGTTTCCGCAACCGGCGCAACCGCAGGAGCCGTTACCCATAAATCCCTCGTAACAGTTCATAGTGAAAACCTCCTTTCAGATTTTGTATTTTACCTACAATACATCAGTATGCCGACGGTTTTCAATGTGTGTTTAATACCTTTCGTTTTGGGAATATTCTTTATTATGAAAAAGGATTTTTATACCGAAGCGTGTACCCTGAACGAGGAATTTTACGGGACGTCGGATTTGATAGCCCGTACGGTAAAGGCGGGCAAATCGGACGGAAAACTGTTTTTTCTGGACGCAATGAGCGACGGAAAACAACTCGAACTGTCCGTTATCGCTCCTCTCAATCAATATAAGGGGGAGCCTATAGCCGACGCCGAAACTCTCGCAGGAGTAATAAATGCCGGTTGCGGCATCAAGGAAACAGAAAGCAAGGAAGACGCCGTGAAAGCCGTCTCCGCAGGCGACGCCGTCCTTATCCTCGAAGGGAGCGAAAAATATTTTCTTCTCGGAGTAAGGAAAGGTATTTTCCGCGCCGTCAGCGAACCCCCTACCGGTACGGTGGTAAAGGGTCCCCGTGAAGGGTTCGTCGAAGACATAAAAACCAATATGGTTCTCTTGCGACGCAGGATAAGAAGCAATAAACTGGTATTCAAATCGATGACCGAAGGACGGTTCACCGAAACCACCGTTATGCTCTGTTACGTGGAAGGAATAGTCAAACAAGGTATTCTGGAAAAGGTAACCGAACGCCTTAACGCAATCGACAGCGAAGGGTTCCTGGACAGCTCCGCCGTCACAAAAATTCTGGAAGCTCGTCCGTATTCCGTTTTCAAACAACTGGGAAACACCGAAAAGCCCGACATCGCCGCGGCTAAACTTCTGGACGGAAGGGTGGTGGTGCTGGTGGACGGCTCGCCTATTGCAATAACCGTCCCCTTTTTGCTTATAGAGGATTTCGAAGACGCTCAGGACCAGTATAAACGTTCCTCAAGAGTAACCTTTTTAAGGCTGATGCGTGCGATTGCGGTTATTTTTGCGGTAATTTTACCGGCTCTTTACGTCGCCATACAGGTACACCAATATCAGATACTGCCTTTACAGCTTTTGATTACGCTATTGAATTCCACCGAAGGGATCCCCTTCTCTCCCACGCTGGAAATGCTTATCGCTTTGCTTTTGTTCGAGATACTGAGCGAGGCGAGTATCCGAATGCCCCGTCATATCGGAATGGCTCTCGGAGTGGTGGGAGCCATAGTTCTGGGCGATACTGCGGTACAGGCGGGACTTTTATCCAGTCTGACCGTGCTTACGGTAGCAATGAGCGGAATAGGTATCTACGCCGTTCCCGACGAAGTGGGCGTTTTAAGCGTGCTGAGAATGTGTCTTGTGGTAGTGGGCGGGCTGTTCGGTATGTTCGGTTTGCTCGCGTCCGTACTGGTTATTCTGGTTTATCTTTCCTGTATGGAAACTTACGACGTGCCCTATCTCGCCCCGTTTGCCCCTATAGAAAACGAAAAACTGCGCGAAACTCTCCTTATGCCGAATTTTACCGATAAAAAATTCCGTACGCCTTCGATGCAGCTTAAAAATAAACGCAGAATTATAAATAATTTACCGAGGTAAAAATGAATTATCTGACCAAAACCCAACTTGCCATAATAGTTTTTTTCGTGCCGCTTGTCTTCAAAATGGCAATGCTTCCTTCGATGCTCTACGAAGCCTGCGGTCCGGACAGCTATATCGGAATAGCTATTATAACCACGGTGGAATTTCTGCAGATGGGACTGGTGCTTTTTATCGTTTCCAAAGGCGGAATGGAAGGAATAGGTTCCCTTTACGGTACCAACGTTCAACGACTGATCGCCGCGCCCCTTATTTTCGTAATGTGCGTAAAAAGTTTGGTTTTCATTACCGAAATTCAGACCTATGTTTGCGATTATCTTTTCTATAACATTTCTTCCTTCCCCATTATCTGTGCGATAATGGTGGTCATATTTTACCTTGCGCTGAAAGGCGTCAAGACTATCGGCAGGATCTTCGAACTTTCGATATGGTTTATTCCGCTTATCTTTCTTTTCGGAATACTTTTCGGAAAAGCCAGACTGCAACCCGAATACCTCGGTCCCCTTTTTGCCGACGGACCGAGCGAATTGTTCGGCGGACTCAATAAATATATAATATACACTTTCGACTTCTCCCCTCTGCTGTTTTTCAAGATAGAAAAAGGTAAAAACGCCCGTATAGTGATCGCTTCGGTGCTTGCCGTCATAGCGGTATGCGGTTGTTATATGATACTGATAGCAAGTTACGGCAGAGCGACCTTCCTCGTCAACGACGCTTTCGCCCGCCTGGCGTCCTTCAATACCGTGGTAAGCGAAATAGGCTCCCTCGACTGGCCGAGCGCAATGCTGTGGCTTACTACTTCTATCTGTAACGTCGCGCTGAAATTCGCCGCTATGGCGGAAATACTGAAATACTTTAACATTAAAAAGACTTTCGGATTAGGCTCCTTATGTGTAGTGATAGGAGGACTTCTTATCTTCCTTTTCCGCGGTTTCAAGGAAGCCATGCGTCTTTCCACAAGTCCCGTCCGCTTTATAGTAATCGGTATAGAAATAGCCGTTCCTATCATTCTTTTAATACTTTATGCGGCAAAAAACCGCAAAGGAGTAACCCTTGAAACGCCCGCTTAAATGGATAATAACTCTTATCGGAATAGTCGCTTTTCTGTCTTTCGGAGGACTACTGCCGGGAGAACCTTTGGTTGACAGAGCCATGGTGGTAGGTTTCGGCGTGGACCTTACGGAAGAAGGCGAACTCAACGTTTCGGCTCAGATTCTGAACCCGTCTCCCGCCGCTCAACAACAGGGTATCGGCGCAAAAGTCGTCACCAGCCGACACGAAACCATTTCGGGCGCAATGACCTATATAAGCGAAAAATCGGGAAAAACCGTGGCGCTCACCCACTGTAACGTGGTCCTTATAGGAGAAAACGTAGCAAAAAGCCAATATTTTTATTCGGTATTGAATTATCTCATCACCAATTCCTATCTCAGCGAAAACGCTTTCGTGTTCGTAACCGAAGGAAAGGCCGAGGAACTGTTGAAATCAAACACGGGTTTCGGCGGCAACGCTTCTTTTTACGTCCAACGACTTGTGGGAATGTACGGAGATTACAATAACGTGGCCAACAAAACATTGCAACGATTCGTGGTGGATTATCATCAGTTAGGACAAGCCAACTGGCTTCCCCTTATTAAAACCGAACCCACCAATCCCGACGTTTCCGCAGGAGGTGACCAGTCTTCAACGGATAAACAGATTTTGTTCGATATCAATTCGGTAATGATTTTCAAGGAAAACGATTTCGTTGCGGAATACGGTAGTGAAGGCACCGAAGCCATCAACTACGTTATGAACAAGGTGTCCAAAGGTAACGTGGAGACGATCGGAGACAATAACGAAAAAATCGTTATGTATATCATAGACAAACAGCATTACTATAAATACGATTTAGACACAAAAACGGTCAAAATAAGAATAGAAATAAGTACGCTTTTGAAAGAAATAATCGATTACTCGGGCGAAGACAAATATATCGACCGCACCAGTCTTACCGAAGCGGAAATAGCCCGTGCGGAAAAATCCATAGCCGATAACATACTTTCGTTTTACACCGAAATGCAATCTTACGACGTGGATATTTTCTCTTTTTACGAAGGTTTTTACTCTAAATTCGGAAACAAAGCCCTGAATATGGATATAAAAGATATTGCTTTGGAAATAGAAGTCGAAGTCAAAGCAAACGACGTTTGACTATATATTGTTTTAGTATTATTATATAAATAACATAGTTACGGTGCATTTACGCTACTGACTTTACTTGAAATACGGAGGACAAATGGAAATTATTATTCCCAAAGGTATAAAAATCGGACACTCTCAGGACGAATACACGGGAGTTACCGTTATTCTGTCCGAAAAGGGCGTCGTTGCCGGCGCCGACGTGAGAGGCGGCGCCCCGGGGACAAGGGAAACCGACCTTTTACGCCCCGATAAAGCCGTACAGAAAATCAACGCCGTAGTTCTGAGCGGCGGTTCGGCTTACGGTCTTTCCTCCTGCGACGGAGTTATGCGTTATCTTAAAGATAAGGGCTGCGGACACAAAATGGGAAATAAAGTCGTTCCTATCGTAAGCGGAGCAGTTATTTACGACTTAAACGACAAAGATTACCACATTCCCGATTCCGGAAGCGGATACGAAGCCTGTCTTAACGCTTCGGAAAATCCCCTTTTCGGACAAGTCGGCGTAGGCAAAGGCGCCACCGTGGGGAAGATACGAGGGATTAAAAACGCCTGTAAGAGCGGACTCGGCGCTTACACCGTTAAAGTCGCGGGCGTTACCGTCACTGCGATAATCTGCGTTAACGCTTTAGGCGACGTCATCGATAAAGACGGAAAAATCCTTGCCGGAGCGAAAGGAAAGGACGGAAAGTTCATAAACACGTCGGACTGCCTTCTCAACAACCGTTTCGGCACGCTTTTATTCGGGAATACCACTATAGGATGTATTCTTACCAATGCAAAATTAGACAAACTTCAAGCCAACAAAATCGCTTCCGTCGCCCACAACGGACTGGCGAAAAGCATTTCTCCCGTGCATACCGATTACGACGGAGACACCCTTTTCTGTATGGCTACGGGAAAGGTGCCGGTGCTTAACCTCGTGCTTTTGCAGACCGCCGCGGTCGAAGCCGTGGAAAACGCCGTCCGAGCCGCCGTTATTTCGGGCATAAACTACGAAATTATTTACGATGATGATGAAAATAGTGACGAATAATCAGTATTTCAAATTAAAAAGACCTTATGAAAAGGTCTTTTTTAATAAAAAAATTTTTAAGTAGACGTTAGACACATTGTCGGACAACTATTATCACTGGGACAATACGTTTCCCAACAACAAGTTGCCGCATGGACTATTGTGCACATTGTAATATTTTGCCTTACCGCCAAATTTCGCCAATTACTGTTTGCTTTCAACAATACTTCCATTTTTTTCACCTCCATTTTGTAGATATAACATTTCCAATAATGCTGGCATAATGTATTTTATTATCGTGCATGGGTTTCCCATTTGTTTACAACCGCCTTGACAAATGGGTAAATACTTGCATTTATTGCATTTTGAGGGCATTTTGGCAGAACACCACCTACAAAACTCCTTATTGTATATTACGCCGTCAAAAACATTGCCCACATTTGATTTTTTATCAGTTAAATAATGCTGGCATTTATAAAGATACCCATATGGATCTATGCAAAAAGAATTCGACCTTAACGCCGCACACGGCAATGCTCTGCTACGCAAAACAGACTGTAATCCGTCTCGCCAATACCCTTCTTGAAACATTTTTCTGAAAATAGGAGCACAATATCTATTAATTTCTTTAGCTGTTAAAATTCTATTATCGTTACCGTTTCCGAAATCAAATATTGACATTGCGACGAAATCAAAATTTTCCGGAGTCCCTATTTCTTTTTTGATAAACTCTATTAACTTTATCAAGTCCCATGTATTGTCTTTTGCTATATTTAATCGCACTACCACATAAAAATCGTTTTTTATTAAATTTTTTATGCTCTCTATAATATTTGAAAAATTGTCCTCTTTATTTTTATAATCTTTTACCTTTTCATAATATTCTTTACAACCGTCCAATGTAATCTGAACGTATTTCATATTCCATGAATTTTTCATTAGATCAATGACGCTATCGTTTAATAAAGAACCGTTTGTTGTAATACTTGAACTGAGAACAACATTTTCGGGTAGCTTTTTACCGACATTTTTCATTATGTAATCTATCGTATCAATAGCCAAAAGCGGTTCTCCCCCGAACCATGATATATTGACGCTTTCAGAATTTTTAGCAAAATCAACCAAGAAATTAACAGTTTGATCGGCAATCTCTTTAGTCATAGTGGGTATTTCTCTGCCTTGTTCATAACAGTAATAACACCGGGCATTGCATTTCATTGTAGGTGCAATTACGATATTTCTAGCTTTCGTATCCTGAAATAAATTGCTTTGTTTATATGCGTGAAAACGAAATTCTTCACATTCTTCAGCCGAAACCCAAAATCCTTGCTCGATTAACATTTCGGAAAAATCTGTCCTCTCTTCTAAATTATTGAACTCTTGCATTTTTTGTTTTTCTAAAACAATACACGCATTAGAGGCTCCGTTAAAAATTAAAGTCTTTCCGTTTTTTAATTTCCTTTGATAATTATATCTCGATAATTTATAATTCATAGCCGTTTTACCTTTTAATATAGCCGTCTCCGTGACACTTATAGCAAGGAACTCTTCCAATTTCTTCTCCTTTCCAGTTACAATGGTCACAGCCTGCACCCTTACAATACGAACACTCTTTAACCGAAATGATTTCCCCCGAACCGTGACAAGTCGGACATTCTTTATATTGCGAGTCAAAAACATCAAATCTTCCCATATTAACCACCTACCTTAATGAAAAAACTCTACAACCCACAGCATCGTGCGGTTCAACCACCTTACAATACCATGAACAATAATATTCTTTCTCGCTCCAATTATATGTGCAAAATCGACAATTTCCGCATAGCCTATCGTAAAAACCCATATTATCTCTCTCCTTTTATATTGAAAATTATTCTGTATTTACTTCCCCAGTCTTTCCTTGATTTTTATTAATTTCCGCATATTGCGTTGCAATTCAAGTTGTGTATCTTCAATTTCCTTGATTTCTTTCTTAAGCTTTATTATCCTTTTCGGAGTAGCTATCGGCGATAAAATTATACTGGCTATGATGTTTATAATCGTACCGATCAAATCTCCTGACTTATGCTCATTCTTTATTCTTTTTGCCGATGAAATAAAAGAACCGCAACCAAAAGTTATCCATATAGGAATTAAAATAGCATATACCAACATATATCCTTCGGTTTTGACATATGCAACCGTTGCTATAATACCTAGAACAGCACCTATAATCATCCCTATAATTATCGAATATATTTCTTTTTTCTTTAATGTTTTTATTTTATCATCGTTTGCTAACGCTTTTTTACTCCGTCTTAGCATACACGAAGCGCATATTACTACTGGCTTGCCGTCTGATTCAATCACTCTTGACGTGACGTCGGCTCTTCCACAAAATTCGCAAACAAGATATTTATGTTGTACCGTCTGATATTTATTTACCATCATTATTCCTTGATTTTTAATATAATATTTTCAAAATTGCCCAAATAATTAAAATAAACGTATTCCGCAAAAACCTAATCCAACTACTACAAAAATGATAGCAATAAATATAGCTTTACCAAGACTAGCTTTTTCCTTTACTATTAAATATCGTGCTACTCCAATTATTAAAGCCACTATGCCTATTGCAACTAAAATAAGAGCATATGTTTCCATTTTTTTTCCTTAATTATCTATTCCTTTGTCGTTATTATACATTATACTGATACAGTTTCTGTATCTTATTTAATTTTATTATACAGTTAGTGTATTGTAATGTCAAGGTTTTTTTTGGAGATAATAATAAGATGTTAAAAGAAGAAGTCGGGCAGCGGTTGAAAGAATGTAGACTGGGTTTGGGGTGGTCACAAAGAGAAGTAGCCGCTAAATTACACGTTGCCCAGCCTATATACCAACGATTTGAAAAAGGTATCTATGAATGTTCTTACGAACAACTTAAAGAATTGTGCGACATCTATGACGTTAGCGCTGATTATCTGTTAGGCAGAAGAATTTTTTAACTCGATACTTAACTAAATCAAAGTTGATAAAATTTACCTTGTTGATCAATTACTTTTTATATTCCCTCAAATTATAATCAATAAATAATTTTTTTTACTCAAGCTGATTTTTCTTGCGAAATGAGGCGCAACAAAAAAGCACAGCTGTTGCTGTGCTCTTTTATTGTATATTCCTTAAGGTGGATTATTCGATAATGGCAGACACAACGCCGCTTCCTACGGTTCTTCCGCCTTCACGGATAG
>CALVNL010000008.1 GCA_944349655.1 uncultured Clostridia bacterium
AACGTATTTACTCTGTTTTGTATGGTGGTACTTTCACCGGCAGAGGCGGCTGTTCTGCTTATTGCCAGAATTTTCCTCGGAAACCTTATCGTAGGCAATCTTTTTGCCACGGTATTTTCTCTGCCTGCGGGATTATTTGCCGTTCTTGTCGGCGCTTTGTTGCTCTCTTTAATCCCGAAAATCAGCCTTACTGCCGTAAGCGTGGCTATGGCGGTTATGCACAACGCAGTGCAAAATGTCGTTTTCTGCTTAATTAGCGGAAGTTTTGCTGCGGCAATCTACCTCCCCTATCTGTTGCTTTTAGGCGTGATAAGCGGATTCTTCGTAGGTTGTCTGGTTTATTTGCTCGTTCATAAAATCCCGTTAAACGTTTATTCAACGTTTCTAAATGAAAAAAAAGCGGTTAATGGAGGTAATTTTGAAAATTCGGAAAGGTAAATTTCTGTCCAGAGGCATTAGACTTCACGATATGAAATTTCTGGCTAAGGACATACCTATAGAAGTTATGCCCGCTCCCGAAATAATATCGATAAGTTTGGGGCAGCATATCGGAAAACCCGCCGTCCCCGTGGTAAAGGAAGGCGATTTCGTCTATCAGGGACAGCTCATTGCACAAGCCGACGGCGTCGTCAGCGCCAACGTGTATTCCTCCGTAAGCGGTACGGTGGAAGGTTTCGAAAAAAGACCCGTCGCCAACGGCGCTATAAAAGATTATATCCTCATCCGCAACGACGGCAATTATATGTATCGTCCCCTCGATCCTCTGCCCGACAGAAACAAAGAAACCGTTATCGCCCGTATCAGGGAAGCGGGTATCGTAGGTATGGGCGGAGCGGGATTCCCCACCGCGGTAAAACTTGCTCCGAAGCAAACTCCCGACACTTTGGTCATCAACGGGGCCGAATGCGAACCTTATCTTACCTGCGACTACCGTCTTATGGTGGAAAAAACCGACGAAGTGGCGCAAGGGATACGCTTGATAGCGAAAGCTCTCGGCGTTACGAAAATCGTCGTCGGTATCGAAAAAAACAAGCCCGACTGTATCGAAAAATTCGCTTCCTACGAGGATTTCGAAATAGTGGTTTTACGGAAAGCCTACCCTATGGGTTCGGAAAAACATTTAATATACAGTTGCACGGGCAGAAAAGTCCCCGTAGGAAAGCTCCCGTCCGACGTCGGGTGCGTAGTCAACAACATAGCCACTGCTTACGCCGTTTACGAAGCGGTGGAACTCGATAAACCGCTCTTTGAAAGAGTTATGACCGTGAGCGGAAAAGCGATAGTCCACCCGGCTAATCTGTTGGTAAAAAACGGCACCCGTTTCGACGACATAATCACTCATTGCGGCGGATTACGAGACACGACGGCGATGCTCGTTTCGGGCGGTCCGATGATGGGACCGTGTATGATAAGTACGGATTTGTACTCCGGAAAGACCGATTCCGGGATCCTTGCTCTCGACAGTTCCGAAACCGACTCCCGTAACCCTTCGCCTTGCATAAACTGCGGCGCCTGTGCCGAAGTTTGTCCTATGCACCTGCTTCCTATGATGATAGACTTCTACACGCAAGCAAGAGATTATCAAAAAGCCCGCGAGGTCGGCGGCGTGGATAACTGTATAAGCTGCGGCTGTTGTTCCTACGTGTGTCCCGCCCGCAGAGCCATAGTCCAGAGTATCACTCTCTGCAAACAAAAATTAGCTTCGAAGGGGTAAACATGAACGTAATTATTTCCGATACTCCCCACGTACGCAAAAGGCGTACCACCAAGAATATTATGCTGGACGTGATCATCGCCCTTATTCCTGCGGTAATTGCGGGGATAGTCTTTTTCGGTTACAAAGCGGCGGTGGTGCTTATTATAAGCGTGGCAAGTTCCGTCGCAACCGAATTTGTCTATTCCCTCTGCCTGAAGAAAAAGCCTGCCGACTTTGTCAGGAATTTCGATTTTACCTCGGTGATAACCGGACTTCTTTTAGGACTGTCGCTTTCTTCGACGGTGCCGTGGTACGTCCCTCTTCTGTCGGCGGTATTTGCCGTAGCCGTAGTCAAAATGCTGTTCGGCGGAACGGGTAAAAATATCGTCAATCCCGCCGTCTGCGGCAGAGTGTTCGCCTTTATCGCCTTTCAGGCGGTGATGATCTCGGGGTGGGCAGACGCCGTGTTCGGACCCGTGGAAGGTTCGATAAAAGCGGGAGCCACCGTGCTTACTTCGGTTCTTTCCGAGGGCGTGTCCGCTATGGGGCTGACAAACCTCGACCTTTTTCTCGGCACGGGACTTCAAGGTTGTATCGGCGAAACCTGTAAGCTCGCCCTTCTCATAGGTTGGATCTATCTCGGAATACGGAAAGTAATCCGCTGGGAATACCCTCTTATAATCCTGCTTTGCACGGCGTTTACCACGGTTTTTCTCAATAAAGCCGATTTCGCTTATTTCCTGCCTTCTATCCTTTCGGGCGGAATATTCCTCGGAGCGGTGTTTATGGCGACGGACTACGTCACGAGTCCTTCCTCGAGAGTGGCAAAATACGTCTATTACGCCTGCCTCGGTATTCTGGTGGCGGTCTTACGTCACGCTACGAAAATCGAGGTTGTCAGTTTCGTTATACTTCTTATGAACCTGACCGTTCCCATCTTCAACCGTATCTTCCGCCCCGTAATATTCGGCGCGCCTTCTATTAAAGAAAAGCTGAAAGCCCGTGCGGCGAAAAAGGAGGCAAAATGACGGTCAAACAATTTCTCAAAAGCAAAACTTTCGCCGCTTTGATTGTTCTGGTCTGCATAGCATTGGTTGCGGGCGGTCTCCTGGCTATCCTCAACGACCTTCTCGCAATCAGCGAAGAGGACCGCATTCTTGCAGCCATAGAGGGTATCTACGGACAGAAAACCTCCTATACCGAAATAAACCTCCCCGACAACCTCAAGGAAAACGAATACGGCTCGGTGCAGAACGTTTATTTACTGGAAGACGGGAATTATCTCATAAAAAGTACGGGAATAAACGGTTACAAGAACGGTACGGTGACGCTTTGGCTGGTAGCCGAATACGCCGACGGTTCTTTTGTCGGACTCGGGAAAACAGCCGTCGCCGAAAACACGAAACAGACTTTAATGGGAGATTTCAAGGCGTCGTTTTTTGAAATTTACGCGTCCAGCAACGTCCTAAACGACAACTACTTTTCGGTGGAAACTTCCTCCGATACGATAACAAATATAAAAAGCGGCGCGACGAAAACTTCCGTCGCCGTCAACAACGCCGTGAATGCGGCTCTTTATATGATAAGAAATAACGGAGGGTTGCTGTGAACACGCAAAAATTTCGCAAAATAGCTTCCGACGGGCTTTTGACAAATAACCCTACTTTCCGCCTGGTACTCGGTACCTGTCCGACTCTCGCTCTCACCACCTCGGCTTTCAACGGAGTAGGTATGGGTCTTGCGGTAACCTTTATCCTTATTTGTTCGAACGTCCTTATCTCCCTTCTTCGGAAGGTTATCCCGAACTCGGTGCGTATCCCCGCTTTCGTGCTTATCATCGCAACCTTCGTGACAATAGTCCGTATGGTAATGGAAAAATTTATACCGGATTTGTATTCCTCCCTCGGTGTGTTTTTACCGCTTATAGTGGTTAACTGTATAATTTTAGGCAGAGCGGAAAGTTTCGCTTCCAAAAACGACGTTTTAAGTTCCGCCCTCGACGGACTGTTCACGGGACTCGGGTTTACCGTCGCCCTGACCTTGATGGGTACCGTCAGAGAAATACTCGGTTCGGGAAGTTTCTTCGGACTTGCCCTTTGGGATTTCAAAATAGCTTTTTTCACTTCGCAGGCGGGAGCCTTCTTCGTTTACGGCATATTCATAGCTTTGTTTAACGCTGTTTATTCCTATTTCGAAAGAAAACAACACCGCAAAACGTTCCTTGCGGAATTCGACGTTCTTCCCGCGTCCGAAAAGGTAAAGGAGGGTTGATATGGGCACCTTTATGATGATAGTCATTTCCGCAGTATTCGTAAGCAATTTCGTCGTGGTGCAGTTTTTAGGTATATGTCCTTTCCTCGGCGTTTCCAAAACCACCTCGGGCGCCCTCGGTATGGGCGTTGCCGTCACCCTCGTTATGACCGTCACCTGTCTGATAACTTACCCTATATACGTTTATATCCTGACTCCGCTGGAACTGGAGTATATGGAAATTATCGTATTTATTTTCGTAATCGCCGCGTTGGTGCAGATGATAGAAAAAGTTATCAAGAAGTTTTCCCCTCCGCTTTATAACGCTATGGGAATTTATCTTCCGCTCATTACCACCAACTGTGCGGTCTTGGGCGTTGCCGAAACCGTCATCGACACTTCCCTTATGATGGATCAGCTCGGTATAACTTCGGTCAACCTCGGTACGGCGGTTTTATACGGATTTTTTGCAGGAGTGGGCTTTACGGTAGCGATAGTTTTACTCAGCGGACTGCGGGAAAAAGTGGATTTTCTGGACACGCCGAAATCTCTTAAGGGTTTCCCGGTAACGATGGTCACCGCTTGTTTTATGGCGATGGGATTTTATGTATTCAATCTTATAGGATAGGAGGACGGTATGATCACGCTTATTAACGCCGTACAATGGAATAAAGTCGGACTGGTCCTCGGAATAATCGCAGGCATTGCTATCCTGCTCGGAATAGCCATACTTATAGTCACGAAACTTTGTCACATAACCGAAGACGAAAAGGTCCTCAATATCCTTTCCAACCTCGCAGGAGCCAACTGCGGCGGTTGCGGACACAGCGGTTGCGAAGGTTTCGCCAAAGCCCTCGCCGAAGGAAAAGCCAAGCTCTCCGACTGCAAAGTCACTTCCGACGAAGCAAAAAAAATAATTTGCCAAATCAACGGCACTCCCTTCGAAGCGGAGGAAAAAACCGTCGCCGTGGTGCGTTGCAACGGCGGAAACCGTGCCCTCGACAAATACTCTTACGTCGGGAACGAAGGGTGTCTTAACCGTATGGTCTATCACGGCGGACAGAAAATTTGTCAGACAAGCTGTATCGGTGGCGGAACCTGCGAAAAAAACTGTCCCGTAAACGCCATAAAAGTAAATTCCGACGGCATAGCCGAAGTCGATAAAACCCTCTGCATTTCCTGCGGAGCGTGTATTCTGAACTGTCCCAAACACGTCATAGAACGAATCCCCGCCTCGTCGCCCGTATTCGTGGCGTGTTCTACCCATTGTCGGGGAAAACAAGTGACTTCGTTCTGTTCGGCAGGGTGCATAGGGTGCGGTCTTTGCTCCAGAGTATGTCCCGAAAAAGCCATAACCATGGATAACTTCCTGCCGAAAATCGATTACAAAAAATGCTCGGGCTGCCTTACCTGCGTATCCCGTTGTCCTCAGAAAGTAATTAAAATCCACACGGTAAAAAAATCCCCTTCGGAAAAGGAACCGACTTCCGAAAAAGCCGCCGTCTGAAAATTTTTATCAAAAAAAGTTAATAAAATTAAAGTCCGACGAAAAACCGTCGGACTTTTTTTAACCGCTCACGGGTCTGTTTACTCCGTCGGTACACTCCACTCGCAACAAATGCGGTAAACAGACTATGGAATCGGACTTTTTCGAGATTTTCATATGCCTACAGTCTCCGCCCTCGCAATCGGCGCTCTCCACCGAAACCGTTTTTTCTTTGACGTTCACGTCGAAGACGTTGCTTCCGTATTCCGTAGCAACCGTGATGCGGTACCCGAAATAGGTCTTTTCCCGAGTGACGACGTCGGAAAGTATCGTACCTTCCTCGCCTATGGTCATGGTAAATATTACTTCGTCGGCGTAAATAATTCTTATGCCTTCGGGAGCGTCATTGTCCTCGGAAAAAAACACCGCTAAAAAAACCGCCGCGATCACAACCGCCACGAGGATATAAATGATTAAATCTTTTTTTCGGAAAAACTTATTCTGTTTTTCTTCGCTGATTTTTTTAAGGCTCATTTTTCCGTTATATCGGAAGCCGTAATGACCGCCCCGACTCCGTTGTAAACTTGTAAAACATCCTTGCCCGTTACGAAAATCGCTTCCAATTCGGGGTGATTTTTCAAAAATTCGAGAGTTTTTTCCTCTCCCATAACGCAGAACGCCGTGGAATAAGCGTCGCCTGAAGCCGGGTCGTCGCACACCACCGTCACGCAACGCATATCGTTGTCGAAAGGTTTTCCGCTTTTACCGTCTATGATATGCGAATAAGTTTTGCCTTCGTAAAGGAAATTGTTTTCGTAATCGCCGCTTGTGGAAACCGAAACGGAATTTTTTTCCAGACGAGCGTAAATATCCTGTCTTGTCGGATGAACGAGATCGACGTACCAGTTCTCTCCGCTTCCGTAGTCGTCGGAATTGTTTTTTAACAGGACCAGACTGCTGCTGCCTGCCGAAACGTAGCCGTAAACGTAACCGGCTTCCTTCATAACCTCTGCGGCGAGCCCTGCCGCATATCCCTTTCCTATCCCCGAAAAATCCAGTTCCGAAGTATAAGTTTTGCCTTCTATAGTAACCGACGCAAGCGGTTTCGTCACATAGTATTTTCCGTCCTCTTCGCTGAATTCTATCTCGGAAAAATCGGTAAGAGGCAGAAATTTATCGATATATTCCTGCGAAGGAAGTTCTCCGTCCTTTCTTGCAAAAGGCATATCGGAAGGCAAAAATCCCCAAAGTTCGACTAAAGGCGCCACGGCGGGATTGAAAGCTCCGTCGGTTTGGTCGTAAATTTTTGCAGACAGTTTCAAAAGATTATAGAAATGAACGTCTGTTTCCATAGTCTCGCCCGCTTCGAGTGCGTTGAAGTCGGCTAAAACGGAATTTTCCCTCCCCACCGAACTTTCCACCGAAGCGAAAACCGCCTTCACTTCCTGCCATACTTTTTCCGCCTTTTCGGTATCTTCGTTTCGGATAAAATCGTCGAAAATCGCCATAACCGTCTGCGTGCCGAAATAAGCGGTGGTGGTATATTGTTTTCCCTTTTTTCCGCTGCAGGAAACCAACGCTCCCAAACAAAGCGTGGCGGAAAGCAATATCGTCGCCAAAATAACGAGGAATTTTTTCATAATATTAACTATACCACTTCGAAAAAGCTTTTTCAATAACGAAATTTCGGATTTTGAATAAAAGCGGCATAAAATAAACCGCCCCGAAAAGGGACGGTTTGGTACAGATTAAGCAAGTTGCCGTCAAGCCGATCTCTTGGCGTAGAATTTCCTTACGAAAACTTTGGCAAGTTCCACCAAAGGAATGATGGCGAACGCCGCAAGTACGGAAACCAACCACTGTTGCCAGTTGAGGTGTACCACGCTGAACACGTCGTTTACGCCCGGCACCAAAGCGACCAGTAACGTCAGTACCACGCCTATTCCGAAAGCTATCGACATAAAGCGGTTCTTGAACAAATCCTTATGGAATACGGTTCCGTTGAGGCTCTTTGCGTTGAAGCAATGGAAAAGCTGAATAAGACAAAGGGTTATAAACGCCATCGAGGACGCCACTTCGTGTCCCCACGGACCGTAATGGGCTCCGAAGAAAACGGAAAGGATTATTACCGTCTGCAAAACGCCCTGATAAACTATATTGAGTCCCAGATGTCCGGCAAACAGGTTATCGCCGGATTTCCTCGGCGGATTGTTCATAATGTCGTCGCTGCCCTCTTCCATTCCCAACGCTAAAGCCGGCAGACTGTCGGTAACCAGGTTGACCCACAATATCTGTATCGGTAAAAGGAACGCCACGCTCTCTCCCGTTATCGAGAAAACAATGGTTGCGATGAAAAGACTCAACACTTCGCAGATGTTCGCACTCAACAAAAATTGAATGGTTTTCTGCATATTGTCGAATATTTTTCTGCCTTCCCTGACTGCGGAAACGATGGTGGCGAAGTTGTCGTCGGCAAGCACCATATCCGCCGCCCCCTTGGTAACGTCCGTTCCCGTTATACCCATACCGACTCCGATGTCGGCTGCCTTTATGCTCGGAGCGTCGTTGACTCCGTCGCCCGTCATAGCTACGGTTTTTCCTTTGGACTTCCAGGCTTTGACTATACGGACTTTGTGTTCGGGACTTACCCTTGCGTAAACGTGATACCTTTCCACTTCGGAGGCAAGGCGTTCGTCGTCCATTTTGGAAAGTTCGGCTCCCGTTATAACTTCGTCGTCGGACTTACAGATATCGAGTTCCTTGGCTATCGCGTAAGCGGTATCTCTGTGGTCGCCCGTTATCATAATCGGCACTATACCCGCCTTGCGGCAAACCGCCACCGCGTCTTTTACTTCCTCTCTCGGCGGATCTATCATTCCGCTTAAACCGAGGAAAGTCAATCCCTGTTCGTATTCCGTCCCGTCGTCTGCTTTGAATGCGTAAGCCAAAACTCTTAAGGCGTCGGACGCAAAAAGGGAGTTTTGTTTCGCTATATCCTTTTTATCCTCTTCATTCAACGCCCGTACTTTGCCGTTTTCGTAAACGGAAGTACATCTTTCGATGAGCATATCGGGCGCGCCCTTGGTATAAACCACCCGTCCTGAAGACGTTTCGTTGACGGTGGTCATAAGTTTACGGTCGCTGTCGAAAGGAACTTCGTCCACGCGGGGATTTTCTTTAGCAAGGAGTTTTGCGTCGCCCTGCAGATTGTAATACGCCACAAGCGCCGTTTCCGTCGGATCCCCCATAAGCACGGTTTCCCCTTTCTCGTCGGTCTTTACCACCGTATCGTTACAGAGAGTCATACATTTGAGAAGTTCGTTTTCGGCTTCCTTCCCGTAAGAAAATATCTTTTTGACCGTCATACGGTTAAGGGTAAGGGTTCCCGTCTTGTCCGAACAGATTATTTCCGTGGACCCCAACGTCTCCACCGCAGGCAATTTCTTTATGATAGCGTTGCGTTTACTCATTCTCTGCACGCCGATTGCCATAATAATGGTGATGACCGCCGTCAACCCTTCGGGAATCGCCGCCACCGCTATGGCTACAGCCGTCATAAACGCATCGATAACGGTGTCCACCGTAACTCCGATATGAATTGTGCTTAACACGCTGACCACGAAAATAACCACAGCTATCGCAATGACCGCTATGGAAATAAATTTACCGGTTTTATTGAGTTTTTTCTGAATGGGCGTCAGTTCGTCTCCGCTTTCGGCAAGCATATCGGCGATTTTACCCATTTCGGTATTCATACCCGTGCCTACCACTATGCCTTCGCCTCTGCCGTAGGTAACCACCGACGTGGAAAAAGCCATATTGTGACGGTCGCCTATCCCTGCGTCGGGAGCGCAAACGAAAGTAGCTTCCTTTTCGCTCGGGACCGATTCGCCCGTCAAAGCCGATTCCTCTATCTTCAGCGAACGGCTTTCGGTAAGTCTTAAGTCTGCAGGCACCACGTCGCCCGCTTCCAATATAACTATATCCCCCGGAACGAGTTTTGCGCTTTCTACTTTGAGTATTTCGCCACCTCTGCGGACTTTCGCATAGGGCTTGGACATATTCTTCAACGCTTCCAGCGCCTGTTCGGCTTTGCTTTCCTGAACCACGCCGATTACCGCATTTATGATGACGATGGCAAGGATAATCCCTACGTCTATGAATTCGTCGTAGCTTTTCTCCACTATGGCGATAATCGCCGTAACCGCCGCAGCACAGAGAAGCACTATTACCATAACGTCCTTGAACTGTTCGAAAAATCTGACGAACAGGCTCTTCTTCTTTTCGCCTTTAAGTTCGTTGGGACCGTATTCGGCAAGCCTTTTTTCGGCTTCGGCGGAGCTCAACCCCGCAGAAGACGTGGCGGATGCGGAATAAGCCTCGTCCACCGTGGACGCAAACCAGTTCTTTTCCATTTTCAGAACCTCCGATAAAATTGTTCTTATATAATAAAAACCCAATGCACCGAAAAAATGCATTGAGTCTTGTTAATTACGATAAGCCAGATTACTTTGAGGTAACCAGTGATGTTGACTTATCACATTTCCTTATACTAAGGAAACGGCAACTACTCCCTCAATATCAAAGATATTAACATAATTATATTCCGTTGTCAATCGAGATAGTCTTTTTGCCGAATCGTCCCGCGCTTTTTTCTTTTGTCGCTTGACTTAAATGCGGTTTCGCACTTATAATATCCATAGTCGCTAAACGCGACGAAAAAATATTTTTTAAGGAAAAATTTATATGAAACAACCCTTCTTAACCAAAGAAAAAGCCGAAGAAATCATCGCAAAAATCCCTACTCCTTTTCATATTTACGACGAAAAAGGAATCGTCGACAACGCTCGGGAACTTTTCAAAGCCTTTTCCTGGAACAAAGGTTTCAAGGAATACTTCGCCGTGAAAGCCACCCCCAACCCCGCCATTCTGAAACTTCTGAAAAAAGAAGGCTGCGGAGTGGACTGCTCCAGCTATACGGAATTGCTTATGGCGGAAGCCTGCGGTTTCAGCGGCGACGAAATTATGTTCTCCAGTAACGAAACCGCCGCCGAAGAATACGTCCTCGCCCGCCGCCTGAATGCGATAATCAACCTCGACGACATCACGCACATAGATTTTCTGAAAAAGCACGCAGGGATCCCCCAAAAAATCTGTCTGCGTTACAACCCCGGCGGAGATTTCAAGATAGGCACCCGTATAATGGGCAATCCCGCCGACGCAAAATACGGTCTGACCCGTCCGCAGATGACCGAAGCGGTAAAAAGACTTTTGGACGAAGGCGTCAAGGAATTCGGTATCCACTCTTTCCTTGCCAGCAACACCCTCGGAAACGAGTATTATCCGGAGCTAGCCAAAATCCTTTTCCGAACCGTTGCCGAGCTTACCGAAGAAACGGGAGCGAAATTCGTATTCGTCAATCTAAGCGGCGGTATAGGAGTGCCTTACCGTCCCGACCAGCCGAAAAACGACATTTTCGTCATCGCCGACGGAGTGGAAAAAGCCTACAGGGAAACCCTGCTCGACAAGGGTATCGAAGGGATAAAGATATTTACCGAACTGGGAAGATATATGCTTGCGCCCTACGGACTGCTCGTCACCACGGCTATTCACGCAAAACACACCCATAAGGAATACATCGGGGTGGACGCCTGCGCCGCCAACCTCATGCGTCCCGCTATCTACGGAGCCTACCACCATATTACCGTCCTCGGTAAGGAAAACGCTCCCTGCGACCACGTTTACGACGTGGTGGGCTCCCTTTGCGAAAACAGCGACAAGTTTGCCGTGGACAGACCTTTGCCTAAAATCGACGACGGCGATATCTTGGTTATTCACGACGCCGGCGCACACGGGTTTTCGATGGGATACAATTATAACGGTAAGTTAAGAAGCGCCGAAGTTTTACTGCACCCCGACGGCAGTTTCGACCTTATACGCCGCGCCGAAACCGTCAAAGACTACTTCGCCACCTTTAACTTTATGGATGAATTCCGTGCCTACAGATAACTTGTTTTTTACTAATATTGAGAAACCCGACTTCGGTCGGGTTTTTTCTTTCAGTCGAGAAATTTAAGCTCCTTGAAACGTACCGCGTCGGCTTTTATCGCAACCGTCATAAATCCCTCGTCGTTTTCGCAAACTGCCATTTCCACCTTATCGTTTGTGAGTTCGAGATAAGACGCCAGAATTTTCGTAACGTCTTCTTTGAGTAACTGAAATGCCCCTTCAGGGATATTCAAACAGTCGTTAAAGAGCATTTTCTTTAGTCTACCCATTTCGGAGAAGTTCTTTTTTTTCATTTCAGTTTCCGTTTCAGAAATCCCATAAGTCCCTTATACGGGTGGAGGTAGTCGTAAAGTTTTTTGTCCCCGCCGCCGAGATAATCCGCGATAAGCCCGTAGCTGTATGCGGAAGGAGACTTCTTGTCGGTAACGTCTATCAGACCGTAAACGTTGACCGAGTCGTCCTCGGGGATCACTCCGTAAAGCGGAAGTTTTACCGCTCCGGCTATTTCTTTGGCGTCCAACATAGTTTTATCCATTACGAAATCTCCTCTTATGCGGTTTATGATAAGTCCTTGACGGGTAAACCCGAGTGAAGACAATATTTTGCCCGTCTTGTAGCCGTCTCTTACGCTTGCAAGATGCGGCGTAGCCACTATTATGCTTTCATCCGCTCCGCTCGCCGCACGCAAAAAACTGTCCTCCACTCCTGCAGGACTGTCTATAAGGACGTAGTCGAAAATTTCCGCGGCTTTCAGGCATATTTCCCGAAATATCTCCGTAGTCACGAAAGCAGAACAAGCCGTCATAGATGGAAGTAGCCTGAGTTTGTCCCCTAAATCCACGAGGCACTGGCTTAAAGTCGCTTTCCCTCTGGCAAGGTCTCCTATATCGTAAAGGATTTTTTCCTCCGCGCGCATTACCACATCCAGATTGTTCAGACCTATATCCCCGTCCACCAAAAGCACCGAAGCGCCTTTCGCGTTCAACGTAAGTCCCAAATTTGCCGTGACCGTGGTTTTACCCACGCCGCCTTTACCGCCGGTTATAAGTATTCTTCTTCCCATACCCGACATTTTACCGCCGTTTCCGTTGCGAATTATTTGTTATTATTGCATTTAGCGACAAATAAAAGCGAAATTTTTTTTATTCGTTTGACACGTCTTGTCTTAAGAAGGTATAATTCTAATAATATACTTATTTACGGTTTTGTAATTTTACGTTAAAGCGAGGTTTATATATGGCAAAAATTCTTAAAGAAGGACTTACGTTCGACGACGTGTTGCTCATACCGCAGCACAGTACCGTCACCCCTAAACAAGTGGATCTGAGCGTAACGCTCGCCCCCGGTATTAAACTTCAGATACCTATTCTCAGCGCGGCTATGGATACGGTAACCGAATCGGGAATGGCTATCGCCATGGCTCGTGAAGGCGGACTCGGTATAATTCACAAAAATTTAACCATCGAGGAACAAGCCATTCAGGTTGACAAAGTAAAGAGAAGCGAACACGGCGTAATAACCGACCCGTTTTTCCTTTCTCCCCACCATATGATAACCGACGCCCTCGACCTTATGCGGAAATATAAAATCAGCGGCGTACCCATTACCGAAGGCACTCGTCTCGTCGGTATCCTTACTAACCGTGACTTACGTTTCGAAACCAATTTTAATCAGCCTATCGGCAACGTTATGACCAAGGAAAACCTCATAACCGCCCCCGTAGGCACCACTCTTAAAGAAGCGCAAGCCATTCTCGGAAAACACCGTATCGAAAAGCTCCCTATAGTAGACAAAGATTTCAACCTCAAAGGACTTATCACCATAAAAGATATCGAAAAATCCATTCAGTACCCCCATTCGGCAAAGGACCGCAACGGCAGACTTCTTGCCGGAGCCGCCGTCGGAGTGGGCGCCAACTGTATGGACAGGGTTAAAGCCCTGGTGGACGCAAAGGTAGATATCATCGCAATAGACACCGCACACGGACATAATCAGATGATACTTGACAGCGTCAGAAAGATCCGCGACGCTTTCCCCGATTTACCGATTATTGCAGGCAACGTAGCCACCGCCGCCGCAACCAAAGCGCTTATAGAAAGCGGAGCCGACGTGGTAAAAGTCGGTATCGGACCGGGCTCCATCTGTACCACCCGAGTAGTCGCAGGTATAGGCGTACCGCAGATAACGGCCATTATGGATTGCGCAGAGGAAGCCGACAAACACGGCAAACGCATCATAGCCGACGGCGGTATCAAATTCTCGGGCGATATGGTAAAAGCTATCGGAGCGGGAGCCAGCGCGGTTATGGTCGGTAGTCTCCTTGCCGGAGCCAAAGAAAGTCCCGGCGCATTGGAAATTTTCCAGGGCAGAAGTTTCAAGGTTTACAGAGGCATGGGCAGTATTTCGGCTATGGAAGCGGGAAGCAAAGACCGTTACTTCCAGGAAGACAGCACCAAGTTCGTACCTGAAGGCGTGGAAGGAAGAGTCCCCTACAAAGGCGCTCTGTCGGAAATCATCTTCCAGATGGTGGGCGGTATTCGCAGCGGTATGGGTTACTGCGGCAAAGCCACTATCGAAGAACTTCGTACCGAAGGCGAATTCGTCAAAATCACCAGCGCCGCTCTCGTGGAAAGCCATCCGCACGATATCTCGATTACCAAGGAAGCCCCCAACTACTCCACGAAAGCATAAAAATCGTTATCTTACGAAAAGAGTTCCGTTCTTTCGGAACTCTTTTTTTTGCCATAATTTAGCGGCGGTATTGACAAAGGTACGCTTAAATTGTAAAATATTACGGTAAGGAGAATTATAATTATGTCTAAGAAAACCGATAAACTTACCCCCGAAGAAAAGAAAATAAGATATGACGCCGCTATGGCTAAACTTCAGGAAAAACACGATAAAAAAATAGTTAAACTTGCCGAAAAAAAGGCTCGTCTTACTGCTAAGCTCAAAGAAAAATATGCCGAAGATCCCGAAAAATTGGAACTCGAACTCGGTATTCTTACCATAGACAACGACGTATGGATAGATATGGCGGACTCGGAGCTTGCCGAAAAAGCCAAAACGCTGGAGCTTTTATACCTTAAATAAAAATTTTTAATTAAAAAAACCCCTTTGCTCAAGGCAAAGGGGTTTTTCGTTTTATCGGAAAACAATTACAGCACTCTGACTTTGAGAATACCGTCGATTCCGCTTAAATCCGCGGCGGCGTCTCCGTCGATTATGGCGTATCCGTAATTCCCTCTCATGGCTACGGCCTTGTCGTCGGAAAGGTCTTTTATCGCTGCTTCGGCAGAGGACAGGAAGCATACGCAGGTACGAACCTTTCCCGTACGGGCTTTAGCGAGTGCGGGATAATTTACGCTGTTGACGATCTCGCCGTTTTCAAGATAGTCCTTGAGTTCCTTTGCCGCCATTTCGGCGCAGTTGTCTTCGGCTTCTTCGGTGGAAGCGCCCAGGTGCGGCAATACGATTATGTTGTCGGTATTGATGACGTTTTCGTCGGGGAAGTCCACTACGTATTTTGCGATTTTCCCTCCCAGAGCCGCTTTCAGGTCGGCTACGTTGACGAGAGAACCTCTGCTCATATTCAAAATTATAACCCCGTCTTTCATTGCGGCAATAGCCTCGGCGTTTATCATACCTTTGGTGGAATCGAGAAGCGGAACGTGTAAAGTTATTATATCGCTGTTTGCGTAAATTCCGTCCAGATCGGTTATTTCCACCGCTTTGTCCAACAGCGATTTGGATTTTTCGGAAAGATACGGGTCATACCCTACGACTTTCATTCCCAACGCTACGGCGGCGTTAGCTACCTTCACACCTATCGCGCCAAGTCCGATAACGCCCAGCGTTTTGCCGAAAATTTCGTGTCCGCCGAAAGCGGCTTTCCCTTTTTCGGTGGCTTTCGCCACGTCGCTAGTCAACGTGTTGACCCACTTGTTACCGCCGATTATATCGCGGCTCGCTATCAACATTCCGCAAAGGACGAGTTCCTTGACGGCGTTGGCGTTGGCTCCGGGGGTGTTGAATACCACTATTCCCTTTTCTGCCATCTTCTCGATGGGGATATTGTTGACGCCTGCGCCTGCACGGCCTATCGCCGCCAAACTTGCGCCGGTTTCGTAATCCGCCATATTGAAACTGCGTAAAATTATTCCGTCGGGATCGACGCAGTCGTCGCTAACTTCGTATTTTGCGTCGAATACGTTATTGATGACGGGACTTATTTTGTTAAGTTTAAGAATTTTTACCATAATTATTTATTCTCCGCTTCGAATTTTTTCATAAAGGCTATGAGTTTTTCCACGCCTTCGACGGGCATTGCGTTGTAAATGGAAGCTCTCATTCCGCCTACCAGCTTGTGTCCTTTCAGCGTGACGAGTCCGTTCGCTTCGGCTTCTTTTATGAATTTTGCGTCCATTTCCTTGCTCGGAGTTACGAACGGTACGTTCATTATGGAACGGTCGGCAGGATTTACCGAGTTGGTGAACAAAGAGGAATTGTCGATAAAATCGTAAAGCAATTTCGCTTTGTACTCGTTGATTTCCTGTATGGCTTTCACGCCGCCCAGTTTCTTCAACCAACGGAAAGTAAGCATAGCCATGTAAGTTGCGAAAGTACAGGGCGTGTTGTAAAGACTGTTGGCTTCGGCCTGAGTGCTGTATTTGAGCATGGTCGGGCAGAACGGAAGCGGAGAACCTATTATGTCTTTCTTGACGATAACCAGAGTAAGACCGCTCGGTCCGATGTTCTTCTGCGCTCCTGCGTAGATAAGGTCGAACTTGTTGACGTCCATAACTTCGCTCATAATGTTACTGCTCATATCGGCAACCAGGTGCGGCACGTTCGGAAGTTTGGTGTATCTCGTTCCGAAAATGGTATTGTTGGTGGTGATATGCACATAGTCGGTACCTTCGCGGAATTCGATTTTGTCCACGTCGGGGATATAAGTGTAATTTGCTTCCTTGCTGCTGGCAACGCAAGCGATATCTCCGTATTTGCAGGCTTCTTTGAAAGCTTTGTTTGCAAAATTACCCGTTACGATATAATCGGCTTTCCCTTTTACGAGAAGGTTCAAAGGTACCGCCTCGAACTGGGTGGACGCACCGCCCTGAAGGAACAATACATAATAATCGTCGCTTATTCCCATAAGTTCGCGGATAAGGCTCTGGGCTTCCTCGTGAATTTCGTCATACCACTTGGAACGGTGGCTCATTTCCACGACGCTCATTCCGCTCCCGTTGTAATCGAGAAAATCTCTCTGAACGGCTAATTTTGCTTCTTCCGGCAACATAGAAGGACCGGCGCTGAAATTGTAAACTTTCATATTTATGCTCCTTTTTATTTTATATAAATATTTAATATATTTTAACATTAAAAATCTATCAAGTCAATTACGGAAATCAATTCCTTCATATCGGAAGCGCGGAAAACCGCCTCCTTGATCTCTTTATGCCCTCTGCGTCCTTTTATATAAAAAGCTATTTGCTTTTTCATACAATTCGCCACCGTCCTTTCGGGCAGGAAAGACAACAAGGAAATATGTTCTAAAATAGCTTGTTTTACGTTAAAATCGTACTCTTCGCCCCGAATCGCGGCAAAAACATAAGGACGACCGAAAGCGCCCCTCGCTATACTGACGTAATCGACGCCCGTCGTTTCCTTCATTTTAAGGTAACTTTCCCTGTCGATGACGTCGCCGTTTCCGCAGACGGGAATCTTGACGGCTTGTTTCACTTTTCCGATAATACCGTAATCGACTTTCCCCGAGTAATACATATCCCTCGTCCTGCCGTGCACGGTGACCATATCGGCGCCGGCTTCTTCGCTTGCAGCGGCGCACTCGGGAGCGTTTTCGTATCCCGAATAAAAGCCCGCCCGCATTTTTACGGTAAGGAGCCTGTCTCCCGCCGCTTCCTTCGCCGCTTTCACTATGCGGAATATTCTGTCGGGATCTTTCATCAAGGCGCTTCCTTCGCCGTTAGTGACTATCTTCGGCACGGGACACCCCATATTTATATCGATGACGGGAAACTTTTTCAACCTTTCGTCTTGTATCGCCGCGGCTAAAATATCGGGTTCGCTTCCGAAAAGCTGTACGCCCGTATTTTTTTCTTCGGGCGAAAGCGTCAACAACGCCTCGGTGTTGGCATTGTTGTATAAAAGCCCCTTGGCGCTGACCATTTCGGTAAAACAAAGTCCCGCCCCGTAACGGGTGCAAAGAGTGCGCATCCCTGCGTCGGTATAACCTGCGCACGGAGCTAAAATAAGGTCGGTATCGTTATATGTAATCATTCCTGCGTTTTGGCTTCGTTATAGTACTTTTCCATCTCTTCGAGGGAAAGCTCTTCCACCTTTCTTCCCTCTTTTTCCGCTCCTTTTATAACGTGCTTAAATCGGTTAATAAACCTGTTTACGGTGCCCGTAAGCGCAACTTCGGGATCTATATCCGACATTCTCAAAATATTTATGACCGAAAAGAGAAGGTCTCCCGCTTCCTTTTCCTTGTCCTCTCCGTCGGCACGGACAAACTCTTCCGCTTCCTCGTAAATTTTCTTTAACGCGTCCTGAATATCGGGAAAATCGAACCCGGTCTTTTTGATTATCTTCTGCACCTTGTTGGCCCTCATGAGAGCGTTGAAGGACTCGGGGACGGAATTTATCTTGTCCTCGACGGACGTGTAATGTTTTTCTTTTGCCTTGGCTTTTTCCCAGTAGTAAAGCGCTTCGTCGGGATCTACCGCTTTGTCCGAACCGAAAATATGAGTGTGTCTCCCGATAAGTTTCGCGCAAAGGTCGCTTACCGAATCGTTTATATTAAATCTTCCGTCGCCGTCTGCAATAACCGCCGTAAGTATCCCCTGCAAAATTACGTCGCCGGTTTCTTCACGCATCTGGGCGGTATTCATATTGTCGACGGCTTCGACAAGTTCGTAGGCTTCTTCAATAATATTTTTTCTGATAGACTTGTTGGTCTGCGCCCTGTCCCACGGACATCCGTCGGGGTCGCGGAGCCTGTATATGACTTCCACCAGATCCCCGAAAGAATATCTGTCCTTTTCAAAAAGAGGTTTCGGTCTGACCACTATGTAATCCTTGCCCTCTTCAAGAAGGGCGTTCCCGAAATATTCTTTTATTTTTGCTTTCACTTCGGGGAAAGAGGTTATGCCGTAGATTACCGTTTCTATCCCCGTGTCGAAATTGTTTCTCGCTCTATTAAGAAAGGTTTTTTCGGTGTAAAATGCCGCGTCTTCGCTCAAAGAGAGTTTGTCAAAAGGTAAAGTTTTCATTATTCCGCTCCGTTTCCGTTTATTTTTTCATCGATTTTTACCAGATATTTTCCAAGCGGCATACTTTCCAGTTCCGACGGCGTAAAAACTTTAAGAACAAACAGTCCGATAACATAAACCGCCATGCTCGCCGCGCCTACCGCAATTACGCCTGCGGTGGTGGATTGCAATTTGTCGCTCATAAAAATTATCATACCCATTATAACACCGCACAAAGTTATTAAGCTACTGTTTTTAGCAAGGAGAGGAGTTTTTCTGACGTAGCGGAAAAAATACGCCATAATCGTCACTCCCGCCGCAAGATAACCGACCGACGCGCTTATGGCAGCTCCGATAATACCCGTCAACGGCACCATAATTACCGAAAGTACGGTTTTTACTATCATACAGAAACTCATTATTTTTACGGGAATAACGGTTTTCCCGAGACCTTGAAGCATAGCCGAATAAATCTGAAACAAACTCAGTCCCAGCACGCTTAAAGCGGTAATCTGCAAAAGTTTTCCTGCAAGAACGAGTTTTTCCGCCCCCAATGACGGGAAAAACAAACCCACTATTCCTTCCGCCATAAATACGAACAAAAACACGAAAGGTACCCCCAGCACAAAGGTAAGTTTGGTCGCGGTGGCGCACTTGTCCATTATGAAATCCACGTCCCTTTTTTCCCTGCCTTCCACCATCTGAGGCGTTATCGCTATCCCTAAACTGATACAAACCATTACGGGAAGATTGATGAGCGGACTGACCGCACCGCTGAATACTCCGTAGCTTGCCGTTGCCGATTCCAGATCCTGACCGCCGAGTTTAAGCAAGTTAACTAAAATTATACTGTCGATAAACTGACTTAAAGGAAGTATCATTCCGCAAACGATAAGCGGTGCGGCGAGGTGTGCCAGTTCCCTGACCGATTTGCCGTTTTCTTTCAGCGATACTTTAACGAAACCTTCCTTGTCTTTTTTTATAAAAGTAAGCAAAAGTATGATAAGCGTAACCAGTTCGCTTGCCACTACTCCCGCCAAAGCTCCCGCCACTGCGTAAGATATACCGTAGGGTAAAAGAAGTTTTGCCAAAGTAATTCCCACTCCGAGTTTGACTATACCTTCGGTTATCTGACTTATCGAACCGGGCACCATATCCTTATGCCCCATAAACCAACCTCGGAAAACCGAAATAAGCGTAACTATCAATACTGCCGGGGCAATGGTAAGATATCCTACGAGGGCTTCTTTCGATTGCAGCAAAGAAAGCGGATAAGCCGCCGCGGTCAAGACCAGTGTTCCCGAAAGTCCTACGAGGAAACATACCTTTAACGCCACCGAAAAAAACTTTTTGGCTTCGGCTTCTTCCCCTCTCGCCAGATATTTACTTACGGTTATGGATATAGCCGTAGGCACCGCTCCGCTGGACAAAGTCAAAAGCAACGCAAAAACAGGGTAGACGAACTGATAAAGTCCCATCCCCTCGGCTCCTACTATATTGGCTAAGGGTATACGGTACGCAGCCCCCAGCACTTTGGCAAAAATAACGCTCAGGGCGAGCACCCCCGCCCCTGCAAGAAAGGTTTTTTTCATTTATTACCCTATCTGTTTTGCCAAAAAGCCGGCAGCAACTTCCACGAGTTTGAGAGATGATTCTCCTACGGGCGTTTTTCCGACTAGCATTATCCCGCCCATCACGTCGCCGTTTACTATGAGAGGCGCTATCGCCATATCCTTATAATCGATACCTTCGTTAGCCACGCTGAAAACTGCGTCGGAACGGATATAGGAAGCCTTCCTTGCGTTGAGGAAATTTTCCAAGGCTTTGCTTATCCTTTTCCCTTCGTAAACGCTTTTGTCCGTAGCGCAGGAAATGAATATATCGTTGTCGCATACCAGACAGTTATGACCGGTATATTTATACAAAATTTCGGCGTATTCGGCACTGAAATCGGAAAGCGCCTTCAAGGCTGAATATTTTTTGAGAACGAGCGTGTCGTCGGGCGCGACGAAAACTTCCATTTCCTCCCCTTCCTTAATGTGCATGGTGCGTCGCAATTCCTTCGGAATAACTACTCTGCCCAGTTCGTCTATTCTTCTAACAATTCCTGTCGTTTTCATATTTTCCCTCCGAAAATAAGGTGTGAAAAGAGAGGAAAAATATTCCTTGAGGCTCAGATAAGCAAAACGGTAACCAAAGAAACAAGAGAAGCCGCCGAAACGATACCGCTTTTTACATAATTCGGATATTTTACCAAACGACACAAAACTACCGCCGCAAAGATATAAAACGCCGTCAACACCCCTAAACTCTGCACGTTCAGAACTGCGTACGGCAAGGAATAGAGTGCCTTGCTCAAAACCCTTACCGTCATTAAAGGAAATTGCGACGGATAATACAAAAATCCCGCAAACGGGAATATCACCGTAACGAGAGCGGCGGCGGTAAGCATTGTGTAAGCTACGGTTACGAGAGGCAAAATAAGCAGATTGCTTATAGCCATATAAATAGCGAAGGTATTGAAAACGTTGAAACAAACGGGTAAAAGCAAAACATTTGCGCTTACCGTCAAAGCCAACGCTTGTGAAAGTTTCTTGCGAACGACGGAGGGCGTCTTCCCTGCGAGAAAAGAATAAATCGGTTTATAGAAAAGTATTATCCCTGCCACCGCCGAAACGCTCATAATAAACCCTATATCGAACAGTTCGGTAGGATTGGTGACGAGAATAACGAAACAAGCTGCCGAAAGCGTGGTTACGTTATCGCTTTTTCTTCGAAATAACGGCGCCGCCATATAAAGAAGGCTCATTATAGCGGCTCTTTTTATTCCTGCAGGAAAACCTGTCACGAAACCGTAAAGAAGCAAGAACACCGCGCTGAAAACAATCGTGGGAAAGGGACGGAGTTTCAAAAGTTTTGCAATAAAAAGCACTATCCCCATCAGGAAACCTACGTGCAGACCGCTTACGGCAAAAACGTGGCTCATGCCGATACCTCTCACCGTTTCACTGTCTTCTGCGGTAAGCCCGCCCTTGTCGCCGAGTACCAGTGCCGCCGCAATACCCGCGTCTTCAGCCGACATATATTCATACATCGGGTCGGTAATTCTCTTTTTTACTTTTTCCAAAAAGGTGAACTTCCTTTCCCCGACAACCATTTCGCTTTCGGGAGTGATTTCGTAAAATATTCCGTCGTTGAAAGCAGAAGAAGAATATGTATCGAATAAATCGATTTCGAGTGTGGACACCGTCCCTGTAAATTTAAGCTTTCTGCCTTCTTCGGCTTCGCCGTAATAGTAGACTCGGGCTTTCCCTTTATACTCTGTCCCGTCGAAAACGAGGCTGTCCGCCAGAAAATATCCGTCTTTAACCGACTCGACTCTCGCTTCCACTTCGTACTCGCCTTCCGCTTCGCCTCCGAAAGAAAGCGCAAAGTCGAGATTAAAAATCGCCGTGCCGAAGGCAAAAGCTATACAGATTGCCGCAAGGAGAGACCTTTTGAACCCGAAAAGCAAAATTAAACCGACTGCGGCAAGCGCAGTCGGCAAAATAACCGTTAATAAAAGATTGCCCGAAACCAGTCCGCCTGCAAAAATCCCTGTCATCAACGCTAAAGTGACGAAGAGCAAGGGACGACGGTTGACGGGCGGTTTCATTTCTTATCTGCCGGGCAGGAATTTATTGTTGTACGCCTTTATAGAACGGACAATGGTATCTATAGCCGCCTGTTTACTGGAAATTTCTATTCCTGCGGTACGTTTGTCTTCCAGTTCTTTATAAACGGTAAAGAAATGGCAGATTTCTTCCATAACGTGGGAAGGCAACTGTTCTATATCGGTATAACTGTTGTAACTGGGATCCTTAAAGGGAATTGCAATTATTTTTTCATCAGCGTAGCCGTCGTCAACCATTTTTATCATACCGATGGGATAGCAGCGGCAGATAGCCATAGGTTTGATTTCTTCTGCGCAGAGAACCAATACGTCCAACGGGTCGTTGTCCTCGCTGTAAGTACGGGGAATAAATCCGTAGTTTGCCGGATAGTGCGTGGAAGTGTAAAGTACTCTGTCGAGTATCAGAAGTCCGCTCTGTTTGTCGAGTTCGTACTTATTCTTGCTGCCTTTAGAAATTTCGATAACGGTCAAAAAGTCTTCGGGTTGAATTCTTTCGGGGTTAATATCGTGCCAGACGTTCATTATGTATCCTCCTTACATCGTTGCGATAAAACTTGCTATACAGATTTGCGCGGCGTAATACAGCGCGTGATTGATTATACAAAGGGTTTTGTCCTTTGCCCTGCCGCCGAAATACATACTCGTCAGCACCACGTCGGACAACAGGAACAAAATCATTCCTATCGCGAAAGTCAACATTCTGGTTGACTTCATACTGATACAAAGTCCCACGCCGAGAGCGCTCATAAATATCAGACAAAACGCGTATAAAACGGAATGAATGACGAATTTTCCGAACTTAAAGCCCATAAATTTCTCTCCGCCGAAAACCATTGCGCAGGCTACGACGGCGGCTACGGCTACGCAGATACCCACCAGCGGAAGGCTGACGGTTTTGCCGAGTAAAAGGCAGATTGCCACGAGGTACATAACGTGCCCCAAGCCGAACGAAACCATTCCTCCCGTAAGATAAACGTCTTCTTCGGGTTGCTTCAGATAGACCACTTTAAGGTCAAGCACCATATCCCCTATCAGTCCGAAGACAAGTCCGCAAATAACGAACATCGCCGCTTTGATATTCTCCACACCGAGGCAGATTGCGGTGACGCCCACGGCGATAAAACCTACGCTTGCCAGAGTTTTGACAAACATAGCGATAACGCCTCCCGTAGTGCTTTTTTCTGCAAGAGTAACCCTTACTCCCATAAACACTATGGCAAGCACGCATGAAACGATAATCGCTATTACCATAATATATTTTTCTCCTGAAAAAATTAAAATTCTTTTCTACTAAAATATTTTAACATTATTTACTTACGATGTAAATAGCTTTTATTTACGATTTGTCCCGTCCTTCTTCATAATAACGGTAATCCGCCTTGCCTAAGGCGTTGGTACGGATTTTTTCCGTCCTCTCGATAACTCTCGGTACCGCGTAAGGCATAAGTTTTTTCCCGATATAATTTTTCAGTCCCTCTTCGAAACCTGCGGAGGGTTTTTCCGTAATTTCCACGATAAGTTTTACGGCGGGTTTGCCTGCGTAAATTATTCTGACGGCACAAGCGTTCTTTACGTCGGGATATTTTGCCGCCGCTTCCTCTATTTCCTGCGGAAAAACGTTAACTCCGCCTATTTTTATTATTCTTTTGATCCTTTCCCTGTAGTGAAGACAGCCGTCTTCGTCCAGATAACCTATATCCCCCGACGGAAGCCAGGTTTCCCCGTCCGAAAAAACAAATCCGCTCTCCACGCCGTCCAGATACCCGTTCATGACCGACGGACTGGAAACGTATATTTCTCCGCTTTCGCCCGGCGGACATTCTTTACCGTCAGAACTCATTATGCGGAAACGTACTTTGCTTATCGGTCTGCCAAGGGAACCGTTCGACGGGTCGAAAGTGTTGATACTCGCAACGCTCGCCACTTCGCTTAAACCGTAACCTTCCATAATCGGCGTAAGACAACCGCTTTCGGAAAGCCTTTTTTCAAAAGCTCTTTTTACTTCGGGATCGAGTCGGTCTCCGCCGCAGAAAATCATCTTTATGTTCTTCAGAAAATCCCCTCGGAAAGTTTTTTCTTCCGCAAGTTTACGAAACATTCCCGGCACTCCCGGGATAACGTTGACGGGTTCTTTTTTCATAAGGCGGACGGTCGTTTTTGCTCCGAAAAGCGGCAACGGCAGCATACGCCCCTTCCACAACGCAAGATGAACGCAAATTCCCAGTCCGAAGCCGTGGAAAAGCGGCAGTATCATCAAAACGCTTATCCTTTCGTCGATTTCGCAAAGGTCTTTTACCGTGTCGAAAACGTTGACGGCAAGTTCGTTGAATGCGTAAGAAGACAAAACAACCGTTTTAGGCGCCCCCGTGGTGCCGCTGGAATGAAGATAGACCGCCGCCTCCGACCCGTCGGAAGGAACTTCGGTCGCCGTAAGATTTTTTCTCAATACGAATTTATATGAAAAAATGTTTTTTTTGCAGATGAAAGGCTCGGTAATACGGAATAACTTTTTATACGACGGTAAATAATCACTCAGGCGGCAATATACTATCGGGATTTTGCTTTCGCCTTTACCGATATTTTTATAAAGAAACCTGTCGAAAAGAAACAACGCCTTCGTGTCGGTACGTACGACGGTATCCCTTAAAGAACCCGCTCCGGTTTTGGGGTGCATTACGTTGGCTATCGCCCCTATCTTGTTGACGGCATAAAACACAATCGCCGCCTGCGGAATATTCGGTAAACAGATACCTACGCTGTCGCCTTTTTTTATTCCGACAGACGTCAGAAATCCCGCCACCCTGTCTACGTGGTCAAGAAAATCTTTTACGTTCAAACGCTTGCCGTAATAAAATATTTTTTCCGCTTTCTCGTCGGTAAAAGTATCCTTGAGAAATGCGAACATCGACTTTCGGGTATCCATATCTTAACCTATTGTAACCTTTAATCGCTAAAATATTCTTAAAGTTCTTCCTCTTTTTCTGCTGTTTGTTCGTCCGACTCCGACGATTGCGGACATAAGTTTATGCGTAATGCGTCGGCGCCGCACCAGTTGTATTTCAGCCACATTTTCTTAAGGATAAAGGAAACGAGGAAAATACTTCCCACGCCTATCAATCCGCCGAAAAGCACGTCGCTTAAATAATGAGCCCTGTTAACTATCCTCGACAAGGCGACGAGGACGGTATAGACTGAAGGAAGCACATAGAACCATACTTTGTATTTGCGGAGAGAAGCAAACAATTCCGGCAGTATGATAACCGCAAAACTTATTCCCGCAGCCGCCGTGTGCCCGCTCGGGAAAGACTTATACGCTCCGCTGTCGTCCTTTCCTCCGAGTACGTCGGAATAGAGGGCGTCGGGGTCGTGTTTTCCCAGTTGCGGCAGATACCAGGGACTGAACCCTACCGTGTCTCCTCCGAAAGTGTTGCCTGCCTGGAGATTGCGGAAACGCTGTCTCGACCAAATATATTTCAGAACCGTCACAAGGAACTGGCTTATGGCAAGACAGGCTAAAATCAGTACGGCAAAAATCACCAGTTTTTCCATAGTTTCCTTTTTGGCGTTGCGTGTGGCAGCCAAAGCAAGTCCTGCACCTACCACGCCGAAAACCGCCATATATAGGTAACTCCATTTCAGTTCCACGAACATTTCGTCCATAATAAACGCCGCAAACCACGAAAAAGCCACGAGTACGCAGACAAATAAAGCGGGTTTCAGAAATTTATAAAATTTATTTTGCTTGCCTACCGCGCGATAAAGTATAACGCAGGCAATGCACATTCCCGCATAGGCGGGCGTCTCGCCGAGATAATTGAAAAACTGTCCGAACACGCTGTCGGCGTTTCCTATTGCAAGACTTATTTCCAGATCGTAAAAGGTCGCCACTATCAAAAGCGCGACAAAACAAACGGCTACGCTTATTACGGCGATAAGATTTTTCCTGGTCATCGTTTCCTCCGTAGATTTATAGTAGATATTTTACCATATCCGAAACTAACTTGCAATAATCGGCAAAAACTCCGTTTTCGGAAAGTTAAGTCGGAATAATTCGGTATTGAAATAAAACCTTGACCGTGATATAATTTTTTCGGAAGCATAGCCGCCCTTAACGCGGATAAATATATTATTCTGAAGGAAAAAAATGACCATAAAAAGCAATCCTTTATTCAACGAAGCTTACAACGAAGTGATAAAAAGGCTGGAACTTGCCGGCATAACTCCTCTTATAAAAATCGACGACGCAAAAGACGCCCTTCCCTTGATGGGAGCCTTGACCGCCGCAGGGATAAACACCGTGGAAATAACTTTCCGCACCTCTGCGGCTAAAGAGGTACTACGTCTTATCGGAAGCAAAAACAACACTATGATGGTGGGCGCAGGAACGATTATTTCCGTCGAGCAGGTCAACGACGCCGTTATGGCAGGTGCAAAATACATAGTCACCCCCGCTTTCAACCCAAAAGTCGTGGATCGCTGTATAGAACTGGGGATACCCGTTTTTCCGGGGTGCAGTAACGCTTCCGACATCGAACAGGCGGCAGAAAGAGGACTCAGGGTCGTCAAATTCTTCCCTGCCGAGCTTTTAGGCGGCGTGGCGATGCTGAAAGCACTGAGCGGACCGTATCCTTTTATGCGGTTTATCCCCACCGGCGGAATACGTGCAGACAACCTCAATGCTTACCTCAAATTCAATAAAGTCCTCTGTTGCGGCGGCACCTATATGGTGGACGAAAATCTGCTAAAGCAAAAACAATTCCAGGAAATAACCCGTATAGCCCGCGAAAGCGTCAATAAAATGTTAGACATTCAATTAGACCACATCGCAATCAACGCCGATTACCGTACGGGAACCGAACTACTGAAAACCTTTTCCAAACTTTCGGGAGAAGTATATAAGGAAGAAGAGGACAAAGTCTGCGGTATCGAAGTGGTCAGAGAAAACCATATCGGAAAAATCGGACACATAGCTTTCAGCTCCCCCAATCTGGAAAGGTGCGTTTACTACCTCGGGCAAAGAGGTTTTACCGTGGACTCTTCCACTATAGTAAAGGAAAACGGCAAGATAGCCAAACTCCACCTTGCCGGAGACAACGCAGGTTTCACCATTCAGCTCATCAGAAAAGTCTGACGCATAATTCGATTCCGACGGCAGTTTTTGAAAATAAAAAAATATCCGACCTCGAAAGGTCGGATATTTTTTTGGCAGGAGTAGTAAGAATCGAACTTACGCCAGAGGAGTCAGAGGCCTCTGTGCTGCCATTACACCATACTCCAACGTTGACGGTTATGATTATACTACAATCGTTTTATTTTTGCAAGGATTTTTTCACAATAATCCGTTGTTCAAGGCAAAGTTTTGTTCCACGATAAGTCCGTATTTTACAGACCACTTATGTTCCTTGAACAAAAATCTGTAAATCGTTTCCTTACTTGTCAGGTCCACTCCTTCGCTGTTCTTGGTGACAATAGTGCTCATCTGGGCTAAACTCTGTCGCATTTCGAAAGGTTCGCCGTCCTTTGTGCCGATATAGAAAATTTCTCCGTCCTTTATGGTAAGCGTTCCTTCTCCCGCTTCTTTGAAAGAAGCGTCGAGTACGTCTTCATAGAGCAAAGTCACTTCCTTGGATATTTCGAAATTACCCTTTTTCAGTTCTTCCGTTACCGCTTCTTTCTGGAAATCGTACCAGAGGTCTATCCTGTCGAAAACCTTGCTGTCCCCTACGGGCTTAATTTCTCCGTACTCGGTATATTCCGCCTTATTCCCGCAGGATAGGCAGGTAATGACTTTTCCGT
Organism: uncultured Clostridia bacterium; assembly: GCA_944349655.1. Taxonomy (GTDB): domain Bacteria; phylum Bacillota; class Clostridia; order Christensenellales; family DTU072; genus CAG-1782. Next base: position 28,185 of record CALVNL010000008.1, read on the forward strand.
CCGACTCGTTTTCGTATTCTGCTCCGCACTTAGGGCATTTGTAGAGTAAATAATTGAGGTTTGCGGCGGGAGCCTCGCTTGCGAAACGGATATTGTTTTCCCTCTGCCAAACGTGGTCGTTGTACTCCATCGCTTTGCATACGCCGTCGTAAATCTCTTTATTGGAAAGGCTCCGCACCTGTTCCTGCGTGAACAAAACGTAGGCCTTGGTTTCCACTCTGCCTTTACGGAAACCTTTCGTGTATCTCGGACGGGTCAGATAAGCCCCTACCGTATGTACCATAACCACGTTGCAATCCATAAATTTAATGAATTTCGCTATAGCGGGAGCAAGATACGCCTGTCTTCCGTCCAGACTGGTCTTTCCTTCGGGATAAATAAGTACGTTCAACCCGTCGTCGGTAGCCGTTTTCATAGTACGCATAGCCGCAAGATCTATGGAAAACTGGCTTTTCGGTATCGCCCCGAATTTTCTGATAAACGGCTTAAGCGCCGGCCAGGTGAACAGATCCCTTCCGGCCACTATATTGTACTTTTTCGGCAACAGGGTCTGCAAAGTCAATACCACGTCTATCGTACTGCAATGATTGGCTATGGCAAGCACAGGAGACTTTACGCCTTTTATGCCTTTCCTGTCCACCTTATGGTTCCATTTGAACTTAAAATAAGGTCTTAACAGATACGCAGGCAAAGTATAAAGCCAAAAAGACGGTTTTTTTACTTTATATTCCTTTTTCTTCTCGTTTTTTTCCATAGAGTACATTTCCTTTAACGGGGTTAAATAAGGTTTTCCGGATTGAGGCAGAAAAGCTCGGGCAAAACGAATCTGCCGTCCTTTCTTATCAGCACGTCGTCGAAATAAATTTCTCCTCCGCCGTATTCGGGGGTCTGTATCAACACCAAATCCCAGTGGATAGCCGATACGTTGCCGTTGTCGCAGTCTTCGTAACAAGCCCCCGGCGTAAAGTGAATGGAACCGGAAATTTTCTCGTCGAAAAGTATATCCCCCATCGGTTTTTTGATGAAAGGATTGACGCCGAGAGCGAATTCTCCCACATATCTCGCCCCCTCGTCGGTATCGAAAATCTTATTGCAGGCGGCGGTGTCGTTTGCGGTGGCTTCCACGATTTTTCCGTCCTTAAACGTCAGCCTTACGTCCTTGAATTCTATCCCGTTTTCAATGGACGGGGCGTTGTAATGAATATATCCGTTCACGCTGTTTTTCACGGGAGCGGAATAAATTTCTCCGTCGGGGATATTCCTTTCTCCGCTGCATTTCTGCGCGCCGATACCTTTTATGCTGAAAGTAAGGTCGGTGTCGGGAGCGGTTATGCGGACTTTATCCGTTCTTTTAAGCAAATCTTCCAATGCGTCCATGGCCTTGTCCATTTTGCGGTAGTCCAAGGTGCATACGTCGAAATAGAATTTCTCGAAAGCCTCGGTGCTGGTTTTGGCAAGCTGCGCCATACCTTCCGTCGGCCAACGCAAAACCACCCATTTGGTTTTGTTTACCCTCAGTTCGTGATGAACGGGATGCGAATACAGTCTGCTGTAAAGGGCGGTCTTTTCGTCTGGTACGTCGGAAAGTTCCATACTGTTGCCGCCGCCTCTTATCCCGATATAGGCGTCCATCTCCGCCATTCTTCTCGCGTCGAATTCCGCCATCTTACGGACGAGAGGTTCGGTCATTCCGCAAAGAAGCGCCCTCTTTACCTTGTTGTCGTAAATTTCCACAAACGGATACCCGCCCGCGCGATAGGTCTCTTCTATAAGAGCGTTCACCATTTCGTAAGGCACTCCGCTGGCTTCGATAAGAATTTTTTCACCTTTTTTCAGCGAACAGGAATAATTTATCAATATGTCCGCAAGTTTAGCGATTCTGTCGTCTTTCATAATTATCCTTCTATTATTTTGACATAAAAATTTCTGGTTCTGGGCGGGTCGAACTCGGCAAAATAAATATCCTGCCAACGTCCGAGAACGATTTTTCCGTTCTCGATTATCAGCGTTTCGCTCGCTCCGAAAACGCTGCTTTTGACGTGTCCGTCGCTGTTCCCTTCGTCGTGACGGAATTCGGGAAAACGGGGAAAAACCTTTTTCGCCGCGAAAATAACGTCTTTTGCCACATATTCGTCGGCATTTTCGTTTATGGTGATCGCCGCCGTGGTGTGCGGACAATAGACTACGCAGATACCTTCCTTGACGCCGCTTTGCGAAACCGCTTCCTTAACGTAAGGCGTGATGTTGTAGAACGCCTCTTTGTCGGTAGTAATAGTTTTTTTATACAAGTAAACCTCCGCTTTTTTTCGGAGCATACGAAAATATTATTTCACCTTTCCGAAAATATAAGCTAAAAATATCGTAATTATTATATAATAATTTTTTCTTAAAAAACAAGCGTTTTCCCCCTATCCGTTTTTCTTGCGGGAAAATATGACCGATCCGCATAAAATAAAAATCGGGCGGAGACGACCGCCCGACTGCAATGCTGCCGATAAAAGGTAATTAAGCGTAGATATTTTACTCTGCATAGATTTCCGACGCTTTTCCTACCAAAGTGACGAACTCGCTTTTGTAAGCGTCGTCGCCTATATAATTTTCAAGCATCGCAAGGCGTGCCGCCACCGCTTCGAAAGAAGCGTCGCCCCTATAATCCGACTGCCTTAAAAGAAGTCCGAATTCCGCAACGCAGGAAATAAAGGAAAGATCGTCTGACGACGGCGTATCGACGGTTACTTCGATTTTTACGCTTTCGTCGGTTTCTCCTGCCGAAACGTCTTTGTATTTTATCTCCACGTCGGCAAGACGGGTCTCCTCGCTTTCGGCAAGTTTAATTTCGTACAAAGCCGACACGCAAAGGTTGCTGCCTATTTCTCCTGCGTCGGTGTTATCGTTTTCGAAATCCTCCCGGCTTATAATTTTGGTGTCGTAACCGATAAGGCGGTATTTTTCCACCGCCGAAGTGAACGTCACCCCTGCTTTTGCGTCTTTTGCAACGGTCTTAAGCGTGCCGTCGAGTTCCTCGCAAAGCACCTTTTCCGCTTCGAGTTCGCTGTCGAGATAGGCGTAATTTCCGTTGCCGTTAGTTGCAAGCGTTTCCAAAAGGTCGTCTCGGGTATTGCCCATACCCACGCCGAGTACGGTAAGATAAATATTTTGCTTGGCTTTGTCCTGTATAAACTCTTTCAGTTCGTCGAGGTCGCTCATTCCCACATTGAAATCCCCGTCGGAAACTATAATAACTCTGTTGTTGCCGTTTTCTATGAAATGGTTACGGGCGGTCTCGTAGGCTAAAAGCAATCCCTCTCCCCCTGCCGTACTGCCGCTTGCCGCAAGATTGTTTACGGCGTTCTTAATTGTTTTTTTCCCGTCGGCGGAACATTCCACCCCGTCCAGAACCTTGTTCACTCCGCTTGCGTAAGTGACCACCGAAACGACGTCTTTGTCTCCTAAGGAATCGGTGAGTTTTTCCATTCCCTTCACGGCAAGCCCCAATCTGTCCTTACCTGCCATCGAACCTGACACGTCGATCAAAAAAACATAATTTGCGTTTTCCGTTTCCAACTCCGAAATCGAAGTTTTCACGCCTACAAGCATAAGCTTGTTCTCGGCGTTCCAGGGACAATCCGCTAAATAGGCGCTCACGCCTATGGCTTTATCGACAGGGGCGGGAAAGTCGTAATCGAAATAATTTATCATTTCCTCCACCCGTACCGAATCGGGAGCAATATCCAGCCCGTCGTTAAGCTGTCTGCGGACGTAAGAATATGAAGCCGTGTTCCTGTCCAAGGAAAAATACGAGGACGGATTTTCGGAAACCAAAGCAAAATCCTGCTCTTCTATGCTGTCGTAAACGTAATTTCCGTCGGCAGACTCTTCGTAAGGATAACCGGAATCCTGGGAAAAACTACCGCCGAGGTCATCGCTCCCACCACAGGCGGCAAAAAGAAAAATAAGACAAACGACCGTAATCGCGGTCAATAACGCCAACGCTCTTTTCTTCATAACGACTCCCTCCTTTTATCCTGTTTCTGAATTTAATATAACATTATTTAAGAAACGGAGTCAATATGCGAGTATAAAAATTGCTATTTTTCGCAATTTAAGCGGTTTTTAGGGATATATTTCGAAGTGTAACCTTTCCCCGACGCCGCAACGAACTCGGGGGTGCCGATAACCACCACCCGTCCGCCCGCATCTCCGCCTTCGGGTCCCAAGTCCACTATATGGTCGGCTATCCTTATCACGTCGAGATTGTGTTCGATAACGATTATCGTATTTCCGCCTTCGGCAAGACGGTTTAAGATATTGACCAGTTTCTCCACGTCCGCAGAATGAAGTCCCGTCGTCGGTTCGTCGAGAATATAGAGGGTTTTTCCCGTGCTCCTCTTCGACAACTCGGTGGCAAGTTTGATTCTCTGCGCTTCCCCGCCGCTGAAAGTAGTGGCAGGCTGACCCAATTTGATATATCCGAGTCCCACGTCCTTGAGAGTTTTGAGTTTGTTGTAAATCCTCGGTATGTTCTCAAAAAATTCGCACGCTTCGTCCACCGTCATATCGAGTACGTCGTATATGGACTTCCCTTTGAATTTAACCTCCAGCGTTTCCCTGTTGTAACGCTTCCCGTGGCACACTTCACACGGAACGTAAACGTCGGGCAAAAAGTGCATTTCTATTTTGATTATGCCGTCTCCCGTGCAGTTTTCGCACCGTCCGCCCTTTACGTTAAAGGAAAATCTTCCCGCTTCGTACCCTCTCGCCTGTGCGTCGGGGGTTTTTGCAAACAGCTCCCTTATATAAGTGAACACTCCCGTGTAGGTAGCGGGATTGCTTCTCGGCGTTCTGCCTATGGGGCTCTGGTCTATGGCGATGACCTTGTCTAAATATTCGCTTCCCAGAATTTCCTCGAATTCGCCCACGGGTTCGTGTCCTTTGTTAAGAACTCTGTCCAGATACGGATAAACTATCCCGTTGACAAGACTGCTTTTTCCGCTGCCGCTGACGCCCGTAACCACGTTGATGACCCCTAAACGGAAATCCACGTTGATGTTCTTCAGGTTGTTGAGACGGGCTCCGTGCACGCTTAAAACCTTCCCGTTACCTTGCCTTCTTACCGAAGGTACGGCTATCTCTCTCCTACCGCTAAGAAAATCTCCCGTTATCGACTTTGGGTTCCTCATTATGTCTTCAGGAGTACCGCAAGCTACAAGTTCGCCGCCGTTTATCCCTGCTTCGGGTCCGATGTCCACTACGTAGTCGGCTTCCCTTATGGTATCTTCGTCGTGCTCTACCACGATAAGAGTGTTGCCTAAATCCCTCAACCGTTTCAAGGTCGCGATGAGTTTTTCGTTATCCCTTTGATGAAGTCCGATACTCGGTTCGTCCAGAATATACAATACTCCCGTAAGTCCGCTTCCTATCTGCGTGGCAAGACGTATCCTCTGCGCTTCCCCGCCGCTGAGCGTTGCGCTCGCCCTGCTTAAAGTAAGATATCCCAATCCTACGTCGATAAGGAATTTCACCCTTTCGGAAATCTCTTTCAGAACGGGCGCGGCGATGGTTGCGTTCTTTTCCGAAAGACGCAGTCCGTTGAAAAACTCGGGAAGCCTCTCCACGGGAATATCGGTAACTTCGCTTATGTTCCTGCCGCCCACCGTCACGGCAAGCACCTCTTTTTTCAGCCTTTTTCCGTGACAGACCGGACAAGGCGAAGCCGTCATCAGTCTTTCGATGTCCGCTCTCACGCCGTCGCTCTGCGTTTCCTTGTAACGACGGGTAAGGTTGTTGACGACGCCTTCGTAATAGGCGTTGAATTCCATAGTGTAGTTGGCGCTCTGCGCGCTCATTTTTATCTTTTCGCCCTGCGTACCGTAAAGAATTATATCCTTTATCCTCTGCGGCAGATCCTTATAAGGGGTGTCGAGAGAAAAATTGTAACGCTTGGAAAGCGCCCGAAACTGCATCATACTCATTTTGCCCATATCGAGATTCCAGCCCGTGCATTTTATTGCGCCGTCTCTTATGGACACGTTCGGATCGGGAATGAGTTTATGCACGTCGATCTCGTTTCGGAACCCCAACCCCGAACAGCTTTCGCACGCCCCGTAAGGCGAGTTGAAGGAAAACATTCTCGGAGTGATTTCTCCGATACTTATACCGCATACGGGACAGGAATAATCGGTACTGAAGAGTTCTTCTTCCCCGTCTTTTTCTATAACCACCAGTCCGTCGGCGAGTTTAAGGGCGGTTTCTATACTGTCGGAAAGACGGCGGTTTATCCCCTCTTTCATAACCAGCCTGTCCACCACCACGCTGATATTATGTTTCAAATTCTTGTCGAGATTGATTTCTTCGTCCAGTCCGTAAACGTTGCCGTCCACCTTGACCCTGACGTAACCGCTCCTTTTCAGACTTTCCAGTTGCTTGACGTATTCGCCTTTTCTCCCCCTTACTACGGGAGCGAGAACTATAAATTTCGTCCCCGCGGGATAGGTGCAAATCTTGTCCACTATCTGATCCACGCTGACAGACGTTATCTCCCTGCCGCAGACGGGACAGTGAGGTATCCCTATGCGGGCAAACAACAAACGCAGATAATCGTATATCTCCGTAACCGTTCCCACCGTGGAACGGGGGTTTTGAGAAGTGGTCTTCTGATCTATGCTGATAGCCGGGCTCAGTCCTTCGATACTTTCCACGTCGGGTTTGTCCATCTGTCCCAAAAACTGTCTGGCGTAACTGGACAGACTCTCCACGTAACGACGCTGTCCTTCGGCAAAAATGGTATCGAAAGCCAGACTGGACTTTCCGCTGCCGCTGAGACCTGTGAAAACCACCAGCTTGTCCCTCGGAATGTCCACGTCGATATTTTTAAGATTGTGTTCCTTTGCTCCGCGAATACGTATTTCGCTCATTTTTCCTCCGTTTCCTGTTTCGGAAAACTATTTTCTGAGTAACTGTTTCAGTTCCGCTATTTCGTCTCTCAATTTGATACAGCTTTCAAAATCCAGCTGTGCGCTCGCCGTTTTCATAAGTCCGGTAAGCCTTTCTATTTCTTTGGAAACTTCCTTCGAAGTCATTTTTTCTCTGCCTTTGTCGGCTTTCTTGGTGATTATGATACTGTTTTTTATTTCCTTCTTAATCGTCCTCGGCGTTATACCGTGCGACGAGTTGTAAGAAATCTGATAATTTCTTCTGCGTTCGGTCTCGTCCATTGCGCTCTTCATACTGTCGGTGACGGTATCGGCGTAAAATATTACTTTGGCTTCGGCGTTTCTCGCCGCTCTCCCCACCGTCTGAATGAGCGAACTCCTGCTCCGCAGAAAACCTTCCTTGTCGGCGTCCAGTATGGCTACCAACATAACTTCGGGAATATCCAACCCTTCCCTCAAAAGGTTTATCCCCACGATGACGTCGGTTTCGCCCTTACGCAAAGCGTTGATTATCTCGATACGTTCGAGGGTATCTATATCGCTGTGCATATAGGTGGCTTTAATATTATGTTCCGCAAAATAAAGGGTTAAACTCTCCGCCATCTTTTTGGTAAGGGTGGTGACCAGCACTCTGCCGCCTTTTTCCACGGTGGCGTAAATTTCTCCCATAAGGTCGTCTATCTGTCCTTCGGTCTTGCGTATCTCTATCGGAGGATCGACAAGTCCGGTCGGACGCAAAAGCTGTTCGGCTACCTGGCTTTGTTCTTTCATTTCGTAGTCGCCCGGAGTTGCGCTGACGCAGATAAGCTGAGAATAACGAGAGGAAAATTCCTCGAAATTCAAAGGGCGGTTGTCGTAAGCGGCTTTCAGGCGGAACCCGTAACCGACGAGGTTGTCTTTTCTCGAACGGTCGCCTGCGTACATTCCTCTTATCTGCGGAATGGTAATGTGCGACTCGTCTATAAACATCAGAAAGTCGTCGGGGAAATAATCCAGTAAAGTAAAGGGCGGCGTACCCGGTTCCCGTCCGTCGAAGTATCGGGAGTAATTTTCTATCCCCGAACAATAACCTATCTCCCGTATCATCTCTATATCGTAACAAACTCTTTCCCGTAAACGCTGTTCTTCGATGAGTTTGTTCCGTTCTTTGAAAGCGGCGCACTCCTCGACCATGTCCTTTTTTATCCTGTCGAGGGTGACTTCAAGGTCTTCTTCCCCCACCACATAGTGACTTGCCGGGAAAATCGCCGCGTGGGCAAGAGTAGCGGTAACGTGTCCCGTCGTTGCGTCTATTTCGTATAGCCCGTCCACGGTGTCTCCGAAAAACTCCGCTCTCACGGCAAAAGACGAAGCGTTCGACGGGAAAATTTCCAGCACGTCCCCTCTCACTCTGAAAGTGGAACGCACGAAATCCATATCGCTGCGTTTGTATTGCAGACTGACCAGTTTGTCTATGAGTTTATCCCTGTCTATTTCCATATTCGGACGAAGGGAAATCATTTGTTTGAAATATTCCTCGGGCGCGCCCAGTCCGTATATGCAGGAAACCGAAGCCACTACGATAACGTCCCGTCTTTCGCCGAGAGACGCCGTGGCCGAATGACGGAGCTTGTCTATCTCGTCGTTTAAGCTCATATCCTTTTCGATATAGGTGTCGGTGGAAGGGATATACGCTTCGGGACGGTAGTAGTCGTAATACGACACGAAATACTCCACCCTGTTGTGCGGAAAAAGTTCTCTGAATTCGTTGCAAAGCTGGGCTGCGAGAGTTTTGTTGTGGGCGATGACGAGAGTGGGACGGTTGAGTTTCGCTATGACGTTAGCCATAGTAAAAGTTTTGCCCGAACCGGTAACTCCGAGCAAAACCTGCGTCCGCAAACCGTCCTCCACCCCTTGGCAGAGTTTATCGATAGCCTGCGACTGATCGCCGCAGGGAGCGTATTCGCTCACAAGTTCGAATTTATCCATTTGAAAAAAATATTAACCGAAAATGGCGTCCAGTATGGCTTTGAAAGAAAAGCTCAGTGCCGCTATGGCTATGGCGGTAATGATTCTTATCGCAAGTTTTCGCTGACTGACTTTTTTATCCCGAAGATAACTGATGCCGTTTTCTTTGAGCGTAATGATATACTTAACTTCTCCGTTTGGCGTTTTTGCGTGCTTGTATTCGAAATAATTATCCAGTACCAGCTGATTGAGAACTTCCTCGAGGTCCGACTCCTTGAACTCCACCCTGTAAGGTATCTGCGAAAGGATATCCATGGGTGAAAGGAGACACTGACCGTTGGGAGAACGGCTGGCGTGACGGTAAATTATATTCATAAGCACCTTTTCTTTTTTGCCCAAAACCATAATTAAGCAAACCTCGCAATCAAAAATGCAATTATCGCGGCTATAAATCCCCCGCCGAAAGAACTTCCCGCACAAATCAACGCCAGTTTCTTATAATCGAAAACGGGCTTTACGGGCAAGGCTTCCGTGAAGGTTTCTCCGTCCGTTTCTTCCGGGATAGCCACGGGAGTAGCCGCTTCCCTTTTGTTTTTTTCGGAGACGAGTTTCCCTTTGGGTAAAAGGCTTACGCAATACAACCCTGCGTCGGAATAAAGAATATTTATCATATCGTTGACTTCCAACGCTTCCATATTGCTGTCCAGCTCCTCGCTCGTCAGATCCCCCGTTCGCTCGAGAAGTTCGCTCTTTTCCACGACGAGGTTTTCGCCCTCCACTGTCATGGACGCGATTATTCCCAGTATCTTGAAAGCGTTTTTATCCAACATAAGCCTCTCCCTTTTCAGAAAAAATTATCAGAGTTTAACCCTGGAGTTGATTTCTTTAATGAGTTCCATATCGATTTTTATCACTTTACGGTCGTAACTTAAAAGTCCGTTGCACTCGTCTTCCACGTCGCTGACTTCGGTATAAACAGACGCGGCAAGCCCCTTGGGTATATTGGCGATAATGCGTTTTTCAAATAATTTCTTATATGCTTTCTCGAACTTATCCTGTTCGTAAAATCTGCGATACCCGAAGAATTTTTCCTTGTTATACATATGCCCCTTGGCTTGCAGACTGAGCCCGCCGAATTCGCTGAGCACGACGGGACGGCTGTCCTTCGGCACCTTTATGGGCGTGAAATAGATATGCAGGCTCCGTAGATCCCCGCAACCCTGGTCGTGCCAACCGCTGGCGTGGTCTATAATACGCGTAGAGTCGAGTTTTTTGTAAAATTCGTATGCGTAAGCTGCGTCGAACTGTCCCCAACCTTCGTTGAACGGCACCCATACCGACAGACTTACTACGTTGTAAAGAGCCTTGACCATTCTTTCGGAATCGACGTAATACTCTCTCCTGCCCGCTTCGTCCTCTCTTGAAAACGCCTTATAGTTGCTGTCGTCCATCATATTGCCGAGGAAAGGACGGATACCTATGGTGCTGAATTTGTAAAGTCCGCCGCCGTTTATCATATCCTGCCATACCAACATTCCCAGACGGTCGCAATGATAATACCAACGCATAGGTTCGATTTTTATATGTTTTCTGAGCATATTGAAGCCCATATCCTTCATCGTCTGAATGTCGTAAATCATAGCTTCGTCGGTAGGCGGAGTATACATACCGTCGCTCCAGTATCCCTGGTCGAGAAGTCCGTTGTGGAAATAAGGTTTGTTATTGAGCATCAGACGGGCAATTCCCTTTTCGTCCTTGCCTATTCCGAATTTTCTCATTCCGAAATAAGACTTGACTTTGTCGGCGGAAGTGGTGATTTCGAGGTCGTAAAGATTAGGTTCTTCGGGGCTCCAGAGTTTGAAGTCGCCCATTTTTATCTGAGCTTTACCGTTGACCGTATTTACGCTCGCTACCGCTTCTTCTCCGTCGTAAACGTCCAGTCTTGCGTTTTCGACTTCCTCGGCAAAGTCCAAAGTAACGTTCAGAACGCCTGCGTCTATGTCGGGCGTCAGGGAAGCGGACTTAAGATAATTCCGACAAACCTGTTCTATCCACACCGTCTGCCATATCCCCGACTGCGGAGTGTACCATATACCCCCTCTCTTGGAGGACTGTTTGCCCCTCGCCTGACTTCCCGTATCGCTCGGATCTGTGACGGTAACGGTAATTTCGTTTTCTCCGTCGTGAATAGCCGAAGTAATATCGAAAGTGAACGGATAGTAGCCGCCTTTGTTTTCGCCGACTTTCTTGCCGTTGACGCTGACTACGCAATAATAATCCACCGCGCCGAAATGCAAAAGAACTCTGTCGCCGGTTTTCTTGAAAACGAATTGTCTTTTATAATATAAAACGTCGGTAGGCTTGACTACTCTTTCCACTCCCGAAAGAATGGTCTCCGGAGAGAACGGCACCAGAATTTTTCCCTGGTAACCGGCAAATTCTTGCTTTTGGTTATAAATAGCGTAATCCCATTCCCCGTTGAGGTTCTGAAAACTGTCTCTCGCAAACTGAGGACGGGGATAATCGTTAAGAGGTAAGGTCTTGTCCATTTTTTCGCCGAAAACTGTCAATAATCTCTCCATATTCTGCTCCTGTAAACCGTAATTCGACACGGAAATCCGTAAACGTAGTAATATTATATCATATAAACAGGTATATTTCCAGTATTTTTTACAAACAAATACCGCCGTACGCTACAACGAGGAAAAACTATAAAAAAGGCGGTTTGAAGCCGCCTGTCCGTCATAGAGGAATTAAGAAATCAGTTTGTCTGACGGAAAAGCACCACAAATTCGGTAAACTCTCCTTCCTTGCTGTCCACACCTATCGTGCCGCCGTGAGAGTCCACTATGGATTTTGCTATGGAAAGCCCGAGTCCGAAACTGTTGGAAGCGGTATGCGCTTCGTCGGTGCGGTAAAATCGGTCGAAAAGCTTGGGAAGGTTCTCTCGGGCAATACCTGCACCCGTATTTTTTACCTTCAGCACGGCTTTCTTGCGGTCACCGGACACGCTTACCGTCACCTTTCCTCCTTCGTCGGTATATTTCAGAGCATTCTCTACAAGGATATAAATGAGTTTCTCTATCTGTGCTTCCACCCCGTTTATCATTACCGATTCCCTGATGTCGGACTCAAACGTAATATTATGTTCGAACGCCAGCACCTCAGCCCCCAAAACTACGCTTTCGGTAACATCACTTAAATTTACGGGTACCTTAATCTCGTTATCTTTGCCTGACTCCATTTTTGCCAGTTCCAACATTTCGGTGACGAGATTGCTCATACGGCTGATTTGTCCGTTGATGCTGTCGAGCCATTTTTGCTGTTCTTCCGTCATACTTTCGCGAGAGGAATTGAGTATGCTTATATCGGTGTTTATTATGGTAAGCGGCGTCTTTAATTCGTGGGAAGCGTTGGCTACGAGTTCCTGTTGCTTGACGAAAGCCCTCTCTATAGGCGCTACGCTTTTCCTTGCCGAACTGAAGGAAAATATCGTTATGGCAATCATCCCCAACGACCCGGCGATACACATAATGATAAGCATACTGCGCATGTTTTCGAAATCCAGGGTATAGTCGTAAATATAAATGAATTGTCCCAAAGCGTTGGTACGGTAGGCGTAGGCGGCGTAATTTCCGTCTATGCGAAGATTGCCGCCGTCGGAACCGTTTTCTATGACCTTGTCTATAATCGCTTTCACCGTTGCCGCATTGTAGAAAGCTATGTCGTTGAGATAAACGGTATTGTCGTTGTCGATGAATATCGCAAGAGTATCCCTGCCCACGTCCTTCCTTATTCCGTCTTCGTCAATGCTGCCGTTAATGAAATTGAAATAACTCGCTCCGACCATAGCGTTGAGTTTATTGTCGATTTCGTTGGAAAGTTTGGAAATGTTATATGAAAAAATCAAGGCAAGCACAATTACCAGCATTACGCCTAAAGAAAAGCTTTGCTTGATAGCGAATCTTACCCTGAGTTGCTCGAACATTATTCCTCCAGCCTGTACCCTACTCCTCTGACCGTGGAAATGGTGACCTTGGAGCCCAAGAAACTCAATTTTTTTCGGATAAAGGAAATATAAACTTCTATATTGTTGTATTCCGCTTCGGTGTCATACCCCCAGAGTTTGACGATAAGTTCGTCTTTGGTGACCACGAAACTCGGCCTTTCGAGAAAATATTGCAATATTTCGCTTTCCTTAAGGGCTACTCTTACTTTCTTGTCGCCGCAGATAAGTTCGAAACTGGATACGTTGTATTCCAAATCCCCGAAACGGAGAATATTTTCACTTATTATATTGGCTTTCCTGCGACTTAAAGCTCTTATGCGTGCGAGAAGTTCGGGCGTGGAAAAAGGTTTGGCAAGATAATCGTCTGCTCCGAGATCCAACCCCTTTACCTTTTCCGCAACCTGTCCCCTTGCGGTAAGAACGAGAACGGGAGTGGATATTTTTTCCTTGCGGAGCGCGCTGAGTACGTCGTATCCGTTCATCTTCGGCAGCATTATATCCAGCAAGATTATATCGTAACGCCCGGTCAAAGCGTAATTGAGTCCGCTTTCGCCGTCATATACGGCGTCTACTATATATTTTTCCTTTTTCAGAATATGCACCAACGCTTCGGATAAACTGACTTCGTCTTCCACCAAAAGTATGTTCATAGTCTTCTCCTCCGTTTTCCGATTTCCCGCTAAGTATAACTATTATAACTTAAATTAAATTTAATTTCCCCGTTTTTAGTCCGCTTTCGAAGAAAAATTTTTCCTCGGAAGATAAAATTTCGGCGGAAAAAATATTTTTTATCCCGTTAAGATTAATTTAAGTATGTTTTTTTAAGATAAAGGTAGCCTAATTAATAATATTTACTCGGAAAGAGTCCTGTGCTTCTCCCTTGGCACAGGGCTTTTTCCTTATCGGGAATTATACCCTGTTGTTTATTTTTACATAAAAGAAATTGTCGGACGGATAGGGGTCTTTTTTCATTTCGTAGGCGTAGCGGTTATAAACGGCTTCCAGCAAGCCTTTGACGTCGATATCGTAAACCCCGAAATAATCGGTAACGCCCGCAAGATAGCCGGAAGTCAAGCTGTCTATTACGAAAGAAAAGTTCTTTACCGCAGAAAAATCATTTTTGATTATATTGAGTGCGTCTCCCAAAGTTCCGCTTGAATTGAAAACTTTTATGACGAAAGGAACGAGATTGCTTTCATAACACTCCAGTTTTCCTTCGGCGAAGAGTTTTTCCACGTCGATGTCTATAACGGGCGCGTCGGGGAATGCCTCCTGTAATTTTGCCGAACACTCGTCTAAATTATATATAATTCCGTAAACTATATAATTCAACAGTTCGAGTTCTCCCGTTTCTCCCATATTCTCGTCCCCTGCGAGAATATTTTTCAGTACGGCTTTTATAACGTCCGCGCCGTAAACATAATCGCTCGAAGGCAAACTTGCGTTAAAATTATTCACTATTCTTTCCAAAGAAACTTCGCCGTCGTTTTCATCGGATATGTAAAGCGGAGAAAGCAGGGTTTTCAACGCGGCATCGGGGATAACGATATTGAGTATTTTCGCAAACACCCCGTCCCCTTGCAAATATTCCCCGAAATATCCGTTTTCGCTGCCGAGATTGGCTATAACGTTTCCGATATATCCGTCGAAATGGTTTTCAACGTATACGTGATAACCTTTTTCGGCAAGGAAAGTTCTTTCTTGTTCGGTAGCGTAAACGGGAAGATATGACGGATTGACGTCGTCAATGTACACGGTATCGATTTTCAAATCGTTTGCCGTGATTTTTACCTTTCGGTATGCCGCCGGGAAACAGACGGTGGAGGATATCCCTACGTCGAAAAATTCATTTCCTTGCGCGGTAGTAATCATTTTTACGTCCTGCGTATGCATATGCCCGGTAAAAACGAAGTTTGCGCCGAGGTCTGCGTATTGTTCGGCTAAGGACAGGTATTTTTTTACCATATCCTGACTTTCAAGCAACCCCGCCACGTCGGGCAAATGGTTCATAAACGGTTTATGACACATAAGTACGGGTTGTCTGCCGTCGGCTAATGCCGCTTTGACCTGTCCGGTCACCCACTCTTCGTGCAAGGGGCTCAGTTCTTCCTTGCGGTTACCCTCTTCGTCTATGTAATAAGCGATATTGTCTATTGCTATAATACGGTAATATTTTCCCAAATCGGCGGTATAACTCAACGTTCCGGGGAAAGTGCTCAACGCCCCTTCGTATCCGTACGGCGCATAAATTTCCCTGAACCGTTCCTGCGTTATTCCGCTTGCGATATTCCCGTAGGAAGTCGGTACGTCGTGATTGCCGTTGATAACGAAAATTTCCGTCCCCGAGTCGGCTATTTTTTTAAGAATTTCCGCATAGCGGAGATGACTTGCTTCGTCGCCCTGCTCGGTAAGGTCTCCCGTTATGAGTAAATATTTTATACCCGACGATATTACTTCGTCGGCGAAACTTTCCATAACGGCTTCACTGAAATGAATTGCCTTGCTTTGATTGGAAATAACGGAATAACTCTCTTCGGTCAGACGGCTTTCCGCATAAAGATGAGTGTCGGACACAAAGACGAATTCCACTTTTTCTTCGATATATTCTCCTGTCGCAACCGCCGCTACGGCTGCCACTCCGATCAATGCAAAAACCGCAAGAAAAATAAAAAATTTTTTCATTCGATCCCCTAAAAAAATTATATATATAAATTATACTATATTAACCATAAAAAAGTCCATACCGAATTTTTTTATTGCAACCAACCCCTTTTATCTTAAAAACAACCTCTATATGTTTGACAAAATAATAGAAATTGACTAAAATTTCCTATGAAAACGGAGGTAAAATACCTTATGTATAAAGGCGACATAATTGATATGCACGCTCACATTTATCCGCAGAAAATAGCGGACAAAGCCGTGCACAGTATAGAAAACTTTTACGATATTTACGCCGAAGGCAACGGGACCCCTGCCATGCTCGTGGAAAACGGAAGTCGTTTCAACGTAAAAACATTCCTCGTTCACTCTACCGCCACCAAGGTGGAACAGGTAACGCACATAAACGATTTTATTCTGACGCAACTGCAGATCTATCCTTGTTTCGTCGGTTTCGGTACCCTTCATTACGGTATGAGCGGAGAAGAAATCCTCAAAGAGACCGAACGTATAGCGTCTTCGGGTATCTCAGGCGTAAAACTTCATCCCGACTGTCAGCATTTCATTATCGACGACCCGATTATGGACAATATTTATTCCGCTTGCAGAGATCACGGTTTACCTATACTTATCCATACCGGAGACCGCCGTTACACCAACTCCCGTCCCGAACGTCTCGCCGCTACGGCAAGACGCTTCCCCAACCTTAAATTCATCGCCGCCCACTTCGGCGGATACAGCTGTTGGGACAGCGTAAAATGTTATGAAGGTTGCGATAACGTATGGTTCGACACGTCCAGTTCCCTTTTCAAACTGCCTGCCGAACAAGCTATGGATCTTATAGAATTTTTCGGTCCCGAAAGGTATTTCTTCGGAACCGATTATCCTTTATTCGGTTACGAAAAGGAGATAGCGAGATTTTTCGCGCTTCCTCTCGACGACGAAAAGCAAAAGTCGATACTTCACGACAACGCCGCTGCCTTCCTCGGACTTAACGGCTGAATAAAATAATTTACCCCAAAAAAAACAATACGGTCGCTTCTTGCGACCGTATTTTTGTAAAAATCTTCGGACTTAAAATCGACACCCTTATTTCAACTGACTTATAGCGTCTTTTATGGTCTTTTCCATGGCCTCTTTCCCGTATTTGTCCACTTCGGCTTTGTTCTTGTCGCCGTGAGTAAGACACCCCGCTCCGCCGATACAACCGTTTACGCAAGCCATACCTTCGATAAAGTTGGCTCCCAAAACGTTTTTGGAGGCTTTCAGTAACGCGAATTTACACTGTTCTATCCCGTCACAGGAAACGGGTTTGACTTCGAAGTCGCTCCCGTGTTCTTTCATAGCCTGTTTAACGGCGTCTGTAAGTCCTCCGCTGCGGGCGAAAATTCTGCCGAAATACGAAGCGTTGTCGAGGACGTCTTCTTCGAGCGTGGTAATATCTATATCCCTGCTGTCGAACAGCGCCTGCAGTTCCTCGAAGGTAAGCACGCTGTCTATCCAGGGATGCACTTCGGGTTTCTTGAATTCCATTTTCTTGGCGGTACAAGGCCCGATAAAGACGATTTTTGCGTCGGGAGTGGTCTCTTTGATATATTTTGCGATAGTCGCCATAGGCGAAAGATTGTGGGAAATGTGTTTCACCATATCGGGGAACTTCTTGTGAATATAATCCACAAAGGCAGGACAACAGGAACTTGTCAGAAAGCCCTTTTCTTCCAGTTCTCTCGCTTCGCTGTCAGCCACCATATCCGCTCCGAGCGCCGCTTCCACCACGCTGAAAAATCCGAGTTTCTTTATGCCCGTGATGACCTGTCCGAGTTTTGCGTAAGTGAACTGACTGGAAATAGACGGAGCCACCACCGCATAAAGACGGAACTTGGTATTGTTTTCGCTCTTCTTTATCATATCGATAACGTTCAGGATATAGCTCTTGTCCATAATCGCCCCGAAAGGACACTGATAAACGCAAGCGCCGCAAGCTATACATTTATCGTTGGAAATTTTCGCAGACTTGTCGTCGTTCATACTTATAGCCCCCACTTTGCAGGCATTTTCGCAGGGACGCTTGTAGTTGGCGATTGCGCTGTAAGGGCAGACTTTGGCGCACATTCCGCATTCCACGCACTTGGTCTTGTCTATATGCGCTTTCTGATTACGGTCAAACGTTATCGCGCCTTTGCGACAGACTTCCTCGCATCTGTGAGCTATACACCCTCGGCAGGCATTGGTCACTTCGTATCCGCCCATAGGACACTCGTCGCAGGCTATGTCGATGACCTCTATGACGTTGGGATTGGAACTGTCTCCGCCCATAGCGAGCTTCACTCTTTCGGAAAGAATAGCCCTCTCCTTGTAAACGCAGCAACGCATTGTAGGCTCTTTCCCGGAAACGATTTTCTTCGGAATGTCGTTGACGGTTTCCAGAAGTTTATCGTTAAAAGCGGCGCGCGCCACTTCGCGCAGAACTTTATATTTGAGATACTGAACTTTGGTATCGAATTTTCTCATTATAGACCTCTTTTTTCAAGTATTTTTCCTTCAAGATTTTTAAGATACAACATTGTGCCGTCCAGCAAAAGATAACTCTTCTCCGAATTGTTTTTAGGTAACGACACGCTCCCGGGGTTTGCTACGACGATGCCGTCCTTTTCGCAAATAAATCCGTAATGGACGTGTCCGTAAAAAACCGCGTCGCACCCTGCGGGCAGATTGTCGATATTGTATACGTGTCCGTGGGTGAGAAAAATTTTCTTCCCGACGAACAGATAAGCGTCCTCGGCAAAACGGAAAGAGGAAATCATTCCGTCCACTTCGCTGTCGCAGTTTCCTTTGACGACGATAAGGTCGTTCCTGCCGTTCAGCAAAGCCGCCACGCCCTTGGGGTCGTAACGGTCGGGAAGCGGATTCCTCGGTCCGTGGTAGTAAATGTCTCCGAGCAAAGCTATCTGTTCCGCTCCTTCCCTTTCCGCCGCCGCAAGCAAAGCTTTTGCCGCGGTCAACGATCCGTGTATATCGCTTGCAATTATTATTTTCATATCAGTCGTAATTAACCGTTACCCTCTTTCCCATAGCTTTCAGGTTGGAAGTCAGGCTTTCAACCAGTTTGAGTTTCATCGTTATGTCGATAGGCAGACCCTGATGGGCTGCGTTAATACTCTGCCCCACGAAAAACGTAATATCCGTTCCTTCCTCGAACAATACCTTGGCAAGGAGACTCGCTCCGTCCTGTTTTTTGAAAGTTTTGGGCGTAAGGTCGGTATTTGAGAGATATTTTTCCGAAAGGAGCAGAAGTTTTCTTAGCGTAATAACTCCTTCCGTGGTAAGATCTATCCCTTCTATATGCCCTATGGGCGGCACGTCCTTGTCGGGGAAATCGAAACTCGTTTCCACCTTTTTCCCGAGATGACGAGCGACTATAAGGGAACTGGTCCCACCGCAAACCACCTTCTTACCTTCTCCGGAAAGGAACCTTTCCACATAAAAATCGTCTTTGGTCTTGTCCACGGGCGGACCTACCATAACGTTGACGTTGAGTTTTTCCCTCACTCTTACCGCCGCCACGGTGGTGTCGTCTCCGGGTTTGTCGAGATAAAGGTCGTTACAGGCCCCGGCAAGGAGACAGGCTACGCAGCTTGCCGTCATACCGGGACGGACGTTCTTGTCGAAATACTCCATAACCTCTTTCCGCTGCCAGCCGAAATTCATTAACATCCCTATCCCCGCGTGAATAACTCCGTCGCTCATTACCACTATGTAATCGCCTGCCGAAAGTTTTAATTCGGATTTATAGACCGTTTTGTCTAAAATAACCATTTTTTCACGGGCAAGTTCGGTGCATTTTCCGTCGTGAATGTAAATTGCGGGAGGGTTATCGAATTCAAACAGATACCCTTCTCCCTGTTCGTTTATGTGAACCACCGAAAAAGTGGCGTAAGCTACCTGCCGAACCTTACATACCGGCAAAGACTGAATAATGGTTTCTATACAGTCCTCCATAGCTATATCGTTGGATACCATCGTGCAAAGAATCTTACTGGTAAGCGTTGCAAGAATATTGGCCTTGACTCCGCTGCCCAGTCCGTCGGCAAGCACCAGCGTGGTGTATTCCCCGTTTTTAGCGTATTCAACGCGGTCTCCGCATAGTTCTTCCCCTTTTTTATTGAGGGAAGTATATCCGTATTCCAGACAAAGCGACATTATTCCTCCGTCGTCTCCCCGCTTTGCAGGGTCTTTTTAAGCTGCAGCAACGCAACCTTCGTCTCAGCCGTGGTTTCGCCCAGAAGCGAAGCTATCTCCTGCGCCACTCTCATCTGTTTTTTGATGACTTCGTCGGTAGTTGCGAGAGTGTCGAGTTTGACCTTGTTGAGCTTTTCGCTGTACTCTACGTTGTCGGTAATATCTTTCATTACCGCAAAAACCGTTTTATGTTCGCTAAGCACCACTAAGTTGAGTTCTATATATTTCTTAGTCTTGTTGATAAAGACTTTCTTTTTCGATAAATTCTTGTTTTCCACCAATGCGGAAATCAGTTCTGCGGAGTCGAAAGCGTCAAAAGCGCTTATACCTTTGGCGTCGGTGTTGTCTATCCCGAGCAAGGTTTTGGCTCTGTTGTTTATTTCGGCTATTCTGTAGTCGCTGTCAAGCACCACGATTCCGTTAGGACTGTTCTGTATGATCTCGAAACTCATACTTTCCGCCTTTTCTCTCATATAAGGCAGACACATATCCAGTTCGGCGTAACCGTTTATGACGGCTATCGCCTTTTCCCGACAGGTAGAATAACCGCAGGCTCCGCAATTATACAATTTTTCGGGATTGTTTTTCCCCGTACGGGCGAGAACTTCGTTGATTTCTCTTTCGGTAGGGATTATTCTGCGTTTTCTTATCCTCGGGAATTCGCAACGTAAATCCGTCCCTTCCACGGAAGGCATAACGAAGTCGCCTTTTCCTTCGGCAACGTAACGACGGATTTTTGCTCCCGCCTTGACGGCTCCTCCTTCCAAGAGACTGCAGGGTCCGTTCACGCAGGCAAAATCGCAACAGTTGAGTTCCAGGAAAGTCTTGTCCAAAAGTTCTATATTGTCCAGTACGTCCATAACCCTTTCCACTCCGTCAACGGCAACGTATTCGTATCCTTCCGGACAGGCAGGGAAACTCTTGATTATACCTCGACTAATCGGATAATATTTGGCAATGTTCTTAACGCCGCCCTCCGTTCCGGGCAAAACGGCTATCTCGTCGAGTTTTACGTCGGAACTTTCAAACAAAGCCTTAAGTTCTTCAAAAGTGAGTACCGCGTCCAAAAGTCCGCTTTCATGCGCTTCCCTCTTTTTTGCGATACAGGGTCCTATAAATACGAGTTTGGCATTCGGATATTTCTTCTTCAGAATTTTAGCGTGGGCAATCATCGGACTGTCCACGGGAGCAAGATAAGGCAATGCCTGCGGATAAAATAACTGTATAAGACGGTTGACCGCAGGACAGGCGCTGGTGATGAAGTTTTTATATTTACCGCTTTCGAGCAATTTTCCGTATTCTGCGGTAACCGCCGCCGCTCCTACGGCGGTTTCTTCGGCTTCGGCAAATCCCAATTTCCCTAAAGCTATGCGGAATACGGCGAAATTATCCGTGCCGAAAGAGGATATGAAACTCGGCGCAACGCTGGCGATAACCGGAACGTTCCCGTTGAGCAAAGCCTTGACCGAATCGGTTTCGGCGTGTACTGTCTTGGCGTCCTGCGGACAAACAGACGTACATTTCCCGCAAAGGATACATTGTTCTTCGATTATTTTAGCCTGGTGGTTCTCGAATTTTATCGCCTTGACCGGACAGGCTCGCAAGCATTTGTAACAGTCCTTGCAGCGAGCGTTCTTGAAATCCAGATATACCGTCATTTTCACCTCGTACTAAAATGTGACGAAAGGATAAATCTCTGTCAGAAATTTATCCTCTGCGTTTTCGGGAGTAAACCCGGTAATAAGTTTGTCGTCACTTCTTACCGTGACGCCCTGGGCGCAACGCCCGAGGCAAAAACTTGCCTTGAGCGTTACGACGTCTTCCAATTCGTATTTTTTAAGTATTTTCTGCAACTCGGCGATAACGTCCTGCGATCCCTTAAGATGGCAGGAGCTGCCTACGCATACTTCAAGTTCCATACTTAATTATTTTACTTTGGGCAGAATTTCTTTTTCGAAAAATTCCTTGGTAGTGGCGGGGGTAAGACTGTAATCGACGCCGTCCACCGTGACCGATACTCCGTCGTGACATCTGCCGAGACAGAAAGTGCCTCCGAGATCCACCACGTCTTTAAGGTCGTGTTTAGCGATGAGATACTGAAGTTCTTCGACAACCTGTCTGGAACCTTTAATATGACAAGAGCTTCCTATACAAACGGTAATTTTCACAATCCACCTCCTAAAATGATTTTATTCGTAATCCACGACGTCTACCCAGTGGAGCAGGAATTCCCTCTCCTCTTTCTTGCCTTTTACAAGCTGACTTGCCGCAACGATAGGTATCCATTTCTGAACGTACTGTTTTGCGGTGTCGCTTTTTTTGCAGAACAAATCGAGGTATTTCTTCGCGCCTTCGATGTTGCCGTCCAGCCAGAAAAGAAGATACGTTCTCGCAACGTCGGCGGAAGCATTCCCCTGAGTGGCGTGCGACCAGTCGATAATGTAAGGCGTTCCGTCTTTTGCGATTATAATGTTGCTGGGGTTGAAGTCGCCGTGGCAGACTTTGTTGTGCTTGGGCATGGATTCCAATCTGGTATGCAGATCGTAACGCGTGGTAGCGTCGAGATCGGCTTCGCTTATCTTACGGTTCATTTTATCCTTCAGTTTGTTCAGAAGGGGCGCGCGTTGTTCGTGTACTTTCATCTGCAAATCCACGAAAAGTTCCAGATATTCGTCGAATTTGTCGGGATTTTCACTCATAAGTTGCGCAAGAGTCTTACCTTCGACGTAGTCTAAGATAATCGCCCATTTGCCGTCGATTTTGCAGACTTCCTCGAGTTTGGGAATGTTCAAAGCCGTCTCTTCCACTCTCGCCTGATTGAGAGCTTCGTTTAAGATGTTGGCTTTGGAAAAACTTTCGTCGAACAGCTTTATAGCAAGCTTCCCGTCACGATAAATGGTTTTGTTGTTTCTTACTGCAATTATTCTGTCGAGTTTTACTTCCATTTTTCACGTCCTCCTTCTTTATTTTCCGTAATATGCGTTCAGGTACATCTGTTTGATTTCGCTCATAAGCGGATACCTCGGGTTAGCTCCGGTGCACTGGTCGTCAAAGGCCTGTTCTACCATTTCGTCGAGAGTGTCGAGGAAGTATTTTTCATCAACATTATATTCCTTGATGGTCTTCTTGATACCTACTTTCGCTTTGAGTTCGTCGAGAGCCTTGATAAGGTTTTCGAGTTTTTCGGAGTCGTTCTTGCCTTTGATTCCGAGATAATCGGCTACTTCCGCGTAACGGGCGAGAGTGTGCGGATAAGCATACTGCGGGAAAGTACCCATCTTCGGCGGAACTTCTTCGGCGTTGAAACGCAGAACTTCGTCTATCATAAGAGCGTTGGCTACGCCGTGCGGGAGATGGTGGAAAGCTCCGAGTTTGTGAGCCATGGAGTGGCAGACCCCGAGGAACGCGTTGGCAAAAGCCATACCTGCCATAGTGGCGGCGTTAGCCATCTTTTCACGAGCAACGGGATCGTTGGGGCCGTTGTCGTAAGCTCTGGGGAGATATTCGAAGATCATCTTCAGGCTTCTTAAAGCAAGTCCGTCGGTATAATCGGTAGCAAGCATAGCGGCATACGCTTCCAAAGCGTGGGTCACGGCGTCGATACCGCTGGCAGCGGTCAGACCCTTAGGCGCGTTCATCATCATATCGGCGTCGACGATTGCCATATTGGGCATAAGTTCGTAGTCGGCGAGAGGATATTTTACTCCGCTTCTTTCGTCGGTGATAACGGCAAAAGGCGTAACTTCGCTACCGGTACCTGCAGAGGTCGGAACAGCGATGAAGTAAGCTTTTTCACCCATCTTCGGGAAGGTGTAAACACGTTTACGGATATCCATAAAGCGCATTGCAAGATCCATAAAGTCCACTTCGGGATGTTCGTACATAACCCACATAATCTTACCTGCGTCCATAGCCGAACCGCCGCCTATCGCTATAATGCAATCGGGCTGGAAGGCGTTCATTGCCGCAGTACCTTCTTTGGCGCAAGCTAACGTGGGATCGGGCGCTACGTCGAAGAACGTGGTATGAACGATACCCATTTCGTCGAGTTTGTCGGTGATGGGTTTGGTGTATCCGTTATTATAGAGGAAAGAGTCGGTTACGATAAACACTTTCTTCTTTCCGAGGACGTGTTTCAATTCGTCCAAAGCTACCGGCAGGCAGCCTTTCTTCAAATAAACTTTCTGGGGCGCTCTGAACCAAAGCATGTTTTCTCTCCTTTCCGCAACGGTTTTAATATTGATAAGATGTTTTACTCCGACGTTTTCGCTTACGGAGTTGCCGCCCCAGGAGCCGCATCCCAAAGTGAGCGACGGAGCGAGGTTAAAGTTATAGATATCTCCGATACCGCCCTGAGAACTGGGGGTGTTTACCAGAATACGGCAGGTCTTCATACGTGCTTCGAATTCGGCAAGTTTAGCTTTCTGAGTAATCGGATCGAGATAAATAGAGGAAGTATGTCCGTATCCGCCGTCGGCTATAAGGTGCTCGGCTTTGTCGAGAGCGTCGGCAAAATCCTTCGCCTTATACATAGCGAGTACGGGAGAAAGTTTTTCGTGGGCGAATTCTTCGCTCAAATCCACGCTTTCCACTTCGCCGATAAGAATTTTGGTCTTTTCGGGAACGGTAACGCCGGCTAAAGCCGCGATCTTATAAGCCGCCTGTCCGACTATTTTAGCGTTAAGAGCGCCGTTTATTATAATGGTCTTACGCACTTTTTCGGTTTCTTCGGGATTGAGGAAATAGCAACCTCTGTCGGCAAATTCTTTTTTGACTTTGGCATAAACTTTATCGAGTACGATAACGGACTGTTCGGAAGCGCAAATCATACCGTTATCGAAAGTTTTGGAATGAATGACGGAGTTGACCGCTACGGTAAGGTCAGCGCTGTCGTCGATTATTGCAGGGGTGTTACCTGCGCCTACGCCTACTGCGGGTTTACCGCTGGAGTATGCGGCTTTGACCATTCCGGGACCGCCGGTCGCGAGAATAATATCTGCTTCTTTCATAACCAAATTGGTCATTTCCAAAGAAGGTACGTCTATCCAGCCGATTATATGTTCGGGAGCTCCCGCCTTGACAGCCGCTTCCAGAACGATTTTCGCAGCCGCGATAGTGGATTTCTTGGCACGGGGATGCGGACTGATAATTATACCGTTACGGGTTTTCAACGCAAGAAGAGTTTTGAAAATAGCCGTCGAAGTCGGGTTGGTGGTCGGGATAACCGCCGCTATAACCCCGATGGGTTCGGCTATTTTACGGGTACCGAAAGCTTTGTCTTCTTCCAGAACTCCGCAGGTCTGAGTGTTTTTATATTTATTGTAAATATACTCGGACGCATAGTGGTTCTTGATAACTTTGTCTTCGACTACGCCCATTCCGGTCTCTTCAACCGCCATTTTCGCAAGAGGTATTCTCTGCTTGTTGGCCGCCATAGCCGCTTCGAAGAAAATTTTGTCCACCTGCTCTTGAGTAAAGGTAGCAAATTTCTTTTGCGCTTCGCGGACTTCAGCCAGCTTCGCTTCCAGCTTTTCCACGCTGTCCACAATTCCGTAGTTAGTCATTTCTTCCATAATAGCTCTCCTTTTTTTAATAGGTTTATTTTTTTAATTATTTGTTATCAGTTAAATGTTGAACGAGAAGAGAAAGACTTACCGCCATATTCTCGTTTCTTACCAATATCCCGTCCGGAACGTTCAGATGCGCCGAACTGAAATTCCAGACTGCAAGAATACCGTTTTCCACAAGGAGGTCGCAGACTTCCTGCGCAGCTTTCGCCGGCACGGTAATAATTCCGATTTTAATGTGCATTCTTGCAATTAAAGAGGGAAGTTTTTCCATAGCAAAAACGGGCTTACCGCCTTCGGTCTTGCCCCACACCTTTTCGTTGCGGTCAAACCCCGCCACGATATTGAAACCGTATTCTTCGAAACCTTTGTAATCGAGAAGCGCCATTCCGAGATGCCCCGCCCCTATGATAACGGCGTCGGCGGTATTGTCGTAACCTAATGCGCTTTCAAGTTCGGAAATAAGAGTCTTGACCTCGTAACCTACTTTGGGTTTCCCCGTACAGCTTACGCTTGCCAAATCCTTTCTGACCTGCACTTCTCCGAGGTTAAGACGGGACGCCAGAACGGTCGCCGAAATAAATCCGTCCTTTTCGGGTATGGTCTTAAGATAATTCAGGTAAACCGGCAATCTCTGCAAAGCCACCTTGGATATATCTTTGTGCATACTTTCCTCCGTGCAACTTAACCTTATTTTATAACGATAAAAAAAATAAGTCAAACGTTTTTATATAATCGATAAAAATTTATCGATAAAAATTTATCGATTATTTTCACTTAAAAAAAGTCTATATAAAAGAATAAAAAAACCGCCCGTTGCACACAACGGGCGATAAAGTAATTATTCCTGATATCAGAAGATCGGCGTTATGCTTAAAGTGCCGCCGTTTTCACCCTTAAACCATATATCGAGAATATATCCGCCGCTATATTTATAGTCTGTCAGATAATATTCGCAATATTCTCCCGCGCATTCGAAGGTGACGGAATCCTCTATCACTTCACCGACCAACATTTCAAACTCCGTCGTGCCCGATTCCGAATAAAACATAAGGGCTTGCATATTAAAAGCAAAAACGTCCGATACGATTATGCGATAACGTTCGTTCGCCCCGATAGTTATCGTTTCGCTCAAGTCCGTAATTTCCGTATAGTCAGGTTTGAGCGCCTTATAAACCGCGTTAACGGTTATATCGCTTCTTATCGGAGTATCCTCGGCAAAGTTTTTCCCGTCGGACTCCCAGTATAGAAATTCATACCCGTTTAGCGTCTTGTCAACCGTTCCGAAATCTATAGTTTTACCTTCTTCCACCAACTGGGTGTATTTTCGTTCTCCGCAATAAATGTAAACCGTATATTGAGTAGTTTCTCCCGGAAGCTCCCCGGTTTCGTCGCTTCCGTCGGAAATCAAATTCCCGTTGACAAGATCTTCTATCCATTGACTTTCGCTTCCTGTGTATTCCGGATGGTATTTCAGGTAAATTTCATAAGCCGACAACCCGTCATCGCCTTTTTCTCCCTGAATACCCTGTTCGCCCTGTTCTCCTTTCTCGCCCTGAATACCTTGCTCTCCTTGTTCTCCTTTCTCTCCTTGGATACCTTGTTCGCCTTGTTCCCCTTTCTCTCCTTGGATACCTTGTTCGCCTTGTTCCCCTTTCTCTCCTTGGATACCTTGTTCGCCGTCCTTACCGTCCTCTCCCTGTATGTTGCCGCAATCGAACTCGCTACCGTCTTCCAAAGTTATAATCAGGTGACCGTTTTCCGTAACGCTTACGGAAGCAATGCCGTTTCCGGGTTTGCCTTGTTCTCCGCTTTCTCCGCTTACTTTTCCGACAATAACTTCTTCATCGCTGTCGGTAAACACCGCAATCAGCAAGCCGTTTTCGGTAACGTAAAGTTTTTCTATACCTCTTCCGTCTTCTCCTTTCTCTCCCTTTTCTCCCTGAGCACCCTGTTCTCCGTCCGTTCCGTTCAGACCGTCTTTGCCGTCTTCACCGCATACGTCGCCACAGTTAATGAAAGTACCGTCGCTGAAAGTCAATATCAAAAATCCTTTTTCATCAATATCCGCTTTCGTTACGCTTAATCCGTCGTTTCCGTCCTTGCCGTCGCTACCTTTTACGTTTCCCAAAGTATAAACGGT
The DNA here is from genome assembly GCA_944349655.1 of uncultured Clostridia bacterium. Lineage (GTDB taxonomy): Bacteria > Bacillota > Clostridia > Christensenellales > DTU072 > CAG-1782. The sequence goes on from CALVNL010000008.1 coordinate 55,683, forward strand.
TTCGTCGGTAAGTACTATGGTTAGCACTCCGTCGTCGTTGATATAAATATTCTCTATACCCCTGCCGTCGCTACCTCTGACAAATTCCAGAAACTCTTCCAACGTACCGTCAAAACCCAATTCTTTAGCGGCGAGATAAATTTCGTTTACCGCAAAATCGGTTTCCGATTGTACTACGGCTTCGGCGGTGCAAGCTGTCAGAATAAAAATAAAACCTAATAAAATAATTAAATTTAGAAACAAAGTAGGTTTTTTCATAACTAATTCTCCTGTATGATAAAGTCTTTTTTCGACAAAAATCGACAAAATGGATTACGCCTTTTCCCCCTTAACTTATCTTCGGTAGAATTAAAGAAATTTTTCTTGAAACGTAAAAGAGCATAACCCGAAAGTTATGCCCGAAAAAAGTTAAAATTAAAACCGACTAACTAAAAAATTAAACCGTTATTCGGCCTGAGCCTTTTTAGCGTTGTCGAGAAGTTTGGAGAGTCTTGCCTTTTTTCTGGCGGCGTTATTGACGTGGAAAAGTCCGTCGGAACGAGCCGCGTCGATAATGGCGAAAGTAGCGGGAAGGAGTTCTTCCGCTTTAGCGATATCGCCGGCAGCTATGCTGGCTTCGTATTTCTTGACTGCGGTCTTTACCGCGCTTTTCTTGCTGTTATTTCTGGCGTTTTCTTCTCTGCTGATCAGAACGCGTTTTTTCTGGGACTTGATATTAGCCATATTATCTCCTTTTATAGTCAATCGTCGTTAAACTACTTGTGTATTTTATCATACTAATTTATAAATTGCAACAATTCTGTTATATTTTTTTGTGTTAGTAAAATAATTGTAGACGTATGAAAGAAAGCTACCGCAATATGTGGGAAGAAGCGTTGGCAAACCCCGCCCTGCGAGGGATAAAAAGCACTGAAAAAAAATACTTTAACCGCATAGAAATCACTAAAAATTATTTTCCCGAGAGCGATTCCTCTTGTTACACGTTCTCCGTAAGAAACGAACTTTTCGGGGACGACCGACTTAAGGAAAAACTTATCGAAGAACTTTGCCGGATCTTAAACGGATTTATGCAAAAATACCGTATCGACAAAAATTCGCCGATACTCGTAGCCGGACTTGGCAACGAGCATATTACCGCCGACAGTTTGGGCGGAGCCGTAATAGATAAACTTTACGTTACCTCACATTTATATTCCGAAAAAAGCGTCTTTGAGCGATTCGGAAATCTTTCCGGCATAAAATGCGGGGTAAGCGGGACTACCGGGATTGCCAGTTTCGACATTCTGAGCGGAGTTGCCGAAAGAATCCGACCGTCTTTGATAATCGCCGTGGACGCTCTCGCTTGTTCCTCTGTAAGTCGTTTGGGAAAAACCATACAAATTTCCGATGCAGGGATAGAGCCCGGCGGAGGCGTGGCGAACCCGAAACCTAAACTGGATAGGAATTCTCTCGGCGTACCGGTAATAGCCGTAGGGGTGCCGCTGGTCGTTTACGCAAAAAAAATCCTCGCCGAATATGTGAGCGACAATGCCGCTGCGGTAAATGCCGACGAAATTCTTTCCTCTCTCGTGGTTACCGCTAAAGAAATCGATTTCCAGGTAGCGGACTTTTCCTACGTAATAGCCGAAAGCCTCAATCGCACGGTACACGGCGGAAGAAGCTGATTTTATAATTTTAATTTCGACCATTTTACTCGATAAAAAACCGACGTCCCGAAATCGGGACGTCGGCTAAACCTTTAGATTTTTAGTTCTAATAATTTTCCTTATGAACTTCGAAGAATGCTTGTGCGTATTTACAAACGGGACAAACCTCGGGCGCTTTTGCCGAAACGGCGATATGTCCGCAGTTGCGACATTCCCAGACCGTCACGCCGCTTTTAGCGAATACTTCCTTGTTCTCGACGTTTTTTAATAAGGCGCGGTATCTTTCTTCGTGATGTTTTTCCACCGCCGCAACCCCTCTGAATTGCTCGGCAAGCTCACGGAACCCTTCCTCTTCGGCTTCTTTAGCCATTCTGGAATACATATCTGTCCATTCGTAGCTTTCCCCTTCGGCGGCGTGTAAAAGATTTTCCGCAGTGTTTCCGAGTTCTCCCAACGCCTTGAACCAAAGTTTAGCGTGTTCTTTCTCGTTGTCGGCGGTCTGCAAGAACAACGCAGCGATTTGTTCGTATCCTGCCTGCCTCGCTACTTCGGCAAAATAAGTATATTTGTTACGTGCTTGCGATTCCCCTGCAAACGCTTCCAACAGATTTTTTTCGGTTTTTGTCCCCGCATAAGGACTTTTTGCAGGAGCGGCGTCCTCTATTTTTACGAACTTATCGGCAGGCTGTTTGCAAACGGGACACCTGAAATCGGGAGTCATCGGACCTTCGTGAATGTATCCGCATACCGTGCATTTCCATTTTTCCATACTTTTCATCTCCTTTTTATCGTT
>CALVNL010000009.1 GCA_944349655.1 uncultured Clostridia bacterium
CTTTTTTCGTTCCGCAGGGCGGGACTGAAACTGAACCTTACCGACCTGAAGAAAAACGGCATAGCGGCGGTCTTGCTATGTTTCGTGCCGGCGCTCTGCGAGATAGGCGGATATATTCTTGCGGGAATGCTCTTTCTGAAACTGTCCTTTGCCGAAAGCCTTTCGGGGAAGTTTTCCAAACTCTGGATTTTTGCGGAAATTCTGTTGTTCGTGCTGGTGGGCGCCGAAGTCAACTTTACCGTCGCGTCTTCCGACATAGGGAAAATCATAGGGATAATTTTGTTTGCATTGATTTTCCGCGCGGCAGGGGTGACGCTTTGCCTTATAGGGAGCGGGCTGAACGCAAAAGAGAGGCTGTTTTGCGTAATAGCCTATCTTCCCAAAGCCACGGTACAGGCGGCGATAGGAGCGGTACCGCTTGCGGCGGGACTTGCCTGCGGACAGACGATATTGACTTTTGCCGTCCTCGCCATTCTCATCACCGCTCCGTTAGGGGCGTTACTGACCGATATTTCGTATAAAAAATTGCTCAATCCCGCATATACGGCGCAAACTCCGACGGCGGAATGAGTTCTGTCCCTGCGAAGGGAAAGTGCGGTAAAATATTAAGAAATTTTTGAACTCAAATTATCGATATCCTTTTTGTTGCCGCCTACGATGAGTTTGGCGTCGGCGGGAAGGACGGTGTCGCCTAAGGGGTTGGCGTCGACTTTTCCGTCGGGATGAATCAGGATAAGGACGTTTACCGAATACTTGTTGCGGATATTGAGTTCCTTAAGAGGTTTGGACGCCCAGAGGGAGGGGACGTCTATTTGCGCTATGGAGTAACCTCCCGCTATTTCGATAAGGTCGTTTATTTTCGGGTGAGTAAGGATGCGGGCTGTTTTTCTGGCGGTGTCCGCTTCGGGAATAACTACGTAATCCACTCCGATTTTTTCCAGAACTTTAGCGTGTTTTTCGTTTTGCGCTTTGGCTACTATATAATTGACGCCCATTTCCTTACAGTTGAGAGCGGCGATTATGGAAGCCTGAATGTTGTCTCCGATAGCGATGATTACCGCGTCGAAGTCGGAGATACCGAGGGTACGGAGATTGTTTTCTTCGGAAATGTTGGTGGAAGCGGTATGCGTGGCGTATTCGGCTACCGCCATGGTTTTTTCTTCGTTTTCGTCCACGGCAAGCACTTCGCAACCGTAGGAAGCGAGGGATTTGGTAAGTTCGGTCCCGAAACGACCGAGGCCCAGGACGGCGACTTGTTTCATTGTGTTTACGGGAAGTTTGTTTATCATATATCCTCCTATAATACTATCCCCGATTCGGGATATTTTACTTTGGGTTGTATTTTTTCGGCGGCAACGAACGCCATAAAGAAACCGAACGACCCTATACGCCCGATATACATATTGAGCGTAAGGATGAGTTTTGCCGCATTATTGAGAGACATGGTTATTCCTCTGGACAGCCCCACCGTGGCATAAGCGGAAACCTGTTCGAAAAGCAGTACGTCGCCCGAAAAAGCGTTTCCGCAGGCTATTTCCAGTCCCATTAGCGATAACACTGCCACCGACAGCGCAAGCACTAAAGTCGTAGCAGCTTTGGAAAGAGTCTCGCGCCCGATACTGTGCATATCGATGACGATTTCGTTTTTCTTGCGGAGAGTTGCGAAAACCGTGGCAAGCAAAACGAACAACGTGGTGGTCTTGATCCCTCCGCCGGTACTACCCGGGCAGGCGCCGATAAACATAAGCGCAATGGTGAGGGAATGGGAAAAACCCGTCATAGAGTTCTGGTCGAGGGAAGCGAACCCTGCCGTACGAGCTGTCACCGACTGGAAAAAGGAATTTAGAAGTTTATCTCCGAAATTCATATTTCCTATAGTTAACGGGTTATTGTACTCTGCGATAAGGAAACCCAAAGTTCCCAAAAACAGCAATACGGCGGTGACCGACAAAACTACTTTGGAGTGAAGGCGAAGACGCTTTTTTTTGCGTAGGGACAGAACGTCGGCTATCACCATAAAACCTATTCCGCCTAAGATAATCAGAAAGGCGAGAACCAACAGAATAAACGGGTCGGAGTTATAGGCGACGAAGGAAGTGTTTTCGGGAGAAATAATATCGAAGCCTGAGTTACAGAAAGCCATAACGCTGTGAAAAACGCCGTACCACACGGCTTTGCCTGCCGAAAAGTAGCGAGAAAAAGCGACGCTTAAAAGGACGGCGCCGGCAAGTTCTATGACGAAAGTAAACTTAACGATATTCAAGGTGAGGATCTTTAGTCCGGCGAACCCTTCCTGCGAGAGATCTTCCCTCATAGCCAGGCGCTTACGCAAGGAAATTCTGTGTCGTATCAGGATATAGACCGAGCTTGTTACCGTCATAAATCCGATACCGCCTATCTGCGACAGCAAAAGCACCACTATCTGTCCGTATACGGTGAATTCGGTAGTGAGGTTGGCGACGCTCAAGCCTGTTACGCAAGTGGCGCTTGTGGCGGTAAAAAGGGCGTCGGTAAAGGACAAAGACCCAGGGTAATTGGTGGCGAAAGGCATCAAAAGAAGTACCGTTCCTGTCAGAATAATCGCCAGGAATCCGAACATCACCAGTCTTATGGGAGTGGCGAAGGAACGGAAAGCCTTTTTAAGTTTGGGAAGGGAAAGTTTCATTTTTTGTCTGTCTTAGCGGGAGCGGGAATTTTTTCGGGGTCGTAGCGGTCGTCTATGTCGCCGAGCAATTCCTCCAGTATATCCTCCATTGTGATAAGTCCTGCAGTGGAACCGTTTTCTTCCACTATGGCCATATGGATTTTCATAGTCTGCAGCTGTTTGAACAGTTTGGAAATTTTGACTTGTTTTTGCGTAATGCAAGGTTTTTTGAGGATACTTTCGAGGTCGCTCTTGCCTGCGAGAAGCATTTCGTAAAAGTCTGCCCTGTAGAGTATCCCTACGATATGGTCAATATCGTTTTTGTAATACGGTACCCTCGAATAATTGGTTTTTTCAAACATTTCCTTAATTTGGTCGAGGGAATCGCCCGATTTGACGAAAGTTACGTTTTCGGCGGGAATCATCACCGATTCCACTAAAATTTCGTCGTAGCGAATGGTTTTTTGTATAATTTCGTGTTCGATTTCGTTGAGAACGCCCTCGTCTTTGATTTCAGTCACCATAAGCTGGAATTCCTCTTCTGTGAGGGTGGGTTTTTTCTTATTGAGTTTGAAGATTTTTACCAGCAGTTTTTTCCAGGCGTTGAATAAGAAATTGAGCGGCAGGAAAAGGTAAGTGAAGAAAAATAACGGTCTTGCTGCAAACATCGCAAAGGTTTCGGGGGACTCTTTCGCCAGACTTTTGGGAGAAATTTCCCCGAAAATCAATACGAGAAAAGTCATAACGACGGTGGAAACGGTAACGCCTACGTCGCCGAGATAAAAAGTGAATATCAAAGTGGCAAGGCTTGCCGCCACGATATTTACGATATTGTTACCTATGAGAAGGGTGGAAAGAATGTTGTTGTAATTCTCGCTCATTTTAAGGACGAGACGGGCGGATTTTTTGGTCTCCGCGAGTTTTTTCATTCTGACTTGATTAAAACTGGTGAAAGCGGTCTCCGTGGCTGAAAAGAAAGCCGAAAAAACGAGCAGCACCGCTAAAGCGATAATCAGCCCTATGGCTGAACCTTCGGTCATGAATCCTCCTTTCAATAAAATATATAATATAAATATCCTATCAAAAATCTTATTATTCGTCAAGTGAAAGTTTTTTGCAAAAAAAGCGTCTCCGAAAAAATCGGAAACTCCCTGAAAACATTGCTTTTTTTATAAAACTATTTCTTTTTCTTTTCCGAACGGCGTTTGTCGTTGATAAGGGCGACGGCGGCTTCGTCTATAAGGGTTATTCCTTCGCTTTTTGCTATTTCCACCATTTGCGTCAAGGCGGCTTTAAGGAAAACTCTGGGGATTTTAGTGAGTTTGGCGCAGGCTTCGTCTGTAAATTTCACGTCGGGGTCGATACGGGAAGCGGCGTAAATTACGCTGTTGACGTCGCCGTCGGAAGCCTGAATTTTTTCGGCGATCGGACGGCGGAATTTGGTGTACCAGAAATTGGTGCTGTCTCTGTAGCCGTAATCCACCGGAACGAGAGGAAAACCTTTGGCTTTGACGCCGTTGACTATAGTGTCGTAATATTCGGGTTTAATGAGAATTCTGTCGATCTTGAGGATAAAATGCGCTCCGTACTGACTGGTGATACCGTTGAAATTACGGTAAGGGGGGAGGTATCCGTCCATCTGACCGGGTTTATCTTCGAAAGCGTTTTCCAACGAGTCGTCCCAGGTACATTCGAACACCTGAAAAGCCTCGGAAACTATTTTCGGGCGGTCGGAGTCGAGATCGCTGTCTTTCAGGGTAAAAAGACAGTCTTTCATCTTCTCTTCGGTGGTCATCCCCGGAAAACCGAGGCGGACGGCTTCTCTGAAAAATTTACGTTTGTCGGGAATAAAGTTTAGGGAAACCTTTTTGCTTCTCAGGATATTTTGTGCGGTATTGGAATTGTTGCGACATTCCAAAAGCATTGCGTAACGCTCTTTGCCGGCTATGTAGTAAGGGAAGCAAAGGGAGTAGGAGCCGAGGTTGGTCATTCCGTTTTCGGAAACCGTCCCCACCAGTACCGTGGGCATCGGGAAAAACGACGAGGTCTGATAAAAATTGTCCACTATACGTAAATCCTTGAATTCGTCCATATAAAGCCTCCTTATATTTATGTAAGTTAATTGAATTAAAGGCGGGAGTACCCCGCCCTTTTTACAAATTTTATTCTCCGATGATTTTTATGAGAACCCTTTTTTCTCTCATTCCGTCGAATTCGCCGTAAAAAATCTGTTCCCAGGTTCCGAAATCCAGTTTGCCGTTGGTGACGGCGACGACGACCTCTCTGCCCATAACCGTGCGTTTGAGGTGGGCGTCGGCGTTGTCTTCGAAACCGTTGTGAGCGTATTGGGAGTAGGGTTTTTCGGGGGCGAGTTTTTCCAGCCAGCGTTCGAAATCGGCGTGCAGTCCGCTCTCGTTGTCGTTTATGAAAACGCTTGCCGTGATGTTCATTGCGTTGACGAGGATAAGTCCTTCTTTTATTCCCGACTCTTTCAAGGCGTCGGCAACGTCGAAGGTTATGTTGACAAAACCTCTTCTTTTAGGGTAATTTATATAAAGGACTTTTCGGTAACTTTTCATATTCGCTCCTTTTGCGTTTGAGTTTTTCGGTCAGTTCAGATAATATTTCGCTCCGTTTACCGTAACTTCGCTTACCGTGTATACTTTGTCGTAGCTTATGCGTATTTCTTCCACGGTGGAAGTGAGCCCTACTATCATTATTTTTTCGGAATAGACGATATGGAGCATGGTGACGTCTTCCACTACCGAACAGAATATTTTGGAAAGTTTGTCGTTGTCCAGAGGTATCGAGCCTATGAAAACTCCGGTGTCGTGCCCTGAGGACGCGACTTTCAAAGTAGCGGACGGGTATTTTTCGTCGAGGGTATTCAGGACGTAGGTTGCGTAAGCGACGGTATCGGTGGGGGTGACATAGGGGAGGGAGTCAAACGCTCGGCTTCCCTCGGAATAATCGTAACGGTAACTTATTTGGCTCGTCTTGTTGCCTTCGGTAAGGGTGGTGGTAAGCACGGTGGACAGCACTTTGCTTCCGTCGGTATAAATACTGAACACTCCTCCGGAAACGGCGAGAGAAGAGGAAAAAGTCCTTATTACGCCTTTATCGAGAAAGGTAATGACGACCGTGTTTCCCGTACGGTAAATCTCTCCGCGGTTTTTGGAATTGTAAACGAAATCGTACATTGAAAAAGGCAACATTTTCAAAGCGGAATCGAAAGAGGAATTCGCACTTTCCACGACGAAATTCCCTTTATCGTCGGTTTTCAGAAGGTTTTTGGCGAAATATCGGTATTCCGTGCCGTTGTCCGAAAGGGCGATCTTTTTGTTTTCGTCGTCGATTATTCCTTTAATTTCCGAGGAAAGTATCCCGTTTGCAGAGTACCTTCCGTCGATATTCACGCTCTTACGGGCGGAAAATTCCTCGCTCAAAAGCGCGACGAAATCTTCGGCGCCGAGAGGCTCGTCGTCTTTGTCGGCGCAGGAAACCAGCACGAAAGCAAGCGACAAAATTATGAGTACCGTAAACGCAAGCTTTTTCATCTCAATAGCACTTTTCGTAAATTTTGACGATGTCCTCTTCCTTTAAGGGGAAGTAAGCGGCTTCGGTGTCGCTGAAACGGTGAGCTTTTTCCGCCATTTCTGCAAAATACTTTTCCTTTATTCCGGCTTCTCTCTGAGTGGAGGGAAGACCTAAGGAAGCGAAGAAATATTTGGTTCTGGAAATAGCCTGCCTTGCCGCGGCGTACTTGTCGTCGTCTTTAATGCCCCATACCGCTTCGGCGTAACGGGCGAACTTGTCCACGGTTTCGTCGCAGAGGACGTATTCCATCCAGGCGGGAGTAAGTATGGCAAGCCCCGCTCCGTGCGTAATGTCGTGATAAGCGCTGAGTTGATGTTCCATTCCGTGAACCGCCCAGCTTACGCCTTGTTTTCCGCAGTTAAGCAGTTTGTTTATGGCGAGGGTCCCCGCCCACATAAGATTGCTGCGGGCTTCGTAGTCGGTAGGGTCCTTGACGGCTACGGGTCCGTATTTAATACACGTCAAAAGCAACGCTTCGCACAATTTGTCGGAAACGAACGCTTCGTCGTTGGGGTCGAAATAGACTTCGAAGATATGGCTCATTATGTCCGCCGTACCGCAGGCAGTCTGATATTTGTTGACCGTAAATGTGAATTCGGGGTCCATAAAAGAGATTTTCGGGATAATAAACGGGCTGAAGCAAGCAAGTTTATCGTTGGTTTCCCAGTTGGTTATTACGAAGTTTCCGTTCATTTCGCTGCCGGTTGCGGCAAGGGTCAATACGGTTAAAAGAGGCAGAGCTTTTGTCGGGAAAAGGGAATTGTCGAGCATAAAAAGCCACGGGTCGTCGTTGAAATAAACGCCGCCCGCGACGGCTTTGGCGCAGTCGATGGTGCTACCGCCGCCTACGGCGACTATAAAATCTATTTTCTTTTCCTTGGCGACGGCTATGCCTTTTCTGACGGTGGTTATACGGGGGTTCGGTTCCACTCCGCCGAGTTCGGTTATGTTGTATCCTTCGAGGGACGCCAGCACTTTATCGAGGACGCCGTTACGCTTTACGGAACCGCCGCCGTACATAACGAGTACGTTTTTTCCGTAAGGAGCGGCTTTTTTTCCGAGGGAAGACACGCAGTCTTTTCCGAAAACTATTTCGGTAGGCAGATTGAAATTAAAGTTTTGCATATATATAGCCTCCTTATAAAGAGTAGTTTTAAGGATTATTCTCCGTCGGAATTTTCGTCGGGAAGATCGTTTTCGTCCTGGCGCACACGTGCGTTTACCGAGTCGAGGGGGAAGGATTTGATTTCCTGGCTGCCGTCTTCGGCAGTAAGTCTTACTTTGACTTCGCAACGGAGCATATCGTGGCCTACGACCGTGCCTTTCCCTTCGGGAGTTACGGCGACGGAATTTATCTTGGGCATTTTTTTGAAAACTTCCTGATAATAAGGATTTTCGTATTTAAGACAGCACATAAGTTTTCCGCAGCAACCGCTTATTTTTTGCGGATTGAGGCTGAGACCCTGGACTTTAGCCATTTTTATGGACACTTTCTCGAAGTCCTTGAGGTGCGTGGTGCAACAGCAAGGACGGCCGCAGACGGCAAGCGCCCCTCTCATTTTTATATCGTCTCTTTCGTAAATTTGTCTTAACTCTATCCTGACGTGGAAAATACCTGCCAGTTCCTTGACCAGTTCTCGGAAATCGACGCGTCCTTCGGCGGTAAAGTAAATGATGACTTTCTGACGGTCGAAAGTGTATTCTGCGTCCACGATTTTCATTTCGAGATTGTATTTTGCCGCCTTTTCCGCCGTGGTATGCATAAGGTATTCCCTTTTGGAAAGGTTTTCGGCGTGTTTTTTGTCGTCGTCGGCGGTAGCTTTGCGTAAAACGGGTTTGAGGGGAGCTACCACGTCTTTGTCGGGGACTTCCCTGTTGGGCATCGCCACCGTACCGTATTCGGTGCCTCTTGCGGTTTCGCAAAGAACTCCGTCGTTTTCGGCAAATTCCGTCCCTGCCGGGTCGAAATAATAGGTTTTGCCGGTATTTCTGAATTTAATTCCCACCACTATTGCCATTTATATTTTGCCTCCAGTATATCGAATAAAACGCCTTCCGCGCTTCGGACGGAACTGACGTTGAAATTTAATTTTTTTCTGCCCTCGTTCAGGGCGAACAATGCTTCCTGCGCGCTCTGAGGATTGAATTTGGACGCGATCTGTTTCACGTCGAATTCCCTGCCCGAATTGGCAAGGGGTAAGCCGACGTTGCAGGCGACTTTCAATACGTCGGAAAATATACTTTCCAGAATATCGCTCGTTAAAGCGGCATTGTCCTTTGTAAAAAGTTCTCCGTAGAGATAATCGACTATCATCGAGCTGTTTTCCAGCGATAACAGCATTTCGAAACAGGCGTCGTAAAGTTTTACGTACTTTTCGTCGGAAAGAAAGGAAGCGGCTCTTTCCATATTTCCGTCGCCGAGAGAGGCGGCGACGAGAGCCTGATTTTTCGGAAAGCCTTCGCTTATCAATAATTCCGTAGTTTCCTTTACGGTGAACCCGTCGGCGTAAATTTTTTTGGCGCGGCTTTTTATGGTCTGCAGGATACCGCTTTCGTTGGAAGACGCCATAATAACCGTAAGGTAAGAAGGCGGTTCTTCGTAGGTTTTCAAAAGTTTGTTCTGCGACTGGGCGTTGAGCTTGTCGGCGTTGTCGATACAGAACACCTTTCTGTCGCCGTAAAGGGGCTGCATCCCCGCCTTTTCTATGAGAGCGGCGGTTTCTTTAACTTTCATTTCCGCACCGTCGAAAAAGACCGCGTCGGGGTAACTTCCGTCTTCTATCCCTTGACAGATTGCGTTTTCCGAAGATACGTTTTTTGAAAAAATACGTTTAGCGGCGGCTTTGAGAAAAATTTTACGGAAGAAAGCGTCGTCGCTGAAAAGAAGATAAGCGTGACAGAGATTTCCGTCGGCGTCGGACGCGAAGGTACGGAAACATTCTTTATTCAGGACAGCGCTTTCGGCGTCGATCATTCTATAAGCCCCTTTGCTTTCAAGGCGTTTACGATAAGCGAAGCGGTAACGAGCTTGTCTTCGTCCGGAATAACGGAAATAAATCTGTCGGTAGAGGAAGCCGATTCCTTAAATCCGAGGTAAACGGCGAGGTGAAACCCGTCGGATTCCTTTTCCATACGGTCGTTTTCCACGATTTTTCCTTTTTGCCTGCGCCAGCTGTTAATAGGATTCATATCGATGAAAACCACGGCGTCGGGCATACAGGAAGCAAAAGCGTAAGCGTTGATTTCTTCCACTCTTTTCCGTCCCAGCTTCCGGCCGAAAGCCTGATAAGCTATCGAACTGTCCACATATCTGTCGCAGACGACGAGCTCGCCCTTTTCCAGAGCGGGAAGGATAACTTTGTCGATATGTTCGCATCTTGCCGCGGCGAAAAGAAGAGCTTCGCATTCGGCGCTCATTTCTTCCCCGAGGAGAAGGGAGCGGATCTTTTCTCCGACGGGAGTACCGCCGGGTTCTCTGGTAAACACGGCTTTCTGTCCGGTCTTTTCCAGATACTCTTTCAAAAGGCGTAGCTGCGTGGATTTTCCCACGCCTTCGCACCCTTCGAACACTATAAATTTACCTTTCATTGCTTACCTTTATACAAATATAAATAATTTTTTATACCGATAACTATTTTAACACACGGAGAAGCCCGTTTTCAAGTCCGAAAGAGCGATCGATACGAGCGGACAGGTAGGAAATTTTTTCTCGGGTAACGGTTTCTCCCGGATAAAGCAAAGCGCTTCCCGGAGGATAAAGTCCTACGGGAGAATGGTTTATTCTGCCCTCCGCAAGGTCGAGCGGGATATATTCCGAGTCCTCTCCGAAAAACAAGGGCAGCATTTTTTCGGGAAAAGGATAGACGGTTTTTTGAGCAAGAGGCAGAGAGCCGAGGGCGTTGAAGGCCTTGCAAAGTCCGTCGAGATAAATATAGTTGTCTTTAGTGACGATAAAGACCGTTTCGTCGTCGAAGAAGGTTTCGGCAACGAACCCCGCGTCAAACAAAGCCTTACCGACGGCCTCGCCGTCGTAGGGAGATACCACGCACAGTCGGGAAAAGTCGTCGTTACGACGGACGGAGAAAGGAGCTTTAAGGTCGGAAGCGAATTTTTCCACCGCTGCAAAAATTTCTTCGTAATACTTTTCACCGTTTTCCGAAAAGTCCTTGACGGCGAGTTCGGCGGAACACATAGTCATATAGGACGGACTGGTGGTATGCAGAGTTTTACGGGCGTCAAAGGCACGCGAAGCGAAGCTTTTCTTACAGCTCAATACGCTTCCGCCCGTTATAACGGGTAACGTTTTATGCAAACTTAAGATTGCCAAATCTGAATAAACGGAAGCCGAAACAGGAAGTTTCGAGGAAAAAGCAAAATGCGCTCCGTGCGCAGAGTCGACGAGTAGGAAGAGTCTTTTTTGACGGCAGAAAGCGTAAAGCCGTTCCAGCGGAAGGACGTTTCCGCGGTAGTCGGGAGAGGTGACTATGACGGTTTTTACGTCTGCAGGAATGTCCTTTTGAAGAAAGCTCGTGCGATAGGCTTTTGCCGAAAAGACGCGCAGGGCGTTGTAAACGGACAGGTGAGCGTCGCCGACTACGAGAAACGCTCCGTAGGGGATACAGGCGTAAATTGCCTGGAAGATATTGTGCGTTGCGCCCTGACAAGATAAAAACGCCCTTTCGGCGCGGTATGCGGAAGCGAGGAAAGTTTCCAGCTCCTTTATCGGGCCTTCGGGGCGGTAGAGATTGTCGGAATAGGGAAGTTCGGTCACGTCGCAGTCGAGAAGCCGCTTGTCGGGACGGGAATGTCCCGGGGTATGGAAGCGGATTTTTTCCCGATTGGCGACGACTGACGAAAACAACATTATTTTTTGGGTTTCATCGTGGGGAACAGGAGTACGTCCCTTATGGAATAGTTGTCGGTAAAGAGCATAACCATACGGTCGATACCGATACCGAGTCCGCCGGTGGGGGGCATGCCGTATTCCAGAGCGGTGACGAAATCGTCGTCGGTCATCTGAGCTTCGTCGTCGCCTTTGGCTCTTTCCTTGGCTTGCTGCATAAAACGCCCTTTCTGATCCACGGGGTCGTTCAGTTCGCTGAAAGCGTTGCCCATCTCCCTGCCGTAGATAAAGAACTCGAACCTTTCGGTAAGGCGTTTATCGGACGGTTTGCGTTTGGCGAGGGGGCTGACTTCCACGGGATAATCGATTATAAAGATAGGCTGAATAAGGTTTTCTTCCACTTTCTGGTCGAAAACTTCGTAAAGAGCTTTGCCCCAGGAGATATCCGAGGGAAGTTCCACGCCGATTTTTTCGGCTTCGGCAATCAACGACGGAAGGTCGGAGTTTTCAAAATCCAGTCCGGTATATTTTTTCACCGCTTCCGCCATGGTTATTCTCGGCCATTTGCCGCCGAGGTCTATTTCCGTTCCCTGATAGTTGAGGACGGTGGTGCCGAGCACCTTTTCGGCGCAGGTGGTGAAGAGTTCCTCGGTAATGTCCATCATATCGTTGTAGTCGGCATAAGCCTGATACAATTCGATAGTGGTGAATTCGGGATTGTGTTTGATGTCCATACCCTCGTTACGGAAAAGTCTGCCCACTTCGTAAACTTTGTCGAAGCCGCCCACGATAAGACGTTTGAGGTAAAGTTCGGGGGCGATACGCAGATACATATCTATGTCGAGGGTGTTGTGGTGGGTTATGAAAGGACGGGCGGAAGCGCCGCCGGGTACGCTGTTGAGGACGGGCGTTTCCACTTCGATAAAGCCTTTCGAGTCGAGGAAAGAGCGGATATGGGAAATTATCTTGCTGCGTTTTTTGAACGTGTCCATTACTTCGGGATTGCTGATAAGGTCCACGTAACGCTGACGGTAACGGAGATCGGTGTCCTTCAGTCCGTGGAATTTTTCGGGCAGGGGAAGCAGGGACTTGGAAAGAAGTACCGCGGTCTTGACTTTAACGCTGATTTCTCCTTTGTGGGTGGTAAAAACCTCCCCGGTAAGTCCGAGAATATCGCCTATGTCCCATTTTTTGAAATCGGCGTAGGCGTCGTCGCCCATTTCGTCTTTTTTGAAATAAGCCTGCAACGGGGTGCCGCAGTCGAGAATGTGTCCGAAAGAGGCTTTGCCCATAATTCTGCGGCTGATCATTCTGCCTGCAAAACTTATCGTTTTGCCCTCGAAGGAGGGATAGTCGGCGAGGATGTCGGCGGCTTTTGCGGTAACTTCAAAAGAAGTTATTTCAAAGGGGTCTTTGCCGGCTTCCTTCAGTTCTTCCAGTTTTTTGCGGCGGACAGCCACCACTTCGTTATATTCTTCTTCGGTAATAGCCGGAGTAAGATTTTCTTCCATATACGTCTCCTTTTTCCGTCGTGAAAATTTGTTTGTCGGCGGAAATATATCTTTAAGTCAAGTAAATTATTTGGATATTTCCAAAATTTTCAGTACGAAACTGCCGCCCGGGGTCTGTACGGAGACGGTATCGTTTTTGCCGTGTCCGACCAACGCTTTGCCGACGGGGCTGTTGTTGCTTATTTTGTTTTCGCGGGAGTTGACTTCGAGGGTGGAAACTATGGTATAAACGATCTCCTCGTTTTCTTCCACGTCCAGCACTTTTACGGTATTGCCGATGTTGACGGTGTCGGTATTGATGTCTTTTTCGTCGATGATGATTGCCTGCGCGATGGTGTCGTGCAGACGGGCGATTTCGGTTTCGTTGGCGACCTGTTCGTCTTTAGCGGCGGAATACTCTGCGTTTTCGCTTAAGTCGCCGAATTCTCTCGCCAGTTTGATAGCGTCGGAAATTTCTTTCCTACGGGTGCTTTCCAGATACTCCAATTTGTTTACGAGTTCGTCGTATTTTGCTTGGGTTACCGTGATTCCTGCCATTTTTTCTTCCTCCGATAAGTAACGGCGACGCTTTGCGCCACCGTCGTTTTTTTATTTTACGGCACAAACCCGCACTCGGCGGGTTCGTCAATCGTTCTCAATTATATAATATATATAAAAATCTGTCAATTATAAAATTCCCAAAAAAATCCTTTTTTAACCGAAAGTTCTTTTTTTGACCGAACAGAATTAAACGTCAGACGTCGAGGGAAGCGAAAAAGGAAGCTATATCCTCACGGAACAGGAAATCGGCTTTTTCGTCGGCGGGGGTGGGAGATTTGTTGACGACGGCGAGAGTTCCTTTGAAAAAATCCACGAAGGAAGCGGCCGGATATACGGCTAGCGACGTTCCGCCCACGATAAGCAGGTCGGCTTTTTCGATTTCTTCGGCGGTTTTTTGCAATACGGCGGGATCGAGATTTTCTCCGTAAAGGACTACGTCGGGTTTAACCGTGCCGCCGCAAAGAGAGCATACGGGGACCCCTTCGGAAGACAGAATATAATCCACGGGAAAGAAAGCTCCGCAGGAAAGACAATAATTTCTCAAGGCGCTTCCGTGAAGTTCGAGGACGTTTTCGCTTCCGGCTTTCTGATGAAGTCCGTCGATATTCTGCGTGACGACGCTCTTTATAACGCCTTTTTTCTCCAGTTCGGCAAGTTTGAGGTGGCAGGCGTTGGGTTTTGCGGAAGGGAAAAGCATTTTGCTTTTGTAAAAGGCGTAAAATTTTTCGGGATAGCGGTGAAAGAACCGTCCGCTTACTATTTCTTCGGGAGAAAAGGAATAATTTTGCGTAAAAATCCCTCTGTCCGAGCGGAAATCGGGGATACCGCTTGCCGTGGAAACCCCTGCTCCGCCGAAAAATACGGCGTGACGGGCAAAAGACAATGTCTTTTCGAAGGCATTTTTATCGCACATTTATACACCTTTACATAAGTCCGTTGACGGTTCCGTCGTCGTCTATGGTCATTTTCATTGCGTTGGGCTGTTTGGAAAGTCCGGGCATAAGGAGCATCTGTCCGCAACGGACGACGATGAATTCCGCTCCCGCTCTGACCATAATTTCCTCCACGTTGAGGTCGAAGTTTTCCGGCGCGCCCAAAAGAGTCGGATCTGCGGAAAAAGAGTATTGCGTTTTGGCGATACAAACGGGGAAAGAACGGTATTTTTCATCCAAAGCGGCGAGAGTTTTTTCGGCGTTTTCGGAATAAGTTACCGCTTTTGCTCCGTAAATTTTCGTGGCGACGGCTTCGATTTTTTGCTTAATAGTGTAATTATCGTCGTAAGTTAAAGTCAGCACGGAAGGCTTTTCCATAGCGGAAAGCACGGCTTCAGCTAAATTTATGCATCCTTCTCCGCCCTTTGCAAATCCTTCGCTGACGGCAAAACCCACGTTTTCTTCTTTACACAGTTTTTCCGCGAGGGCGATTTCTTCGAGGGTATCGGTGGGGAAACGGTTGAGGGCGACTACCACGTTCTGAGAAAATTCCGAACGGAGATTTTTGATGTGGCGGGCGACGTTGGCAAACCCTTTTTTTATCGCTTCTTCGTCGGGAAGAGTGATTTTGTCGGCGGGTACGCCTGCGTTGTGTTTTATGCTTCTCAGGGTTATCACGAGGACGGTTGCCGAAGGGTTAAGTCCGGTTTTGCGGCATTTGATGTCGAAGAACTTTTCCGCGCCCAGTTCGGCGCCGAAACCGGCTTCGGTGACCGTAACGGAGGAAAGGGCGAGCGCCATTCGGGTGGCGGTGACGGTGTTGCAGCCGTGGGCGATGTTGGCGAAAGGTCCGCCGTGCACTATGGCAGGGGTTCCTTCCAGGGTCTGCACGAGATTGGGATTCAATGCGTCTTTGAGCAAAATAGCCAGACTGTCCTGGCAGGCGAGGTCTGAAACGGTGATTTCCTTACCCGACTTGTCGTAGCCTATCAGAATATTGCCGAGACGGCGTTTGAGGTCGGAAAGAGAATCGGCAAGGCAGAGAATAGCCATCATTTCGCTGGCGGCGGTGATGACGAAACCGTCCCTTCTCGGAACGCCGTTCTTGACTCCGCCCAAGGCTACGTCGGTAACCCTCAGCGCCCTGTCGTTGAGATCGATACAACGGGTCCAGACCACTTTGTCTATCCCGAGTTCGTTGCCTTGCATAATATGGTTGTCGATAAGGGCGCTCAAAAGGTCGTTGGCGTATGTGACGGCGTGAAGATCGCCGTTGAAATGGAGGTTTATGTCTTCCATAGGAGCTATTTGCGAATATCCTCCTCCGCACGCTCCGCCTTTTATTCCGAAAACGGGACCGAGAGAGGGTTCTCGCAGGGCAAGACAAACCTTTATGCCGAGTTTATGAAAAGCGTCGGCAAGCCCGATACTGACGGTGGTTTTCCCTTCGCCGAAAGGGGTGGGGTTCATTGCCGTGACGAGGACAAGTCGTCCGTCGGAAGAAGCGGGTCTTATTTTTATTTTGGCTTTATACTTACCGTAACAATCGTAGTCTTCTTCCTTAAGTCCCAGTTTTTCCGCAACTTCGGCTATGGGGAGTAAAGCGGCTTCCCTTGCTATTTCGATATCGCTTTTCATATTCGGTCTCCTTATAATCTGCGTAATAATAAAATTATAAGAAAATACCCGACAATAATCAAGCGATTATGAAAAAACCGCTCCGAGAAGCAAGGACACGGCGTAGAAAGCGGCGCAGAAAACATAAGCGAACAAAAATTGCAGACCTAAACAACGCAGAAATTTTTTGCCGCCGAGTTCTTTTTTCAGAGCCGAACAGGCGGCTGCGCAGGGCGGGCTCAACAGAATGAAAAGGCAAAAGGAAAGAGCGGACGAGGGGGTGAACAGGAGCGAGAGATTTCCTTTTGAGATTACGCCGAGGACGCCGAGGACGGTTTCCTTCCCGGCGAACCCGGCGATGACCGCCGCGGCGTGCCATTTGTCGGTTAGTCCCACAGGATAAAAAAGATACTTCGCCATTTCGCTCGCCACGGCAAGCATACTGCTTTCTATATCGCATTTTCGGAAACTGAAATCGTAATTTATGAGAACCCAAACAAATATGCTTGCGACAAAAACCACGGTACAGGTACGGCGGAAGAAAGAACGGGAAAAGGCGGCTGTTTTCCTTAAGACGCCGGTAAGGGAAGGAATTTTTTGCGCAGGGATTTCCATAACGAAATCCTGCATTTGTTTGCCGCGTATAAGGATATTAAGGCAGAATACGCAGAACACTCCCGTCAGATAAAGGAGCGGCAACGCAAAATAGTTTCCCGGGTAAAAAGCGTTGACGAAGGTGGCGAAGAGCGGAAGTTTCGCGCTGCAGGGCATAAAGTGCAGGGAGCAAAGGCATTTTTCTCTTTCTGCGTCGTCGGGAATGGTGCGGGTGCTTGCGGCGGCGGAAGCGGTGCAACCGCAGGCGACTATCAGACTAATCGCCGTCCTGCCCGACAGACCGGCAACGGAGAAAGGGCGGTCGGTAAGAAAGGCTATTCTGGCGAGATATCCGCTTTCTTCCAGTAAAGCGAGGAAAAAGAAGGTAATAACGGTCACGGGAAGAAATTCCGCCACGCTTCCCACGCCCGTCAGGACGCCGTCTCCGATAAGACTTGCCAAAGACGGGGAAAGTCGGGAGGAAAGGAAAAGGTTTATTTTTGCGAATAGGTATTCCGTGACGACGGAAAAAGCTTTTCCTGCAAGATTTCCGAGAAAAGAACAGAGAAAAAGCACTGAAAACATAACCGCGAAAAAGACAGGGAAAGCGGTGTGTTTTCCCAAAAGAACCTTGTCGATTTTTTCGGAAAAAGAGATTTTTTCGGTGCGTTTCACGCAACGAGAACAGATTTTTTCACATACGGCGTAACGGGAGGCGACGTCGGAAGGGAAGACTTTTTCCGAGGGCGGAGGGAGAGAGGAAAAGAGTTTGTCGAAATTCTTGTCCTTTTTAGCGGAAATTTCCGCTACCTTACACCCGAGCAAACGGGAAAGCGTTTCGCAATCGGTTTCTATACCGAGCTTTTCGGCTTCGTCGCACATATTGAGCGCCAAAACCGTGGGTTTGCGTTTCTCCAGAAGCTGAGTAGTCAAAAAAAGGCTTCTTTCGAGATATTTTACGTCTATTACGTTAATTATAAGGTCGATTTTTTCCCGACGCAGAAAGTCGTCCGCCGCTTTTTCCTCGTTGGAAGGACGGGTGAGGGAATAAATCCCCGGCAGGTCGTAAACATAATCCTCACCTCGTCGTCCTTCCGCTTCTTCCACGGTAACGCCCGCCCTGTTCCCCGTGTCGAAATGACTTTTGGTGAGTTTATTAAAGAGAGTGGTTTTGCCGCAGTTGGGATTTCCTGCCAGAACAACTCTCAAAGTTCGTTCCTCTTAAGTCCGATTTTTTCCAGGGCGGAAAGGCGGAAGGCGTAGGAAGTTCCCCTGACTACGGCTATTACGGGATTGCCGAGAGGGGCTGTCTCCTTAAAAGTTATTCTTGCGCCCGTGGTAAGTCCGAGATTTTCCAGTCTGGTTTTGAAAATTTCTTCCTCGGGAAGAGTCATAACCGTCCAAATGCTGTTTTTTTCGTATTTCATAGCAAACCTTTTTTCTAAAATATATGAAAAGAAAAAACTTTTTAGAAAAAGAAAACAAATTCCTTTCGTCGGTTGCTCCTTTCACGGGGATGGGGTATTATATTAAATATGAATACGACGGATATCGAGAGAAGTCTTATTACTTCTTACAAAAAAGCAATTTACGGGCCTTTCGTGAAGGCTGTCAAAGAATACCGACTTATAGAGGACGGCGACAGGATAGCCGTCTGTATTTCCGGCGGGAAAGACAGTATGGTGATGGCTAAGTGCATGCAGGAACTGAAAAGGCACGGCAAAGACAATTTCGACGTGAGATATCTGGTGATGAATCCCGGATACAATGAAGCCAATTTGCGTAAAATTTACGAAAATGCCGAAAAGATGGGAATCCCTATCGAGGTTTTTCAATCGGATATTTTCAAAGTCGCTTACAACAGCGGAGGTTCGCCGTGTTATCTTTGCGCAAGAATGAGAAGGGGTTGTCTTTATTCCAAAGCAAAGGAACTCGGCTGTAACAAGATAGCGCTCGGACATCATTTCGACGACGTAATAGAAACGGTTATGATGAGTATTCTTTACAACGGACAGATCCGCTCGATGATGCCGAAACTGAAAAGCACCAATTTCGCGGGAATGGAACTCATACGACCGCTTTACAGGGTAAAAGAGCAGGATATAATAAACTTTTCCCGACATATCGGGGTGGACTTTTTACGGTGCGCCTGCAAGTTCACCGAAAAGGACGAAACGGCGGGAGACGGGAAAAGAGCGGAAATGAAAAGGCTTATAAAAAAGCTGAAGGAAACCAATCCTCAAGCCGATTTCAATATTTTTACCGCCACGCACAACGTCAATATAGATACCGTTGTGGGATGTCGTAAAAACGGCGTTTTGCATTCTTTTTTGGAAACTTACGACGATTAAAAAACGGGGATTTTTTACAAAATTTTAACAAGCGGTTTTTATGGAAAAATCTGTAAAAACCGATTTTTTATTTTTTTTCGATTTTCCTGGAAATTAAAGGTTTTTTGAATGGAATATTTTTTGCGTGTTTTTGAAGTTTTTTGATTAAAAAAGGAAATCATTTCCTTTTTTCGGGCAAAAGCGTAACCGTCGCTATGGGAGCATTACGCCCTCGGGAACATCCCGCAAGGGAATAATTATATTATATATATAAAACGGGTATTGACACGGACCCGTAGCGGGTGTATAATGTGTGTGTATCGTGAACAAAAAGGGTGAAGTACGCCCTTTTGCAAGTCGAAACAATCGGAGTGTGTTATGAAAACGAAAATCGCAAAATTATTTATTTTCCTGCTGTGCGTGGCGCTTATGTTCAGTATCGCCGCGTGTTCTGAGAGAGCAGGTAACGTGGACGACGGAACGGGCGGCATCGTGCCTCCTACTGATAACGACAATAAAGAAAAGGTCGTCAGCGTCACCAACGCCGAAGCCAGGAATTACATAATCAAAGCGGTCAACAACATCGACACCACTCCTGTCGACGACCCCGAATGGTTCAATATAGACTTTGCGGTACGTTTCACATTCCACAATTACGAAAAATCGGGAGAAGTTTATACCGATATTCCGGCGACCACGATAGATTACAATATCGTCGTCAAAGGCGCTTTTAATCTGAAGGATAACTCTGCCAGCGCCGTTTTCATAGAAATAAAAGACGTTTATACCAACCAGGTCAAGGTAGGCGTTTACTATTACGATTCCACGCTTTACCTCGATATAGGCGGAAACAAATACTATACCGAACAGCTCAATATGAGTCAGCTGGGCGGTTTGTTGTGGAAACTGTTGGATTCCATCGGTATAGACATAGTACCTTTCATAGGTAACGCCCTCGGCGGACAACTCGACCTCGAAAACAGCAACATTCCCGGGCTTATTTCCATTGCCTGGGGTATTCTTTTCAACAAAGAAGCCAACCTTACGTATACAGCCGACGGCAAGACGCAATATATCAATCAATATCTCAATATTGATATGATTATGGGAATGATTATGGAAGGGCGTATCAATTTGGCAGGTTTCATCGACATAGAGATTTCCTGGGAAGCGTTCGGTCTGCCCGACCTCGATCCGTTGCTCAGACAGGTACTCGGCTTCGGACTGCAGGACATTATCGACAAAGAATGGCCCTCGATGACCTTCGAACTTTCTGCGATAACTCAGAAAGAACCGGTAAAGCAGGCCGACGGAACCACTAAGGACGATTACGTTTTCAACGGACTCGGCATAGACATCACCTGCGTAACGGGAGAGTACGACGTCGATATAGACGTGACTCCCTTCAAAATGAGCGTAGGCAATACCAATACCGTACAGATGGACCTTGCCGGATACAATTTCGGTTCGGCGGGTAAGGACAGCGTTTACGAGGAAGGAAGTCTCACCAACCTCGAACTCAATCTTCAGCTCGGAGTGGACAGCGAAGAGGACGAGGAACTGACCATTTCCAGTATTCTCGGCAATCTCCTCGGCGATCTCGGCGCCGTAGGGCAGATCCCGCTTAAAATATCGGGCAATTCTCATTACGTATTCGACGTTAAAGTGGCGGCAAGCATCGATTTGTTCGACAACGCCAACAACAAAGCTCAGGTTACGTTCAAATACAACGACGCAGACGTGTTCTCGCTGTATCTTGCGCCTGATTTGCAGTTGCAACAGGGAAGTTCCGTGCTTTACAGCACCCTTTATATCAACACTTCCAACCTGACCAGCGGAGGGACGCAGCTGATTCCGCAATTAAAACTACCCAATCTCAATCTTACTCAATTACTCGCCGGAACGCCGGAGCTTCCGGGTCTTTTAGGCGATTATATGAAATACCTCGACCCGTATTACGCCAATACCACTACGGCTACCCGCCCGAGTAACGCCGACGGCGAAGAGGGAGGCGGGCTGGATATTATGGCTCTCCTCAACGTGCTTCTCACCTCCGACGGCGCGGGAGGTTTCAAATATCTGACTTTCCCCACCGAAGAAAGTTCGATTTTCTCGTTGCATTTCGACAACGACGGTATCAATTCCCTTCTCGGTATGTTCGTGGAAGGGGCGAGCGTCGGCTTGCACGGGATAGAATTGAGCGTGGATTTCGACGATCCGTTCGATTCCGTCAGACTTAAACTTAACGTTACCGAAGGACTTACCGTTCACGCGGGTATCGGCGGCGACAACGAAGACGGAACGTATTCCACGGGTCTTTCCTATTTCGTGGAACCCGATTTCGAGATGGAGGCCATAGGTATCGACGCCGACGGCAACGTATCCGACCCCGAGGCGGCGGAAGCGTTACGAGGCGAATACAAGTCTATGAGCGGTTCTCTCGATTACGGAGCGACGATAACGGGTAACTTCACTCTCGGCTCTACAGAAGGAACGGAAATCGATCTCTCGGCTATAGTGGGTGCTTTTGTCGAAAACGTATTCCTGACTCTCGGAATAGAAACAAGCAGCGCTCTTTCCGTCGAATACGAATTGCAGGCGGGCGTCAACCTTCTCGATTTCTCGCAGGTAGGCGTTATACTCGATTTGTATCTTCTCGAGGACGGGAAGCGTATTTACGGATATCCTTTCCTTTCGATATATTATTCCGGCAACGAAGACACTCTGTTCATCAATCCCCAGGTAAACGAAGAAGAGGATATGGTGACTCAGCTTCACGGCAAATTGCCCATAACCAAAATCGTGGACGGAGCTATTCCGAAGATCTCCATACCCAACCTGGGGCTTAAGGACGTATTAAGCGGAATGGGGCTGGATCTTTCCGGACTGGAAGGAATCCTGGGCGGAATGAACGCCGATTTTGCTTTCAGCGTGAATGCGGACGGCACCGTGGACGCCGGAACCGACGGGAAAAACGTTTTTGCGCTTTTCGGCGCTCTTGCCACAGCAGAAGAAGGAACCAATCTTATAGACATTGCGGCGGGAGCGCTCGACGGTATCGTCGTGAACGACGGGGTGCTGGAAGTTCTCATAAATGCCGAAGTTTTAGGCGTTCTGTTGCAACTTATGAATATGGACCTTACCGGGGATCTTCCCAAGGTCAACGGTAACCTTGCCGTTCATCTCGGTACTTCGGTTTTACGCGACCCCGAAGGCAGACCCCTTTACGAACAGACCGTAACGGATGAAGAAGGAAACAAGACGACCTATATATTCTCCATAAATTACGATGACGAAGGCGACCTCGTTTTACGTGACGAAAACGGCAACGTCGTCAACTGGCCCGTGGACGTTTCCAAAGCAATCCCCCATCTTAAAGACAGGGAATACATAACCGCTCATCTCGGAATACTGGACAGCACGGGAAAAGAAGTCGAAGCGTTCTATATCGATCTTGTTTTGCTCGATACCATAACCGTAAAGAAGGGCTCCGACCTCACTTTTGCGGGCGGCGGACACAGTTCGGCGTCGTACACTTCGCTCACCGACTGGGTGGCGTCGCTTGTCATATCCGTCAACGTGGAACTTGAACTTTCGGTGGACGCTTCCGAAGCCGAAACCGTGCCCGATAAGCTCAATCAGGCGTTGGGCGATATGCTGGAGGACCTCCTCGGCACCGACGCTGCCAGCGGAGCGTTTATCGATCAGCTTATCAGCAGTCTTGCCATTAAATTCAAAAACAATTATTTCTACGAAAACGGTTTGCACGTGGGTATAGCCGTGAAAGGCAATATCGACATCAACGATTTGTTTGCAAGCAATATTGCCGTGGTTGTTTTCGACAAGACCATTCTCGACAGTAACGGCTTCACCGCTAACGACAACAGAACCTATGCCGTTATCGCAGGCGTTTACGTGGAAGACGGCAAAGGATACATCGATCTGTCTTATCTCGGCATCAATCCCCTTGCCATAACCGACCTCGAAGGTACTTACGTCGGCGCAATCGCTCTTTTGTGGAATAGTATGTATAACGATACGAGCGACCTCAACATCGATTCCGCCGACAATTATCAGTCCAAACGGGATCTGATGGATTTCGTTATGAAGGAGACCGTTTTCAATTACTTCTTCGAGAATTTCTATATTCAGAACGGTTACCGTAACTCTTATCCCGAAACGGCGTATAAATATCTTTTGAACGACGACGGATATATTTATCTGTATTATCTTACGAGCTTTTCCAATTATTTCGAGTATAGCAACCGTTCCAACGATATTTATCTCAAGACAGAAGGACGTTATTATACCGTTAAGGACGGGGTTATCAGCATATTTAATTCCAACGGAGATCTCTTTACTTCCATAGAACCCTTTATGCTTCCCGACGGGCCTTTGCGTATAAGCGTGGCTCAACTCGAAGAAGAGGCCAGAGAACAACGCAGGGAAGAAGCGGAAAGCACCGGTCAGGAACCGCCCAAGGAAATAGATTTTACCGACTTGCTGGAAAGCAAGGCTTATTCCTATTACGGCGATATTGTGACTAAATACGCCGGCATCTGGCAGGCGACCATAACGCAGCCCAACCTCGACGGTTCGGTGAAAGCTCTTATGGATGCCGGACTTGCCGAAACGATAGCCGAAATTAAAAATTACGAAAGGGCGGTTATCGAATATTACGACAGGACCTCTCTTGAGTCTTCGGTGGCAGGCGAACTGATAATTTATATAAGAGACACTTATCCGAAATATGCCAACGCAACCAGCGTGGCGATAAGGAACTCCGAGGAATTCAAGGAACTTTTCCCGCAATGGGTGGAGGACGAGATAGCCGAAGAGGTGGAAAAAGCGTATTCTTCCAGAGGAGTCAGCGAAGAAGAATTGCAGGCGGTGACCTATTTCCGTTTGAGAACGGTCAAGGTGTTCCGAGACAGTCTCGTTATTCCCGGAGAGACCGAGACGCAGGCTGCCAACGTGGCGAGCATGAGCGCTTTAAGGGATATTCTTACCCCGGCTCTGAGCGCGGCGTATCTGCCTTACGAAATCGCTCCTTCCGGCGCCGCTATCGAAAACCCGAACCGCATAGCTTTGCAGATTATCTACAATTCCGGTAAAGTTTCTTTGGAACTGGGCAACACCGTTATAACGGGAGTTCTCAATATGCTCGGTTTCGGAATGGTGACGGAATTCATCACCATAGATAATATAAAACTTGGAGTGGACACCAATAACGGGTTGGAACTCGACGTAACGGTGGGACTGGACAGCGTTTATACGATAGGTCTCGGACTCAATCAGCTCCGCGCGAGCGTCGATCCCGACAAGCGTGCCGATTACGCGGTAACCGTGAATAAAGACAACTTCGCTCCCGAAAGCACCACCGACGGAGTGCCCGACGCGGTACACGTGGAAGTGGGCGGATCGCTGTTTATCAAGAACAAACTCGGCGAAAGCGGAATAAAACTCAGTAACGACTACAATTTTACCGAAACCGTAGCCGCTATCTTCAATAACTCTGTTTTCAATAAATCCGATCTCGACGCGATATACGCGCAGATAGAAGAAGAAAACAAAGACGTGACCATGACCGATAAAGCCAAAAAAGTCGCCGCCTGGAAACGTCTTGCTTCAATGGAACTTACCGAGGCGGAAAGGGAAGAACTCGATATACGTTACGGTTGGGCGGTTAAGGACATAGCCGCAAACGTGGACGAGATAGAAGAGTGGTACGACGCGGTACCCGGAGACGATACCCACTACGCTTTGGCGTGGGATTACCTGGTGGAAAATTCCATAATGGTAGACCTGAACGGTCTCGGAATGGATATTCTGGCTCAATTTTTGGGAGAAATGGACGACAGCCTCGATTTTAACATCGACGTATGGCTGGACTTCTCCAATATTTACCGCAGCGTTCTCAAAGTGGAAATAGTCCGCAGTCTTATCGGAGAAGAGAAAGAAAACGCATTGACTTTCATTTACGACGGCAGCGACGTGGACGCGGGAGCTTCCAGTTTTGCCGGCGACGTTTACGTCTCCACGTCAATATTCAGCATAGGCGACGTCGTTTTGCGTAACGTTACCGGAGTCATAAACGGGATTATGGAAGTTTTCGACTCCACGTTTATCACGGCTCTCGGCGACGCTATCGATAAATTCATAGGAATTACGCCCGATACCGCTTCCAACGCTTCTACCGCCGAAAACGGAACGAGTTCCGGTTTCAATGCCGCGGCTTTGGCTGACGCGGATATAGCGACTTACCTTGACATTATGTTCAACGACGGCAGTCTCGGAATTGCCGTCACCAAAGCCACCCTCATCAGCGTAATAGCTCTTGCGGGAGTGGATCTGACCGAAGCTTTGAGAAATATCGATTTCGGAGCGGATATTTCGGTAGGATTCAAGGGCGACCTCAATCTTACCGCCAGCGTTTATCTCGATAACGAAGGCGAGGTGGTGGAAGAAGGCGAACACGCCACCGAGATAGGCTTGACCATAGGGAATATCAACGCCGACTTCGACGATTCTCAAATAATTACCGAAGAAGATAAGAACAAAGACTATGCCGAGGTGGAAGAATTCACCACCGTAGGGTTGCATTGGGGAGGACTTGCTTCCTTCAAACTCAGCAATCTGACCAAGAACTTTAACTTCGACTATGCGGTTAAGATGTTCACCAACTACTGGTTGGACGGACGCGATCCCGAAATAGGCTTGCAGCTCGACGTGGACGGGAAATTCGAACAGACCACCTATTTCTCCATCAACGCCAACGTCAACCTTACCACGCTTAAGGATCTTAAAAACATAGAACTTTACCTCAATCTGACTTCTCAGGGCAATCAGGATATTTACGACAGTCTTGCTCCGAGAAGGACTATGATGCAGTCCGTTCTCGCGGAAGCTGACGGTAACAAGGTACTCGCCTGGAACCTTCTCAAAGCCAGACTTGCTTCCGCCGTGCCCGGAACCGAAAGTTACAGCAAGGAACTGGAAATCCTTGACGACTATATCTGTTATATCAGAATGGGCGAAATAGAAGACGAAATGCTCGGGCTTTATCCCAACGAAACCGAGAGACTTACCGCCTCCTGGAACGAATTATACGGACTTGCGGGCGATTATTATCTCGGTAACGCGGTTTCTTTATATATCGTACTCGACGCAGAGGGAGTGGCGGACGTTTACCTCAATCTCGGATTCCTCGGAGTGGAAAAAGTCAAGTTAAGTAACGTCAGCTCTATTTTGATAGCTTTAGGCGAAGCGTTCGGAATAGACTGGGGCGAACTTCTCGGAAGAGGAACTTCCGACGTTTCCGGCGCAAGCAACGCCGATATCGAAGCCGCTTACGCCGATGTCGCCGACGTCATTGCCAGAGAAATCATACTTGCCATTTCCACCGAGAAAGGTTCGGATATGTTGATGCTGAAAGTTACCGGCGGAGCGATCTACGCGCTGGCTGCGGCTCTCGGACTCGATATCGAAGAATATTTCAACGTTTATACCCCCGAACTCAGAATTTCCGCTCTCGGAGAAGACTTGGTCAAGTTCAACCTCGGATTGGAAAATCTGTTCGATTTGTCCATAGAAGTAGAGTATCCGCAGTTCAGTCTGACCGATAAACTCGACCTCGTCATCGACGAAGACGAATATACGGTAATAGACGAAGAATGGGCTACCGATATCAAACTCTTTATGGAAGGAGCTCTCGTGCTCGGAGCCGAGGGCGAAAACGACGCTACCTCTCCCGAAGATATCACTTCTCTCAATTTCGGCGATCTTTTGAGAGCTTTGCTCGGCGACGAAAGTTTTGCCGTGGACGTTATTCTCAACACGTTGGAAAGCATAGGAGCGGACCTTACTTTCTATTTGGAGATAAAAGCCAACATAATGCAGATCTATCAGACCGCTGCGGCGATCGATCCCGATGCGGAACTGGATATCCTGCAGCTTCTCAGCGCCTCCGGCGTGGAGATGTTCCTGGAAATAGTCAACCGCAGGGAAGGCAGCGACGGATTGATAATCGAAGACCTTATTCTCGGTATATATCTCGTCAAAGAAACCGCTCCCGACGGTATGAGCGAATATCTCTCGCTTTATCTCGATCTTTCCGCTTTCCACGCGGGAAGAATTAAAGTAGCCGATTTCGAATCTACCGCCAAAGATCTTATCGATAAGGTAGGAGACCTTTTCGGCGGAGAAGAGGAAACCACCCCCGACGCATCCAATTCCTCCGTTGAGGAAGACGAGGACGATTCATTTGAGGAAGACGAGGGCGATAAGGAGATTATCGACGGCGTTTACGCCGAAGACAAACCCGCTATGGATTTGTTCCGTTTCCTTATTTACCTTAGAACTGCGGCTTCCGAAACTTACGGTACCGTCGATTACGACGACTATTTCGTCAATTCCGACATTCGTCCCTCCAACGCTCCCGGCGGAACCACCGAAAGCCTTGCCGACTTTATACACGCGACGATAGGAGACAGTTACGGATTCACCGTGACGGCTGCCTCCAACGTTCTTATCAAACTTCTCGAGGAAGCCTTCAACGACGAGAAGAGCCGTTTTGCAAGGAGTTTTGCCGACCTCGTGGAAACGATGTATAAAGCCGAAAGGGAAAACGCCAAAGCCGTGGCCACGGCTATTCTGCTCCGTATGGACCAGCTTATCGTGGAAACGGGCGGGCATGAAAACGTTTACTATGCCTGGGACAGTATGCTGGAAAGCCAGATGCTGGATACCGAGCATTACATTATTGCAGAAGATATCTATAATAAATTAGTTCAGAACAATATTTCCGGAGCGACTACCAACGAGCTCAAGGTGCTCGCCTGGGAGGAATTCTATAAGGCAGTTCAGGAAGAAATAACCACTCTTAATAAAGAAATAGAAAATAAAGACGTAATTGACTCCGAAATAAAAACTATTTCTCAAGAATTTACCGCTTATTACGTGGAAGGATTGTCTTTAGACAATTATATAGAAGCCATGCACGTTAAGCTTGACGCACTGACGGCTTCTTACGAACAGGCAGAGGAAACCGTCAACAGTCTCGAAGGCATATCCTCCGCCGATAAACCTACGTATATAAACCGCTACGCTTTCGAATATTTCACCAATCGTTATAACTGGTCAAGCGACGAAAGTAAGAAATACCAGGAAATTTACGACAAGTATTATAAAGAGAACGGTTCCAGCGAATTGCTTGCCGCTTCTTACAGCTGGACGGAAATCAGAGCGTCGATACTTGCTTCCTACAATACTTTGCTTTCCGCTCTCCGTTACGTCAACCTCGAAATAGCCTACAAAGAGTTTGAAGTTGCAATAACGGATCGTCCCAATTACGACGATTACGAAACCGAAGAAGATTATATTACCGACAATAACGTCTTCATCATCAGCGAAGACCGTTACTCCGGATATGCCACCGATTTGACTTATAACTGGAAAGCCGTCGCTTGGGAATATCTCGTGGAAACCGGCGGTATAGACAAAACGCTCGCAGATCAATATATTTCTGCGATTATGACCCGGTATATAGCTAACGCGCAGGGAGTAATTACCGACAACGAATACCGTTACGCTGCCTGGAAATATCTGAACGAAGACGCAAAACGTATTTTTGAAGGAGAAAGAACGTCTTACTACTATCTCCTCCGTAAACGTGCCGAGACCGACGAGGAAGGCACTACCGTTTACGTCTGGTATAAGATGGATAAGGAGAAGGATTACAGCGCTACCCTCGATGAAATTTACGAAAATTCCTATTCGATGATGCCGCAGCTTATCG
Source organism: uncultured Clostridia bacterium (assembly GCA_944349655.1). Classification (GTDB taxonomy): domain Bacteria; phylum Bacillota; class Clostridia; order Christensenellales; family DTU072; genus CAG-1782. Next base: position 28,405 of record CALVNL010000009.1, read on the forward strand.
TGGACGCGGTTAACGAGGACGGTAGTCTTACTCTCGGACTTCTGTATGACAGCTCCATCATCAACGTGGACGCCGACGTAGCCAACCTATACTTCAAGGTTCTCTTTAAGGGCGCAGGCATAAAAATAGCCGACAGCGACCTCTCTCACACGATTTTGGTTACCGAAACCGATGAGAACGGGAAACCCGTCCAGGTAGAAAAGGAAGAGGCGGTCAATGCCGAATACCTTAATGCCAAGGGCTTCGACGTTATCGACGAAAACTTCGGTTTCGTGTATGCGAAGATGGAGATCGATTTCGGTATCGATATGGACGAAAATTCCGTATACGACTTCAGCGATCTGGTCAATACCATACTTTCCGGAGCGGGGCTCGACCTCACTTTCAACGGACAGAAACTGGATATCGCTCCCGTTTTGAGTATTTTAAGCCAGGTAGGAAGCAATTTCCGTCTGTCGCTGGAAGCCCGTATCAATCTGTTCTCGTTGTTCGACAGGGACCTTTCCAATACCGATATTTCTCTTACTCTGTTCTCTCTCGACGACAACGGAGAATACGATCCTGCGAAAGATATGGTATTGCAACTGGTATTCGGGACGATGCTCGACGAAGAAGGACAGGAAGTCAATTTCGTTTACGTGGACGCTTCCAGGTTCAACATTCAGCGTCTGTACGTCAAGAACGCTCTCGATTACATAAAACAGCTTATCGGGCAGAACGCTTATCCCATAGGTTATGACGTAGCTAGCGGCGGTTCTATTTCCAAGACCATAATCGCCGCTGCCATGGCGGACGTATTCTCTGCAGAAGAAGGAGAAAAGACCATATTCGATTTCTATGCCGAAAACGCTCCCGCAGGTACCGTCAATCCTTCGGTGGACATCAATCTTGCCCAGAGCGGAATGGCTATTCAGATTGCGTCCAACGCGATTTATACCCTTTTGTCCTTCTTCGGAATGGGCGATATAAAGAGTATGATAAGTCAGGTGGGCGATCCCAGCGTTAAACTGGATATATTCAGCGTGGCAACGTACGGTGACGGAAGCGAGGCTCCGAGCGTTTATGACGACGGAGACCGCGACGTTATGCGCTTCCAGCTCAATTTCGACAGCATAAACGAAAACGGGGTTTCCACGCAAAGGGGTATTTCGCTGAAACTTGCCCTGCATAACGTGGAACTGAGTCTTGCTCAGGATAAGTATATAGACTTCGACGGCAGCGTGCTGGAAAGAGACGAAAACGGCGATCCGATAGATTTTGCCGAAGTTGACGGAATTCTTCCCAGCGTCAATCTCAGTACCACCCTTTATCTCGAAGTAGATGCCGGAGTAACCACGGGTACCAACCTTTATCAGGATCCCGTCGCTTCCATTATGGAAAATTATCTCGGCGGAATGATAATCGACCTTGCGCTCTATATCGCTAACAAGCAGAAGATTACTTTTGCGCTCGATATAGAAGCCAACCTCGACTTCGGTAACGGCGAAGATACGAATTATTTAGAGCATCTTATCAGCGGCTCCACCCTCAGAATAGCCCTCAGAATATACCGCACCGGGGACGGAATATCAACCGATCCGGAGAAGGAATGGGCGGTAATTTATTACTATAACGGCAACCTTTATATCGATTTACGTAATCTTAACAGCGACAGAGTTTACGTAGCCGATGCGGGCGGATTGCTGTTCGGAAACGCTGACGACGCCGCAAACAAAGCCTTGTTTGCTTCGGTGGATCAGTTGAGAAACGCAACGATGAATTCTGCGACTTTAGGAGTGGACGCTCAGATTAACAGCGAAGGTCTGTTCCTTATCGTCAAGAAAACGGCTATAGCCTCTTTGCTCAGAATACTCGGTTTCGGCGGATTCGACGTATTCCCCGACGCTGCCATTCAGATTTACGCGAAAGGCTATTCCGTCAGCGAAGGCGTCAACAGTCTGGAACTCGGACTCAGCCTTGCAATGGGCGAAAATATCGCTACGGGTACCACCGAAATCAATCCTATTTTGGGTATAGGTATCCGCGTAAGAGGACTTTACGTAGGATTTACCAAGTCCGACATAAATCTGACCAACACCGAAGACTACAAACGTATCGACCGTGTGGATACGCTGTATTTCAATACGCAGGTGGTGCTTAACGTAACCGACGAAAAAGGCGTTTACGGACTGGGCGGACTGTTGCAGCTTATGAAGGATAAGGGTTATCTCGACCTTTCCTCCATCGGTATCACCGCGACCATAGACCCGGTTATCGAATTCCTCGAATCGATAGATTCCACCCTTTACGTCAATATAGCTCTTACCGTCAACATCAATTCCATACTGGAAGATTTGCAGGGGCAGATTGAATTCCTTACCGACGACGGACAAGGCGGAAAGAGACTTCTTCTCAGTCTTTCCTATATCAGAGGAGACGCGTATATCGACGCCGAAGGTATAAGCAGCAGCAACTTCTATCTCGGCAAAGTCAAGATAGGAGGACTTCTGGATCTTCTCGGATTGTTTACCGACGAGAACGCGTCCGAGTCCGCCAAGAATACTTATGCAAAGATTCTGGAATACGAAGCGGAATTTTCCGACCAAACGATAACGAGTTTTGCCGACGTCAACAATAAAGTCAACGGAACCATCAACATAATAGGCGACATTATTCAGGGAATAAGCGTCGAACTCGTTAACGGAGCCATTTTCGGACTTCTTAAGCAGTTCCTCGGCGCCGACATGAAAGAACTCATAGAAAACGTCGAAACGATGGTAAATACCGCCATCAATCCTTCTCTCGTCGTCAATGTAAGTCCTTCCATAACGGTGCTTATCACGATGAAACTTCCTTCCACCGACTATAACAAGCAACCGGAAGTTACCGATACTCTCGAGTCGTTGCAGGAAGCCATCGACCGTTGGTATGGCGAAGCGGGCGAGCAGTGGCTGGTTTATCCCGACGAAATCTGGAGACAGCTTGCCGAGGGAAGTAAACTTTACGAGTATTACGATATTCCCAGCGTGGAAAAAATCGCCAAAGTAAACGAGTGGATCAACACTTCCAAACCTAAAGCGGCAGAAACCTTCCAGGCTATGCGCAACAGGTTCCCGAAAGTATCCGAAAGTCAGATTTACGTGCTGACCTACGAATATCTGATGATCGAGATATACGGCGACGCATCGTTGCAGACTTCTTACGGTTACGCGGGAGCGTTTGCCGAAGACGACAATGTTTCGGGCGTTCTCGATTATAGCGAAAAACTCGAGGCTTTCCGTAACGAATTGATGAAAGCCTACGTTTGGGACGAGTTCTATGCTTCCGTGAGCGACGCGGAAATCAAATCCGAACTCGACAGAAATCTCGCAGCTGCGGGCGGAGACAAAGCGGCAGCTTTCGACGCCACCGTGGCAGGAGAATTCGCTGAATTGGCCACGGCGCTCAAAGATCTTTACGACAAGAACGAATACGTCGTTTACGTAAATAATCTCAGAAACAACAATCCCGGCTTGACCGATGCGGTAATTTACCGTAACCTCGCTCAGGGAATTATGAGAGTTATGTTCGCGACGGAGGACGCATATCTGTCTTATCTGTCCGAACAGATCACTTCGACCGAAGACGGCACTCCGGTATATCTTGCCCGTTACGAAGAACTGTACATTTATCAGCGCGCCCGTGCGTGGGAAGCTTACTATGAAGTAGCCGACATTTACGAAAAAGCGGTTATGGATTCGGCGTTTGCTTATGCCGAAGGTAAATATGCCGGAGCAAGTCTTACCGAACTTCAGGCTTACGCTTTCGATAAATACAAATCCGACCTTCAGGACGACGCCACCATATACGAACAGGCATTGCTTGCCGACGACGTAAACGTACTTAAATTCGTGGTCTGGAACGTAATGAACCGCTATTCCTATTACGAAGAAAGTCCCGTGCCGCTCCTTACCATGGACGACGTACTCGATATGGTGACGATAGCGGACGCGGTATTGGAAGCCATAAAGGATTACAGCCTTGCAAATTCCGTCATTCTCGACGAATACCGTGAAATAGCTTTCGCTTACGACATTATATTCGACGAAAAATCCGCTTTCGAAGCAGCCGACGAATATTTCGACGGAGCGGCAAGCGAAATTCTCCGTACCATCAGAGCAAAAGCCGCCGAGATACTGGCCGATTGCGACCGTCCCAATGTTTCCGGAAGCGTAGCCGTGGGAGATAACGCTACCGAATACGAAAAGAGCAGTAAGTTTATCGCTCTTCTGACGCAGTATCAAGCTAAATTCGCTGCATTGAGAGGAAACGGAAAAGAAGTTATACAGATTAACTCCTATTCCGACGGTTTCTCGATAAAATCGGACGCTTGGGACAACCTCATCGCGCTCGAAATGCAGAGTATTATTCCCGAAATTATCCTTTCTGTCGAAACGGGAGCGGTAAATTCCGGTTATGCTCAGGCAAACAAGGATAACGGATACGAAGTCAATCCGTCGGTTTATTTTGCCGAACTCGGCGTTACGGTGGAAAACGACCTTCTGAAACTCTACCTTATCTATAACGAACTCAGAAACGACGCGACCGACAAGAGTCTGTTCGATACCGCAGACGAATACGCTGCCGACACCGACAGCATCGGAAACGCCACGTCGATTTGCGCAAACAACAATTACGGCGGGGACGGATATATGGTGGAATATTACCGCGCCGCCCGTGCGTTTGCAAGGTATCTGTACCTGAGGAGCGAAGAGTTTACCGAAGAGGAACTGGCTACCGTGGCAGCCATAGCGGAAGGAAATTACGGAGTAGTTTCTTACAAAACCTATTTTGACGCATTCTCGTCTTACGTGGGAATAAGCAAAGAACACTCCAACGAAATAACCAAAGCCATAGGCATAGTCAACGATATTTACGAAACTTTAAGAGAAGCGTACGAAGAGGAGAACGAAGCTCTCCGTACGCAAATCAATACCGTTATCGACGGAATTATGGTGGATACCGTCATCAATATTCCTTCGATAGCTTCGGCGGTCACCGCAGGCGAAATGGATAACGTAAACGGATTGAGACTTTATCCGGTTTATCTGGCGTTCGCTACCGTCATCGTAAAATACGGGAGAGGCGACGCCCGTGTAAGCGAAGCTATAAGCTATGCGGCAAATTACGAGTCGGTAAGCGAATTCGAGCGTCTTGTCATAGCTTACGGCAGATATCTGACGATGTGCCGTCTTGACTCGCTTACGGACAGAATAAGCGAAGCCGAAGGTTACGCAAACGACTATACCAACGGCAGATACGATTCCGTAACGGCCGACGTCTGGAACGGATATATGACTTCTTACGTCGGCGACAATACCCGTCCCGAAGAAGTCAAGACCGAAAGCGCCCGTATATCGAAACTGTTTACGCAGCTTAATAACGAGGATTACGTCAAGCGTTACGCGTGGGACGACTGGTACCGTCTCAGCTCCACTATAGACAGAATAAACGAAATGAACGATATGCTTTATGCAAAAGTGTTCGAGTTTATGTATGAAGATATAGGGTCTATAGTGTCCGGCGTAATTATAGATGCGGCAAATTCCGATATTTTCAGCGGAATGAACGTGGTAAGTTCGCTTGCCAAGAGTTATACTTCGGCAAATATTCTTACCTATATGGAATTCTTTGCGGAATTCCGTAACGAAGCTGCCGAGCTTTATAATCGGATTACCGAGTTCTATAGCGAAAATGCTTCTTTGGTGGATCAGGCAGCCATCGATTGGACTCAGACGCTGGAAGGCAGAGCAACCGACGTGCAGAAAGCCGATATAATGAATATCGTTTACGATACCGTTGCGCTCAACCCCGACGAATATCCTGCCTTGGTAAACTGGAACACCATATACGCCAATTCCGTTCAGGCGATAATCAACTTCGATATGCCTCTTTACAGCGGATTGATTTTCGGTAACGTCGAAGGCGTTTCCTCGGTTGAAGCTTATCGTGCGGGCATAAATAATCTGTTTGGAGAAGTTACTTCCTATTCTATAGGCAAATACCACGAAGGGTTGCTGAACGCGACTATGGCTTCGATGAAAACTTCATTGAAGAGCTTACTCGATACGCTTCAGTTAAACGTCGACGCCTTGAAAGCCGAAGAAACCAACTATAACGAATGGGCTACAGAGAACGGAAAACCGACGCTTTCGGGCAGTTATATCGACGAACTCGTCGCTAGTTACGGTGCTTATCCCGTGTCGGGCGACGTAGATACGTTGACTACGGTTGCCGAACTCAAGGCGGTTTTCGACAAAGCGGTATTCTTCGATCAGAAAGTACAGCTCAAGACGGTGGAATACACTTATCTGAGAGGCAATCTGACCAAAGAGGAATACGAAGAGCGAGTTACTATTATTTCCGCTTACGATTACAATACCGCTCAGAGTGTGTTGCTGGCTTTTGTAGATTACGCAGATATCGTTTCGGGAAGCAACAGTTATGACTATTACGCTACCAAGATAAACGCTCTTAACGCAATCCGCGCAAATCTCACCGGAGACGAGGACGCGGCGTTACTGGCTACGAGTACGGTTTATATCAGTATTCTCGACCACTGGATTACCATTCTCGAAGCAGGCGTTACCTTCGAAGCGATTTCCGAAGCCGTATATGCCCTTGCAGAAAGCAGCAATCTTACCGAAACTACAATAAAAGGCAAAGTCGACGCTTTGAAAGCGCTTTACGCAAAAGCCGCTTCCGATACTTTCCGCACGTTGTTTACCGAGGGCGTCATTACCGAAGTTTTCGGACAGGAAAGCATTTACGCAGAATATATCGCTAACTACGATACGCTTAAAACGGCTACCGGAAACGAACGTACCTTGGTAGGACTTGCGCAGGCGGAAGTTCTGTTGACTTACACCGATACCGATTGCGCTTTGCTTATGGACCTCATAAGTAAGGCTTACGACAATATCGTTTCCACGCCGATAAGCGATTTCGATTCCGTTATAAACAGTTATCGGACGGAAATCGAAAAATCTTACGTGGATTATATCGACGAAGTTCTCGAGTATCTTAAAGACAAACTGGGCTTGACCTGGTATAACGGTTTCCTCGGCACCGACGCAGGATATTTAAGTTATGCCGACGAAACCATAGCCGCCGTAACTTCCCGCCTTGCCGAACTTTATAAAGAATGGGCGGGAGTGGAAGAAGCGCCCGCGACCGATCTCAACGGTCTCCTTACCGCGGTAAGCAATCTCGAAAACTTCACAGTGCCCGGCAGCAGCGAAAAATTCTATGCTTTCGCCAAAGCCGTTAACGACATTATCGTCGCTAACTACGACGAGATGGGCGTATTGACGACCGAAGGCAAAACGGCCGTTATGAATTATGCCGTCAAGACCACATACAAGAATACTTCGGCAGTTACCGTAGAAATTAATTCGATCATAGAAAACGCAAGGAATTACTATCTCGAGGAAGCTACCGAAAAATATTCCGAGGTTTACGCTCCCGAACAGATAATCGCGGTGGGCAAAAAGTACTACGATTCCTATATGAAGAGCAGTAACGATCTTGCCGAGGTGGTAAATTACGCCGAAAACGCAGGAGAAAGCGAAGATTATCTGAAAATGAGCGCCTTGTTGGAAGAACTGTTCCGCGGAAATTATTCCGTCAACGGTATCAATCTTTCTTTCCGTGCGATATTCGATAAATTCGCCGTTAGCGGACCGACTTACTTTGTATTGGTTTCCGAAACTTACCGAAAGGCTCTTGCAGCCGATTTCGACGCTCTGGCCGCAAGCATCAGGGCTAACGACGCCACCAACGCCGAACTCGTAGCTTATCTCGACGGACTCGACGTCTCCACCGAGCAGGCTAAGGCTCTCAGCTTGATTGCTTTGATCGATTACGTGAAAGGCATTGACGTAAGCGCCGCGACTCAAGGTCTTATCGACGGCGTGAACGACGTTTTCGCGTCATTGACCGACCCGCAGAACAAACTGACCAAAGAAATCTGGACAAAATATTATGCCGATTATAATTCGGACAATCCCGCGGTTTTGGAAGGACTGGAACTCAAGGAAATCTTAGGCGGCGGAGCAGAAGATCCCGAAGAAGTACTCTCCAAACTCGATTTCCGCGAAATGAGCGTTATTTTCAAGGAATATCTCGCTATCCTCGGAGAGGATGCCACGGAAGATCTCGTTAACGTAATGATCGCGGGCAGCGTGTTGAACCAAGCCTTCGACGTGATTTATACCGACGCTCTCGACAAGAGCGACGACCTTGCTTCCCTTGCCGTTTCCATAGGTATAGCAGGCAGCAATACGGGATTGCTTTTCGACATAAAGAGCTTGGTTACCGGTCCGGACGGTTCGGTGTCCACCAATATCGACGACGTGCTTACCGACAGCGAAAAGGCAGAATATACCGATTATTCCGAACTTACGCTGAGACTTAACGTCAACGCCAGCTTGTCCATATCGCTGGATGAAGGAGCAATAGACATCAGCGAGATTATAGGACTTATCAACCTGCCTATCGACCTCGATCTCGATATTCAGTTCCTGGCGGCGCATACCCTTTATGCCGAAATAGCCGGTCAGCTCGGCGTTAACTTCGCCGCTCTCCTTTCGGGAGATAAAGAACAAGTCGATAATTCCATAGTAGGCGACCTCACCGTTACCTATTATCTTATCGATCACGATACCACCGGTGAAAACGTAAGATTCCAGCAGGTCATACTCCATATCTGGATTTACGGACCGTCGATTTATGCTCAGGTAGAATTGTTCGACAGTCATCTGAACGTGGAAGTTCCGCTCAGTATAGGCGAAACCATAATGAATCTCGTTTATCCCGACGGGGAAAGCGATCCTGTTACCGAACAGTTGAATGCAGCCATTATGCAGGCTTATCACGGAGTCAGCGAAGAAGAAGCGGCGAATATGCTCAACCCCTTCGAAGAGTTCTATTCCGTCGTCAACAATGCCGATTCCGATCTGTTCGACATAGTCAGAGTTCTGTTAAGGATAGGCACCAAAGAAACCGCCCTTATCCTTACCGCCGATATTCTCAGCGAACTTCTGAAAGCCGTTTTCCAAGAAGAAAACACCAACTACGAAGATCTCGTCCACCTCATATTCACCGAAGGTAAACTCGGCGTGGAATACGGCGACGATTTCTCGATTAACGTAGGTATTTCCAAGGAAGGAGACGATGAAGGCAACGTAGGTTACGATATCGGATTTTCTCTGTTGCACGATACTATGCTCAGTCTTAACAGAGAGACTTTCGACGAACTTTACGACAGTGTGGACAAACTGGACGAACAAGGTTATTTCAATAACTTCTTCACGGTAGGTACCGACCTCGATTCCGACGCGTCTTTGATGGAAACGCTGATGAGTATTATCGGGGAAAGAACGACTATTTCCTTCAGTATGTATCTGGAAAGCGATATGCTCAAGCATATCCTCGATTGGAGCAAGCTGTTCAGCGTACAGGAAATAGACACTTACTTCCAGCTCAGAATACTCAAAAACGCTCACGGCAGATTGCGTATAGACATCGGTCTGGATATCGACCTTAATCAGGAAGCGTTCGATTTCCGCATAAGCGGTTACAATATCGACGAAAAGAATATCTTCAATATTTACTTCTTCGGCGGGCTTCTCAACCACGACGGAAGCGGAGAAGAGGGCGTCCTGAGTCCGAAGATTTACGTGGACAGCGGAGACTTTACCGATAACGACAGGTTATTGCTTACTCCGGAAATCGGATTTGATTTCCTGGGTATCAATTTTGCAGACCTGTTCTTCAAACTGATAGGAAGCGACACTCGTTACGAAATAGTCGGCTCCAACGCTTCCGTTGCGGAATTTGCCGACGAAAGCACCGGAGGAAGCGTATTCGACAATATCGACTGGGGTAAAATCGCCGAAAGTATTACCTTCGGAAAAGGTACCATCGGTATCAAACTTTCTTCCAGCATAGTGGAAGCGTTGCTGCAGGCATTGTTCGGATTCGAATTCGACGAACTGGGCAACATCACCCTCGAACTCGACAACGTCAACAATACTCTCCAGCTTACCATACCCGTGGACGCTCCGATAAAGGACGAAAACGGTAACGTCGTCAACGATTCGAAGATGAATTTCATATTCGGACTCAGCGATATCGATATCAGTTTCGGAGCGAGAGAAGACTTCTTCGGCACCGAAGACCTGAACACCAAGTTCGCTTATTATCAGGATATAAGTCAATATGTTTGGGTAGCCGAAGTCAATAGTTCCTTACACGTAAATGACGATTTCAATACCGTACTCGACCTTACGGGTATCAGTTCGTCGTTGATTAAGGGTCTCGGATTCAATTTGATAAGCGGCGACGATCTCGATATCGAGTTATGTTTTGCGCTCAGGGTTTATATCGATTTTGCCGATATAAGACGTATGCGTTTCGAACTCGAAGTAGGACACGGCGACGGGAACGGAAACCAGACCAAACGCATCCTCAGCATCAAGTATATCGGAGAAGCGGATAACGGAGACGTTTACGTCGATCTCAGCGGACTCGGATTCCCGAAAGTTTCCATTAACGACGTAAATCTCGGCGGAATGGTGAAAGATCTGTTGAGTATGATCAACGACATAGGCGAAGAAGAAACCATTACCGCGCCTTCTTTCGCTTCTACGAAAGCTTCTTACGCATCCGGCACCGCAGGCAACCATACCAGTTCCGCGGAAGACCAGGCAAATCGTTATCCCGATATTTCCAGTATGGAATTCGGGCAGAATATGCTTCTGTTCATTTTCTCCGAAGAGGAAGTGAGTCTTGCCATAACCGGAAGTCTTCTTCTTACCTTGCTCGGAAACCTCGACGACGTACTCGGCGGAGGAGTTTTACCCGATATTATTCTCGATTTGCCGATGTTCAGTTATCTGAAGATAGGCAGAGACGACGCCGATAACGTTACGGGAATTCAGCTTGTTTTAGACGAGAACAAACAGTTCAGCATAAGATTTAATTTCAACGAGAGCTATTCTCACCTCAAGAAACGTACGGATCTTTCTTCCGTTACCGATATGACCGTAGTCAACGATAACGACAAAGACGAATACGTATCCATAGATCAGATCAAGAATCTGCATATCGGACTGGAAATGTCTCTTACTTTACAGACTATCAATCCGGGAACCAACGAAAAGAGCGAAATCATAAGCGGTTTCGAAGATATGCTGGAAGCCTTGCTCGGAGTGCAGGAAGGCACGGTGGTATTCGATATGCAGGATACCCAGATGACCTTCAATATCGTTCTGGACGTAGGAGTCGATCTGGTTAACTTCGAAAACTCCATTATAAAACTCGAAATTTACTATAATGACGACGTTATGATCGGAGTTTATTACATCAACGGCGTTGTTTACGTTGATCTCGGGACTCTCGGATTATTCCAGGCGAGTATTAACGGCATAGACCTTGCTTCGGTATTGTCGGGATTGCTGTCGGGAGACCTTATCGGCGAAAACGGTATCGACGTGGCAGGACTTTTAGCAGGACTTCTCGACGCGGATAAGCTGACCGAGGGCGCTACGGGAACCATTACCAAGTCCAGTTCTTTCGTCAAGGAAGAAACGAAACAATCGCTTATCGACGAAGCGAAAGAAGGTATGGCAGTGCTTTCCGGTATGGTAAACGGCGGCTACACTTCCGACCAGTTCGCTATCCTTGCCGACGTACTCGAGAAGGCGGAACTTAACGATCTGACCGATTTGAGTACGGCGGACATCAACAATATTATCGCCGCGCTGAAAGCAAGATCCGATTATCTTTCTTACGGTGCGCCGCAGTTCCTCGGAATGACCGAAGATGTTGCGATAGACCTTATTAAACAGTTGTTTACCACGGCTGCCGAAGTAGTTGCCGGAATGACGCCTTCGGCTATCAGAGAAATAGCCGCGGAACTCGGGGACGGACTTTACAGCGGATTTACCGCGTCTCAGCTCAATCTCATAGCCGCTTATATGGACGTCAACAGAGTTACGGCGTTGGAAAAAGCCAGCAATACCCTTCTTACTAAACTGGCAACAGACCTTTATAACGGCGAAAGCGCGTGGATTTATTTCCTTTATCCGACCGACGAACTTCTGGAAGAAGCGCTTATTACCAAATTAAAAGCGTATTCCGACGCATTCGGCAAGACTACGCGGAACTTTATGTCGGCGTGGGCGACGGCGATGAATGATCAGAAGGTCAATGCTTTATCCAAACTCGACGAAAGCACCGTTAAAGCTCTCGTAACTTCGGCAGTCGATCATCTCGCTTCCGATATCGATACGAAATTCGGATATGCAGACAGCGAGAAAAAACAGCTTCTCAACGAATCGCTTGCGTTGTTCGGTATTTATCAAACCGGAGGAGGTATAACGATAAACGGCGGAACGAGCGGTTCGTCCGGCTCCGCGCTTATCAATCTTATTCTGGAAAACGATACCATAAAGATCAATCCCAATGCTCAGGTATTGACGTTATTGTTCAATATGATAATGCCCGGTTCCAATATAAACGTACCGGCGTTCAACCGTCTCGAACTCTCCCTCAACACCTATGCGGGACTGAATAACTTTACCTTTAACCTTAAGTTGGACGAGCAGGGGAACCGCTTAGGTATCAACGTACCCGAAGGCGGATTGTCGATTAAGATAAACGAAGGCGTGGGCGAAGCTCCCAACGGTTCGGATATTCCTTTAAGCGAATACATTCTTTTGCCCGATACCGATTCCTTCGGCGGATTGACGGGGGTAAGTCTGAACGGAAACGGACTCAACATCGCCACTTCGGCTTTGGTCAACAGCCTTATCGACAGCATCTTTATCGATAATCTCAATATTTATCTGGAACACAGAGCCGATTACTGGACGAGAAAAGATTTGTTCACCAAATATCCCAAAGTCGATCCTACCGGACCTTTCAGCTATGCCGATTCCGACGCAGGGTACCTGGGTAACGACGGAAGCGCGTTCAGTACCATCATCAAGATACTGAGAATAGCCAATACCATTTACGGTATGGTCACCGGTTCGGGTTGGCTGGACATCATAACCGGAGGCTTCAACGCAATAACCGACCTGTTCGGCGACGACGTCAACGAGCCTGTCTTTATGCGTAACCAGTACGCCCGTGCCAAGGTGGCGGTCAACAAGTCGGTGACAAATATCATTAACGCCGATATCTCCACTCCTTCTTTCAAGCAGGGTGCGATAGGCGCGCATATCGAAAACCATCAGATTTTCCTGTCGGTAGGTATTTCTCTTACGGTCAAGGTTTATATAACTCTCGACCTCAAGAGCTTCCTCAACGGCGAGAACGAAGGTTTCGAAAGCAAAGGTCTGAATATTTCAGGTCTTGCAGGTTTCGTGCTGTTCCCCGACAATATGTTCGCGTCCGATAACGCCAGCGAGTCTTCGGGACGTTTCTACGGACAAGTAGTGGACGAAAACGGAGATCCCGTGGCGCAGGCGACGGTGGCGGTCTATAACTCCAGAGGAGACAGACAGACTACCACTACCGACAAAGACGGATACTATTATTTCCTCGACCTGCCGCTTACCGAACATATAACCGGCGACCTTAATTTGTCCAATCTGGAAAAATGGCTGGAAAGCAATCCTGCCGTCGATCCTACTGCGGAGGCAGGATTTACCTATAACGGTAAGGTTTACCGTAAGATAGGGACCAAGTATTATCTTATGAGCGACAGAAGCGGCTTCAGCGTTTCCAAGGAAGGATACAGTTCGTATTTCGAACAAAACATCTATATACTTCCGAAAGAAACCTCTTCCGCCGTTAACAGAAATGTAGAACTCATTAACGCTTCGCAGGAAACGCCCAAGTACGTTACCGTTTACGGTAAAACGTATTATCTCAACACGCCTACGGGAAGTTTGGAAGATCCGAACAATCTTACGCTTTTCGGCGGAATGAGCATTATTTATAACGGAGGAGCGTTACGTACCGTCAGCAGTATGGCTGCCGACACCAAAGGCGAATACAGTCTTACGTTGCCGTTGTATCAGAAACTTATAGACAATTATAGGAATAACGGCGTCTATAACAATTTCGACGGCACTATGGCAGGTTATAAGCTGGAAGGTTTCCGTTATAACAATTCTTCCGTTTCCGCTGAAGGTATAGACGACATTATCAACAATACCTCCGACGGCGGAAGAGTGGAAGTGGATCTCATCTTCTCGCGTACCGACGTGACCAGCACGACTTTTGTCGGCAAGATACTCGCTTACAACAAGTACACGGGAGAAATGGAAGTGCCCGAAGCCGGAACTTATCAGTTCTGGATAAGCGTTAAAGGCAAGACCGTGGGAGTGACCGACTTCTACGATCTCGAACCCGAAGATTTCTCCATCAATGTGGACGAAGCGGGCGAATTCTCCTTTACTTCCGACGCTTTACCCCTCGAGGCTACCGGAAGCAGTACCTATATCTTCAAGTTCAGGAGCGAAGTTTACAAGAACTTCAACCTGGTTATCGGAAGCGACGGAACGGCTGTCGAAACCGCTTCGAGCCACGGAAGCAGTACCGTAACTACCGTGGAAACTTACGGAGACAATACCAGCGTATTCAACGTTACGCTTAACGTTGCTCCGAGAGAAGAACATTGGTCCGACGCGGAAGTTGACGAAGAAGGCAATGAAGAAGGTATGATAAGCTCTCTTATCAGCCGTATCAGGATAAGACTCGGAGCCGATATATTGGACGGAGAAGCTCACGGCGACGGAGATAACGGAATTCAGGAATACGATTACAGTTACAAAGACGACGTCTCCAACCTCGAATACGAAGGCAGTAACGTTGTCGAGAAATACAACACCTATACTTATATCGAAGCATGGCTGAACTCCGCCGCCTTCAACGATATTCTGATGATGGTGGAAAACTTCGTGCTCGGTATGATAGGTATAACAGGAGTCGCCACCGACCAGACCATTTCCGCTCAGGATATCTCCCTCGGAGACTATACCGAAGACGGCGACTTCAATCTCAGCTTCTATACCGACGAAGATATAGAAAGAAAGGGCGAAGCCGAACTCAAGGAACTTTTCGTTGGACGTTACAAGGGCCGTTACAACGAAAACGATATCAAGATTTTCGATAAAGTCTATGTGGATAAAGGAGCTTATTACCAGGCTTCCCACAGCGCTTTGGCTAAGATGAGTCCGGGGCTTGTGCATTATATTATAGCTATGGTCCTCGACGGTTTCGTCGGAACGCTGCATTTCAACTTATTGGGTGAAGAAATAGGCGTTATGGACCTTATCGCGTTCCTTGTATTGAGTCCCGGTTCCTTTACCATTATTCCTTATATAGGAAGCGTATTTAATACCGCGGGACTTGCAGTAGGTAATCTTCTGAACGATCTTGCCATCCTTATCGGACATCTGTTGCCGTTACAGTTAAGTTACAGTATGTTCGATACTATGGACCTCAAGGGAAGTCCGCTTTACGGTATGCAGGAATATTTCCGCGAAGGACAGTTGTCCGGACAGACGGTTACCGTGACGGGCGCAGACGGCAAGACCTACACCAGAGATCTTTACCGTAAGGCTCAGACCTACGATATGAGCGTATATGCCAAAATTACGCTCAACGCTTCCGCACCCGGCGGTTACCTGGAAAGTATACTTTTATTCGTCAACGGCGCAAGCTACAGCCAGTCCAGCGAAATTTCCGGCAACCTCGCCGACGGCAACCGTATGGAATCCTATACCGCTTTGCAGCAAGGCGACTGGAACTATAACTACTGGGAAAACAACGGCAGAGTAGGAAATTACTTTACGCTCAAGACCGTTTACGCCACCGAAAAAGAATATCTGCAGTTAAATCCGGACGAAGAAATACCCGAAAACGCACAAATCTTCTTCAAAGAGACGAGTAGTGAAACCTACGTTCCGTACGACGCGAACTGGGAAGAAGTTTACGCAGACAGAGAACTCGAGATGGAAACCGTGACGGAAACCGTGGACGGAGAGGAAGTCACCAAACAGGTTCCCGTAAGATACGCTATGACGGAAACGCAAACGGAAACCGTAGTCAGTTCGGAATTTACCTACAACGTAGACAATTCCGCTACCCATTCCATCAAGAGCGTGGATATCAAGACTCTGAATATTATCGTGAACGGCGTGGTTCAGGAAGAAAATCTTGCGTTTATGGAAGATTGGATTAAGAGAACCAATATCAATTCCTACGCCATAAGCGACGTATATTACATCGACCCGGATACCGAGGAAGAAGTAATTTACAACAGAGTATTCATCTACGACGACGAACAGAATCCCAAGGAAGACGTTTATCAGGAACTGGAAATCAAGAATAACGGTATAGATTTACGTAAGGTGGACGACGACCTCAACGGCGATTTCTATACGATAACCTACGATCCGTACGACAAACTGTGGACGAAGGCTCTTACGGTACCGCCTACGAGAATAATTTTCCACGACCCGTTCGATATGACCGACTTCACCGTTATCGGCGGCACGTGGGCAAGCTCCGAAGGATACGGCGGCACCCGCAGAAATACCGATCCCGATATTACGGCGGATATGATTTTACCCAACCGTTATTACGCTACGTTTGCCGACGGTAACAGTAACGGTACTCAGGGTATGAACGTTTACTGGGACGTAAGCGCATTGAACTTTAACGCCAACGGAACCCCCGAAGGTACGGTGGAATATCTCAAAGGCTATATCGGCAACGCCGTTTACGCCGCTATAGAAGTAGTGGTGGAACCGTTCAGTATCGATTTGGTCAGCGCCAAAGCGCAGATAATCCAGCAAATAGGCAACCTCGTCATCGATCCTTACGACTTCGACGCAGAAGAGTTTATTGCAGGGTTGCCCGATTTCTTCTATTACAACTACGACAGCACCAGCGGAGGAGAGCAGCGTCAGAAGACCTATCTGTTCAACGAACTGGTCTGGAGTCTGGATTATCAGGTCATAGACGGAGTAAGGAGATACACGTCGCTGGTTTACAACGACCCGAACACCCAGCCGTACGTCAATCTTAAGTTCCGTGCTTACGGAGAGGACGCCGACGGCAACGAGTACTCCTCCAACACCGCTTGGACGTCGGTTCAAATTCCGTTCAGTATGCTGAATTACGAGATCAAATCGGTAAGCAGCGCAGTGGAGAACAGTATCGGCGGAATAGTGGCTACGGAAGAAAACGGATATCACGGAGTGATTACTTTCAATCCGCTCAATAACCGCGATCCTTACGCCACGATGCAAGCGATAGCTTCTTTCGATACCGTTAACATCAAGAACGAATTGGTTTACGACGGAACGGTTAAGAAAGAGGTTAAGGACTGGGCGGTTATTCCCGGAAGTTTCACTTCTCTCACCGTGAACGGGAAAAACCTCGCCAACTATGACCGTAACGACACTTCCGAGCAGACCTATGCGGTAAGTTATAAGATTACCGACGGAACGGGTTATGTTCAGACAGTTATGATACAGGTGAAGATACTGGCGAGCGGAATAGCCGCAGGCGAAAGCTATTATCTTGACAAAGACGGTGAGAAAGTGTTCATCGAAGCCAACCGCGATCTCTATCCTTACGGTGCGGATAAAGAGGAAAACGACGAGATAGAGGATCTCTACAGTAACGGCAGTCTGATAGACAGACTCTATCTTACCGATGAACTTTACGTGATGTACGAAAGCGGATACGACGAAAAGGTTTCTCTCGGAAAAGACTATACTACCGAAAGGATAGTTTACGCTACCTACGATCCGGTTACCGGAACCTTAGGCGCCGAGGGAGCTACCGTTATAACGGGAGAAGGCTTCAGTTACAAGATACCGTATATGACCTATTCCGAAGGTAAAGAAGTCGTTATCAATGCGATAATCGGACAGCACGGCTATGCGCAATGGCAGTTGGATGCAATGGTAACCGATATCCTTCTTGCCAATATGCCGCTTATCTATACTCTTAACAGAGCCAAGCAGGAAGCTTACGACAAACTTTACGAAACTTTGGACGCTTACGGTAAATTGCAGTGGACCAAGACGTTAAGTGAAAACGGAGACAACAAGGCTTCGGCGTGGGATGCCTGGTATGCGATTTATTCCGAAGCGGGCAACGCCGCTACTTACAGCGTGAACGATACCCTCAAGCTCGATATTCTTCTTACCTCGGTAAGACTGTCGCACAGCACGTTGACCTACGAAGCGGCTCAGGCTCAGGCTTATCAGCGACTCATCAACGAAAACAGTAATCCCGACGCCGACCTGAACCTGATAAGCGTTACCGAACTGAGAAATCTTTATGCCGAAATTACCGAAGCCAATCCGCTTCTTACTGTAAGGCAGTTGCAGGCTAAGACGTTCGAGACCTGGCGTAACGAACGTACCAGAAGCGAAATCGACATAACGAGAACCGTCGTAGCCCGTACCGCTCGTGCGGCAGGCAGCGCGTTCATCACGCCCGACGAAAACTTCACCATCGACAGTCTGCCTTCGGCCATAACCATAAGTTATGCCCAAGTTACCGACGTCAGCGGCAAGTACTCGCCCGTTTCCACCAAAGTTACCTGGATAGTGGACGAAGACGAGATACTCGATCTCGTCGGACTTAACGGCGCAGTGGTTTACGCCGAAGCGGTAATTAAAGACGAATTGTTCGGAGACCAGATTTTACGCGGCGTGGCTATCGTCATCAATCAGATGAAAGTTACCGACGTTTACTTCGGAAACAGCGATACGCTTGCCGTCAACGCTTACCACGAAAGCGATATCGACAATATCCTTAAAGATTACTACTATACGGATCCCGTCAGCGGGGACGCGTCGATGATAAGCATTAAAGTGGACGGCAGAGAAGATCTGGTCACCATCCCGTCCGGCGGTTGGGACAACGCTTTCTGGGAACTCGCTACCGATCCTACCGAAAATTACGTTGGTACCGACTTCAACAAAGTTATCTGGCGTTACGTTGACGACACCAACGGAAACGGCGATTACACCGACGACGGACTGAGCTACCATAACGACGGCAGCAGAGGTTCGCACAAGATTCAGATTTACGTACGCAGCAAGAATTACGATACTTCTTCCGCAAGCGGCAGATGGAGTTATCCCGTTACGTTGGATCTCACCGCCCTCAACAAATACAGTTACGGTGCCGGTTCTTATGTGGAAACCAACGTACAGGTTGACGCGACCGTCAGCGCAGTGGAAAGCGTGGAAATCGACGGAGACAAAGACGCGGCGGACATCGTTTATAACGACGCGGAAGGCAAGTACGTTATCAGTATCGATCCCGAAGACATTAAACTGGGAGACGAACAGACCATATTGTTCGAAGTCGTCTATGCAGGCGGACAAAAAGACACCATAAAGGGTCGTTTCGAACTCGACGAAAACAGCGGCTTCTACAGTAAGGAAAGTATCGAAAGCAGAATAATCTTCGGCGACAAGACCAACAATATCCAGTATCTCGACGTAATAATCAAGAACAAAGCCATTTGGACGTTCACCGAAGTATCTTCCGTAAGTTATTACAGATTTAACGAAGCGGGAGACAAGGAAACCATCGATATGAACGCCTGGATAGGCTCTGCGCTTCAGGATCTCGATAAACTCCTGCCCACCCACGCCGAAGTCAGAGGTATCAACGCTTCCGGCATAGTCAGCAGTGCAAATCTTGCGGTCACCTGGTCCAATATCACTCCTTACGGACTGAACGGACTTACCGCAAGCGGCGACGTGCCTACGGCAGACGCGGCGATAGGCGACGAGACCTTCGGATATCTCCGTTATTTCGGTATAGAACTCAATATCGGAGCGGAAAGAGTGGTTTCCGTCAACAGCGACGATTTAGCGGAATCCATCAAGATCGACCCGTACGGAGAACAGGATCTCGAATGGTTGGCCAATGCCTATTCCTCGGTAAGAGTCAACACCGTTTATATCGACAAAGACGGCACCGAAAGACAGGCGGTCAGAACGGTTGACGCCAAGGTGGAAATTTCCGATATAGACTTGCTTGCTTACCGTCAGTCCGGTTTTGCGGAAACGGCATTCCCGGTAAGATTCTATCTCGGCAATACCGTTGAAGAAGGTATCTACGGGGCATTCGACGTCAGACACGAAGAAGTCAGAGAAGTAGTACTTTGGGACAGAAGCGTGCAGGAACTTTATATCAAAGACGATAGCGGAGAAAACTTGAGTTATCTCAGCGGCGATATTTACAACGTTATCGACTTCGAAGATTACCGTTACTATATTCTTTACGGCAGCGGCAGCGAAGCCGTGGAAGTGAAAGACGTAGTCTGGAGCGGACTTGACAATATCGTCTATAACGCAAACGGAGGTCAATACACCGTTACCGCTACAATAGGCGAAGGAGAACTCAAGCAATCGGTAGAGGTTACCGTAATTATCGACAGAGCGTTGTTGACCGGTATTCAGGTTATCGGCGGCGAAGACGGTACCGATCCCGACGAACATCTGCCTGCCGTAAACGGCGGAAACGGGCTTGTGGAACAATTGGTTATCGAACCGTTCTACGGCTTTGTCAACCTGCCTACGAAGGTGAACGCTCAAATCAATATAGGCGGAAGCCAGACGGTATTCCGTGAGGTTTACGTAGAATGGGACGGTTCCCTTGTTACCGCGGATATGACTCTCGCAGGCAAAAACTATATCAAGGGGCAGACTTCTACTTTGGCTTACGCCACCGTTTACGAACTTGACGAGAACGGAGAAAGAACAGGCGTTCAGACCATGGCGTTCAGCGTGATCGTTCCCGACAGAACGGTATTGAAGTATCAGGTAAGCTACAACGGAACCGACTATATCGATCTCAACGATTTACTTTATAATTCCGAAGTAAATCCCGAAAACTTTACCAACGAACTGTTGCTTAACTCCTATACTATGCAGAATGCGTTGGTTGCCGATCCGTTGTTCAATACGTCATACAGAGAATACAGCGACGCGTTTACCGTGACCGACGCGAACGGCAATGCGATCTTCAACGAGAAATTCACCTTCTTCAGACACGTTAAGGTAATCGCCGAAGGCGGGTTTGAAATCGACTACGAACTCACCGCAGCCAACTATGCGGCTATAAGCAAGGTAAGCGGTGACCTCTACGGCGGACACAGCGTAGAAATACTCCTTAACGTAGGACAGGCAGTCAACGGCGAAACCGATCTTACCTGCGCTTCCGACGCATATTCGTTAAGAGTTACGCCTAACGTTACCGTAGACAGAGAAGGCAGTTTCGACGAAAGTCTGAAAGTAAGAATACTCGATATGACTTACGACGGCGGACTGGATAAGGATATCTACTATATCGACTTGTACGGCGTTATCCGTAACACTTCCTTCGACGGAATTACCTTCGAAGAGAAAGTGGTTTATCCGGAAGACACTTTAAGAGACGTCGTTATTTACGGACGCGACCGTGAAAATTATTATCGCGTGGACGAAAACGGAAACCGCGAAGAAATCGTAACTTACACCTTCGAGGAAGTAAATTACGACGGAAGTAACGTAAATTACAACTGGTTCGACATAGTCGGTATCGACGCGACCACCGGAGAATTTACGCTTAAAGAACTCAAACGCAGAGGTTCGGCGATAAATTACGGCGCAGGCGTAGGTAAGCTCACCGTTACCTTCGGTACCGATTCCGAAAATCTCTATGCGGGAACGCAAACCTTCTCCATACCGATAATTTACGTAGACAGAACGGTGGACGAGATAATCTTCAACGGCGCCAACGCTCCGTATTACAAGTATATCGACTGGAATACCGGTATTACCGAACAAGGATTTGAATTTGACCCGTTCGTGAAGTACAACAATTCCGAAAACGGTTTCGGAGACAGCGAGCAAGGCTTCCTGAAGAACGGTAAATACGGTGCGACGCTGGTATTCGGAACCACCGATATAGACCGTATCTTCAATAACAAAGTCAACGATACCTTCGAGTATAACCTTACCACCGACCAGCAAGACGTAAGAGTGGGCGTTGTGTTCGACGATGATGACCTCATTTGGAGATATACCGGCGGCGAGTTTGAAGTTGACGCAACCATAGGAAGCGGCAGCGGCTTACAGAAACTGTCTTACAGAGTAAAACTTCTCTCCAGAAGAGTGGACGCAGACAGAGAAGGCACCGTTTACGGATTCAGTTCCAATATCCTCAAAGACGGTTATACTCAGGAAATCATCAAGGTTTACGATTATATCGGACAAGTTAACGTGGAGAAGAAGCTCATAGAAATGATCTTCAATACCTCTGTAGGCAACAGTTTCCAGGTTTACTTCGAAGGGTTCGAAGATCCGATAACCTACACGATGGGCTCCCTTGCCACCGATGTGGACGGAAAGTACTTCCTTGACGAAAGCGAACTTTCTTATACCGACGCACAGGGTAACGTTTATAACAACGGCGTACTGATGAGCTTTACTATGGATACCGCAAACTCCATAAGCTATAAGGGTGGTAAACTGAAGTTCACGATGACGATACCCGGTTACGGAATGGGTTCCGACGGTCAGCAGAAGGCTTCCGTTACTTTCGAGATGGCGGAACAGTATATTATCTATACTACTCCCGCCGACGATAACGGAGACGAGTTGACTTACGACGAGTTCTTCGCCGACGCCATAGCCGCCGACGCGATAGAATACGACACGACATCTCACCGTTGGTTCATAACCAATCCGTATTACTTCATTATGCAAGGCGGCGTCAAGATGCCCGATTCGGTTTACGCTTATGTTACGAATAAAGCTAACTACGAGCATTACAACGAATTACTTACCACTGCAACGGAAGCGGAAATCAACGCTTATCTTGCAAGCATAGACGGAGAAATCGACAAGTATAAAGCAAACGTTATCTGGACGGGCGGAAGTCTCGGCAGAGTTACCGTTTACTATAACGATACCGAAAGAGCGACTTCGATGACTATGCCGATAGACGACCAGACCTACAGGTTCCGCTTCAACGTTCAGCCGTGGTTGTTCAACGATACCGAAGGCGCGATAGACGCATTCGAAGACACCACGCCTTACGGACCGGACGATATTATTCTGTTGCCGACGTCCAGCGGACTTACGCAGGAACTCAACAGTAAATTCTATATCAAGGTCATCTACAACACCGACGACAGCGGACATCCGATTTACGACGCTATGTACGGTTACGAAATGCACTACACCATCAACGGGGAAGAAAAAGTAGTGACCGTCTATGACGTCAACGGAGGAGGAAGCTACAGAGACAACTACAACAAGTGGTATTTCGGAGCAGTCAAATTCGGATATTCCAACCAGTACGCGACCATAACCTTAGGCGGTAAGGGCGGTCAGACTTTCCGTTGGAAATTCCATAAGACTTCCACCAGACAATGGATCAACAGCAACGTACCCAGTCTGATAGCTTTGTCTCCGGGTAACGAAATCAATTTGCCGAGCAACCTCATTCAGTACTTCGGACAAAGCAATTCCTACGTTATCGAAACCACTCCTGCGGAATACTACATTCCCATAGAGTATCTGAGTCTGGAAAAACCGCTTAACGACAGCCGTTACGACATTATCGCAAGCGCAGACTTCACTCAGAACAAACTTACGGTTCACCGTTCCAGCCCCGCTACCATTCAGAGTCTCGACTTCGGTCGCGAGAAAGACAGCGACGGTAACGAAGGCGCACAAATCGTCAACCCGTATCAGATTGCTTTACTTAACTGGCAGGCGGCGGGTCGCAGAGCTTATCCCAGTCCTTCGACTAAGATAGGCGGCGCCATAGTGGTCAGCGGTTACGGTTCGGTAATGCCGTGGTACGTTTACGAAACGGATAAGGGCCTTATAGCAAGCATCTTCAAGAGCGACGACAACGTAGGCTTCAACAGGATTTACGTTTCCGATGCGCTTAACTCCAAACACTATCTCCTGCCTCCGAACACCGAGGAAGAAATAGAAGGAGCAAGCGCGGCTTACAACAACGCCAACGTGTCTTTGGACAGCGGATACCGTTATTCCGACGATATGTATAACTCTATGGCACTGGATCTGTACTATGTGGACAATAACGGTCACGCCACCAGTCGCATCCCGACGTTGTACGTGAAGAGAGGCACTCCGTTTGCGGTTCACAATCTGCCGTTATTCCAGTTGAACCTTACTTTCTCGGTCAAGACGGATACTACTATTCCCGGAATTAACTGGACGATAGGGTCGGATTACTCCGCATTCAGCGCCAAGACGAGTATTTATATCCCGTGGCAGAACGCACAGGTTTACAGCTTCAGCGGTTCGCTCAATATACAGAACGGAGTACCGCAGAACGCAACGCTTCTTACCGGAGGACTCGGCAGTATCAACACCAATGCAAGCGTAGGTACGAAATATCTGTTGGCGGTCAGCTTCAGCATCAATATGTCCACCATAACCGACGCCGAAGAGATGTATAACACCAGACCGACCGACGATACTTCGGCTCCGAGCAAGAGCGAGGCGAAATCCTTTACCGTTTACACCATCTTACAGGTATCCAACAGGTAAACGGACCATAACCTAAAAAAGAACCGGTTTCCTTTGAAAGGGAAGC
Organism: uncultured Clostridia bacterium; assembly: GCA_944349655.1. Lineage (GTDB taxonomy): Bacteria > Bacillota > Clostridia > Christensenellales > DTU072 > CAG-1782. The sequence continues at coordinate 53,041 of CALVNL010000009.1, forward strand.
CGGTTTTTTTTACAAAATTTACCTCGGAAAGCAAGGAATAATTTATGCTAATATGTTTCCGAGGTGTGAAAATGAAGAAAATATCCTTAATATTTATATTTTTAGCCACTATAGCTTTACTTTTCGGTTGCGTCGGGGAAAATGCGGTACCCTCGCAAGAGGCGACTTTACCCGAAAATTCCGTCGGGGACGGCACCGACGGCACGCAGAACGTTTCTCCCGGCGATACGGAGTCTTCGGAAGAAGAGGACGTTTCCGCAGGGGAATTCGAGCAACCCGACAAAAATGAAGTCACGTATCTTCTTTCGGTAGCCGACGGTCTGAACATAAGGCAGGAGCCTTCTGCGCAGAGCGCGTCTTTAGGACATATCGACAAAGGAGATATGGTAGGTTTTTACGGCGAAACGGAGGGTTGGTATAAAACCTTTTATTGCGGAAAAGAAGCCTACGTCAAAAAAGAGTATTGCGAGCTTTACGTTATGGAAACAGAAAACGAAAAAGTGGAGAAAGTCATCGAAGTCGGAGTAAAACTATTAGGGACGCCTTACGTTTACGGGGCGGTGCGTTACCACGACGGGGAAGGCAATCTTTTGAAAGGGTTTGACGAACGACGGTTCGACTGTTCCTCTTTCACGCAGTATATGTATTACATAGGAGCCGGGGTTTGCCTGGATCTTACGACGAGAACGCAGATATTACAGGGGACAAGCGTTGACGACGTTCAGAGGGGGGATCTTATGTTCTTTACCAATGCGTCGAGAAAAAATCTTACGGGTATAGAAAGAGTGGGACACGTAGCGCTGTACTTAGGAGACGGCTATATCCTTCACACCGCGTCGGACTATGCAGTCATAGAAAAAATATCCGCAACCAGACAAAGTTATTTCATATCCGCAAACAGGTATCTGTAAAACGGTGCGGTAAGAAGACTATTTCTTGAACACCTTTTCCAACGCCTCGAACCATTCTTTTTCGGGAGAACGGACGTTGGCAGGGCTGGTGGACGGCAATGCGTCGGTAAGAACGACAAGTTCAGGGTAATATCGTTTCAGAAGAGAAAAGGATTTTCCCCCGTTGGTGAAGATCCTTTTTATTTCAGCGTTATTCAGAACTTCGTAAAGATTTGCCACTACGGGATTTTTGATAGCAGAGTCCAGCGACCCTTCTATATCGCATTCCGTTACCGTGTCCCAAAGCGCAATATCGTGCTTTTTCAGAAAAGACTTTTTTTCCTCCACCGAAACGGGAGAATTTTCCCCGAAAAAAGCAGCGAGAATTTTCCAGAAACGGTTTTGCTTATGCCCGTAGTAAAAGTTGGTTTCTCTGGATTTCACACTGGGGAAACTACCTAAGATCAGCAATTTGCTTTCCCCGTCGAAAAACGGAGGAAACCCTACGCAACGCATTTAGCGGTAAGATTTGGCGAGGGACTCGAATTCGGGGAGGGAACGGCGTATGGTGTCGGTGGAAACGCAATAAGCTATCCTGACGTAACCGGGGGAAGCAAATCCCGCGCCCGGCACCAGCAACAAACCTCTATCGGAGGCTCTACGGCAGAATTCCTCTTCGTCGTCGCCGAGGATTTTAACGAAAAGATAAAACGCTCCGTCGGGTTTGACGCAGTCGTAACCGTATTCGGTAAGCGAGTTATAAAGTAAATCGCGGTTGGCTTTGTATGACTCGATATCGGGTTTTTCCTTAAGACAGCGTTTGACCACTTCCTGCATAAGAGAAGGGGCGCAGACGTAGCCGAGAGAACGCCCCGCTCCGCAGACTGCGGCGTAGACGGAAGCGGAGTCTTTTGCTTTCGGCGAAACGGCTATGTAGCCTATCCTTTCTCCGGGAAGACTTAAAGACTTACTGTAAGAATAACAGACCAGTACGTCGTCGTAATAGTTCATAAGGTAGGGGACGTTTACCGAGTCGTAAACAAGTTCCCGATACGGTTCGTCACAAATTATATAAATCGGGTTACCGAATTCCTTACTTTTAGCACCCAAAATCGAGCATATAGCCTTTACGGTCTCTTCGGTATAAACCACTCCCGAAGGATTGTTGGGGGAGTTGATGATAACGGCTCTCGTGTCGGCGGTGACTGATTTAGCGAAAGCAGCGAGATCGGGTTGGAATGTTACGGACAAAGCGGGGACGGAAACGTACCGAGCGTTTGCGTTGGCTATAAAGACGGTGTACTCGGGGAAGTACGGAGCAAATATTACCACTTCGTCGGTATCTTTGGAGCAGAGGGCTTTCAAGGATATGGTAAGCGACGCCGCCGCTCCGCACGTCATATAGATGTTGTCGGCGTTTACCGAACAGCCGAAGCGTTCGTTTATGTAATCGGCGACGGCTTTTCTCGTTCCTGCGTCGCCCTGAGCGGAGGTGTAACCGTGTATTACCGTACTCGGCATTTCGTCAAGGATATTTTTTATCGTTTCGTTTACTGCGGCGGGAGCGGGGACGTTGGGGTTACCTAAAGAAAAGTCGAACACTTTATCGGCGCCGAATTCTGCGGCTCTTTTTTTTCCGAGTTCGAACAATTCTCTTATAACCGAACGCTTGCTTCCCAATTCGTACATTTTTTCGTTGAACATAACGACCTCCGAAACGGCTAAGTCAGCCGATATATAAAATGTTATCACTTTATAAGGCAAGAAGTCAAACAAAGCGTCCTTGTCGTTTGCTTTTCTCTCGCTGAAAGTATATAATATATAGGAAAAAAGGAGATACAGACATTGAAAACCTTAAACGAACTGAAAGAATTTTTCAAAATGGACAGATTTGTCTGCTACAACGGGATAGAAATAATCGACTGCGACGGAGAGAGATCGCTTGTAAAGGCGGCTATAGAAGACAGGGCGCTGAATGCAGGGGACTCTGTGCAGGGGGGAATGTTGTTTACGATAGCGGACTTTGCTTTTGCGGTGCTGGCTAACTGTATACATCCGGTGACCGTGACGAGTTCGGCTACGATAACGTATCTTGCTCCTTGCAGGGATACGGCGTTTATCACGGCTTCGAGCCAGGAAATATCCCGCCATCGTCACAACTGCGTACACGAAGTGACGGTTTGCGACGACAAGGGAAAAGCGGTATGCGTAGCAATGATGAACGGGTTTATCAAGGAATAAGATAAGAAATATTCTTGCATAATGCGGTATCTTCTGTTATAATAACAGAACGGAAGGACGAGGAGTAGCGCAGTTTGGTAGCGCGCTTGGTTCGGGACCAAGAGGCCGTGGGTTCAAATCCCGTCTCCTCGACCAAACAAAAAGCAACGGTTAAATACCGTTGCTTCTTGTTTGTTAACGGATAGTTACGGGATTTGAACGGGCGGATAGGCGGCACAAAAGGATATAAGGAATATGCCGCCGTAATTGACAGCATAGTATGCTGTCAAACCGCCCAGGCCTGTCGGCGAGCGATAGCGAGAGTGCGAGGAAATCCCGTCTCCTCGACCAAACAAGAAGCAACGGTTAAATACCGTTGCTTTTTGTTTGCTCCGACAGAATTGATACCGCCTCTTGGTCAAGAAACAAGCGCGCCGAAGAAGGGGCCCCCCGTAAAGCGACAATCCGCTTTAAGGGGAAGAGGAGCCGAAGCTTGAAACCGGGAGTTTTGCTCCATTGAGGAGCAAAGCTCCCGAAAAGGGCTTACGGCGACGAGGTTCGGGACCAAGAGGCTCTGTAAGAAGCAACGGTTAATACCGTTGCTTCTTGTTTGTTAACGGATAGTTAAGGGATTTGAACGGGCGGACAGGCGGGCAAAGAGAAGATAAGACGGCATCTTTTCCTTTTTC
>CALVNL010000010.1 GCA_944349655.1 uncultured Clostridia bacterium
TTTGTCCGACTTTCTTTCAGAATACGCCTTGCGGCGACGTTGGTCTGGGTAAGAGGATTTGAACCTCCGGCCTCTTGAACCCCATTCAAGCGCGCTACCAAACTGCGCCATACCCAGACAGCACACCTATTATATATATTTTTTTTTGCCCTGTCAAGGACATAGGAGGGATTTAAGGATTTTTTATCCTATTCCCTCCGAGACTTCTACATTATATAACCTTGTTTCTGCATTGCCATGATCTGCAGATTAAGTTGTTCGATAAATTCCTTGTTGGTTTTACTCTTGACAAGCATATTGATAAGGTTTTCGGTGGCGTCGGCACTCTCGCCTGCGCTGAGAAGTTTTCTGATAGCCCAGATACCCTGGAGCTCGCTCTGATCGAGGAGAAGTTCTTCCCTTCTCGTACCGCTGCGGTATAGGTCGATGGCAGGGAAAATACGTTTTTCGCTCAAACGACGGTCGAGATGTATTTCCATATTGCCCGTTCCTTTGAATTCTTCGTAAATTACGTCGTCCATTCTGCTTCCCGTATCAACGAGAGCGGTGGCGATTATGGTCAGACTTCCGCCGTTTTCGATATTCCTTGCGGCTCCGAAAAAGCGTTTCGGACTGTGCAAAGCTCCCGGGTCTATACCTCCCGACAAAGTTCTTCCCGTCGGAGATATGGTCAAGTTATAGGCTCGGGCAAGTCTGGTCAGACTATCCATTAAAATAACCACGTCTTTACCGAGTTCCACCAATCTCTTGGCTCTCTCCAGAACCAGCTCTGCAGCCTTGGTATGATGTTCCGGCATTTCGTCGAAAGTGGAGTACACCACTTCGCCCGCAATCGACCGTTGCATATCGGTGACTTCTTCGGGGCGTTCGTCTATAAGCAAAACTATAAGATGCGCTTCGGAATAATTTGCCGAAATACTGTTGGCTATTTTCTTAAGAAGGGTGGTTTTTCCCGCTTTGGGCGGAGAAACTATCATTGCTCTTTGCCCTTTACCTATAGGCGCGATAAGATCGATGGACCGAATGGCAAAATCGTTGTTTTTTCCCGGAAGTTCCAGTTTATAGCGGACGTCGGGATAGATGGGCGTAAGGGCGTCGAAATTCTTTCTTCCGAAAGCCGCTTCCGGCGACAAACCGTTAACCTCCAGCACGTTTACCACTCCCGCAGGGCGGTTTTCGCAAGTCTGACGGGCTTCGGCTTTCACGTAATCGCCTTTTCTGAGTCCGCATTTTTTTATTTTTTGTGCGGAAACGTATGCGTCGCTCGTACCGGATTCATAATTTTTGGCACGCAAAAATCCGTATCCGTCGGGCATTATTTCCAAGACGCCTTCTCTGAATTCCGGCGCGATAATCGTTTCTTCCTCGCTATCTTTCCCTTCTTTCTTTGGCTCTTTATCTTCTCTGGATTCCTCCTGAAACGTTTCTCTTTTTCTGCGATAATCTTTTCCGTCGTTATCCTTAAAATTGTTTTTCTTGTAAAAAGGTTTTTTCGGAGGCTCTTTTTCCTCTACGAAAGCGTCGCTTAAATCTCTGGTTATTCCTTCGAGTATTTTTACTTCGCATTTTTTCCCGTCTTCGGTATCGCTTTCCTCTTTGGGGCGGAAAGACGCTCCTACGTCGTTAAAAATAAGTAAAGATCCCCCTTTCGGAGGTCTGCCTTTGTGGGGCTTCGATTGCGATTTGACTTCGGACGAACCGCTTTTACCGCTTTCGACTTTTTTCAGAATAGCGTTTATGAGTTCCTCCTTTTTTTTGCTGGTGGGCGACTCCACTCCTATTTCTCTGCCGATTACGCGCAAAACGTGTATAGTCATTTCTTCAAGACTTTTTTTGTCATAAACTAAATCCATTAAAATCCTCCAAAATCAGGCTTATATAAAATATATCTTATATCCCTGTGTCTTCAGTTCTGAAAAATATAAAATCCTTAGGGTAAAATCAAATTCGGAACGGTTTTGGGAAACAATTTTCGGAACTCGGTAAAAATAATATATTACGGAAATGTAAAAATTATCTTTACTTTTTGATAATACTATAAAATTATATCTTTGTCAATGTTTTTTATAATCGGAAAAACCGGATTTTTTATTCTCCGAGGGATTTTATTACGCTTAAAACGCTTTCGGGAACTACGGAGGGATCTTTTACCACGACGTCGGACGGACGGTGACTTAAAATGGTTATTATGGTATCTCTTTCCTTGTTCCCGTAATACGGAACTATTTCTATCCCCGTACCGCTTTTTTCCCAGAAAAGTCTTTGCGCCGAATCCATAATCATTACCGCGTTGATCGTGTCGTCCATCCCTAACATAAATATGCTTAACGCATAAACGTCCTCTTCCGTTTCGCATTGCGCGTATAGTTTTGAGCTAAGGAGGGCTAAATTGTTCCAGTCTTCCCTGACTTCGTCCAAAAGAAAATTATAAAAACCGTCGAGATTGACAACGTCGGCTTTACGCAAAGCTTTTTCTATTTTTTCCTTATCTTCTTCCTGCCCGAACCCTATAAGCGCACCCAGTAGTGCGTCGAAAGCTCTTTCGTCTTTCTCTCCTAAAGCCGAAATGAGTTCTTTCATTTTATAAAAATTTACGAGTACGCCCGTAATAAGGGAGTCCTTGGCGTCTTTATCCGCAAAAAAAGAATAAGCGGTTTTCCCTTTTTCGGAGTCTTTCATAAATGTGATATTGCATTGGGTAAAAATACTTTCGAGATAGTTTTCTATACGTCGGTCGCTTGAAAATTCCATTCTCTGCTTGTTCATATTAAATAGTATATGAACCCGTAAGCGAATTATCAAAATTTTTTTCTCGTTCATGAACATATAAGCCCCTCAAAAAACTTTACTTCTTTTTTTCGGAGGAATATAATTCCTTTTGTAAAAGGTGTATCATGATCAAAGACTTGACTAAAGGCAATCCTTCCAAAGTTATCGTAAAATTCAGCCTGCCGCTTCTGTTGAGTATGGTTTTTCAGCAACTGTATAATATGGCGGACAGTATCATCGCAGGAAATATGATTTCCAACAACGCGCTTGCCGCAGTAGGCGTATCTACGCCCGTTACGATGATTTATGTAGCAATAGCCGTAGGATGCAGCGGAGGTATAAGCGTAGTCTGTGCAAGTTTCTTCGGTCAGGAAAAATTCTCGTCGGTCAAAACTACCTCTTATACCGCCCTTATTTTTATGTTCTTATTGGCGGCGGTTCTGACGTTGGTGGGATATTTTATTTCGGCTCCGTTGGTAAACTTGCTCGATACGCCTCAGAGTATTTTTTCCGACAGCGTTTCCTATCTGGAAATTTACACGTTGGGATTGGTTTTCGTTTTTATTTATAATGCTTCCAACGCTGTTTTTACCGGTATGGGCGACAGCGTAACGCCCCTCGTTCTCCTCATCTGCTCTTCGGTAGGAAACGTAGGGCTCGATATAGCCCTCGCCAAACCCATGGGAGTAACGGGACTTGCCTTGGCTACTCTTATAGCGCAGGCTTTCGCAGGTATAATTTCCCTTATACTTGTTTTGGTAAGACTTAAAAAACTCATCGTGACCGACCCCGTCCCTTCTCACCCGGGTTTCGACTTCAAAAAAATTTTTTCCACCCGTATATTGAAATCCATAATCTTAATGGCATTTCCCGGAGTATGTCAGCAATCTTTCGTTTCGGTAGGACAACTTTTCGTGCAGAACCTGATCAACGGTTTCGGAGAACAGACTATTGCCGCATATACCGCCGCAATGAAAATAAACACCTTCTGTATTTCCTGCATAGTTACCGTCGCAAACGCCATAGCCTCTTTCACCGCTCAGAACCTCGGCGCAGGCGATATAAAAAGAGTTAAAAAAGGAATGTACTCCGCCGCTTTGATACTGATAGGGTTTTCGCTGTGCATAGTGGCTATCGTGGCGCCTTTGGCAAATCAACTGGTGGAATTGTTCGTAAATTCCTCGGAAACGAGTGGGACGATTTCCGTATCCGAAGTAATAGCTACAGGCTCGCAGTTTTTATGGATAACCTGTCCTTTCTATGTTTTCATCGCCATAAAAACCTCCACCGACGGAGTTATAAAAGGCGCCGGGTGCCTGTTCCAGTTTATGGTTTCGACTTTTGCCGACCTTATATTGAGAGTGGCTCTGTCTTATATCCTCGCCCCTTCGTTAGGTTTCCTCGGAGTTTGTATCTCCTGGCCTATAGGCTGGGTAATAGGTACCGCCCTTTCGGTAGGATTGTATCTCTCCCGCTCCTGGGAAAAACGACATTTCAAAGCCGTAGGATAGATTAACCCGTTCCTGAAAAAACAAAACGGCTCCTTTGGGAGCCGTTCTTTTTCTAAAAACAAGATATTTTTCAGTCCGCCCTTACCGTTTTATTTTCGCCGGTAATTGTATTGAAATCCAGCTTATAGAGTTCCGTACCCTCGAGATACGTTATCGAAATGCAATCTTTTCCGACGTAAGAAGCGTCTACGACAGTCCTGTTTTCTTCTCCGAAAAGTTTCTCCAAAGCTCTTCTCTGCTCGGCGCCGTATCCGCCTACGTTGTCGGATACGAACAAGACGTTGGCACACATCGAATTCACCTTGGCAAGGAGAGATTTCTGTTCCTCGGTAAACTTCAGATAACCGCTGCGAAGAAATAGCTTGTCTTTTCCGAAGAGATCGTTTTCACGGAGGTAAAATACGTCGGGGTCGTTAATAAAAGCCCTTCCGTCCAGGTGACGACGGAAAATCGTGTTGTTCATAGCGCTCTTGGTGCTGACAATTTCCTGATTGCTGTGCTTAACGTAAAACGGATCTTTGAAAGACTTACCCACATCGCTGGAAATACGGCAAAAATCTACCGTTCCGAAGGCAGGGAAAAGCGGAACTCCGCATCCCAATATAATTTTATCCCCCGCACATTCTCTTAAAAATTCCATCGCTTCGGTCATAATGGTACCTCTGCTTTTCCCGTTACGCGGAGTATGACATTCGGAATAGAGAAAATCGAGTTTTACCATATCGAATCCCCATTCGTCGAATACGCATCTGAAAACTTCGCGAATATATTCTTTCGCTTCGGGATTATAGAGATCGAGAGTATAAGCGCCTCCCCAGGCTATACTACCCGTTTCGGGTTTACCGTCCTCTCCTTTAATCAACCAGTCGGGATGATTTTTAACTACTTTGGAGGACTTCTGCGCGTTGAACGGGGCCAGCCACAATCCCGCCTTATATCCATAAGAATGAATTTTGTCGGCAAGATACTTCATACCTCTGGGGAATTTTTTTTCTTTGACGGTAAGCCAGTCTCCTACCGCTGTCTGGTAACCGTCGTCTATCTGGAAAATATCCGCTTTGTCTCCCATCGTAGCCAACCCTTCCAGATCCCGACTCAGTATTTCTTCGGTAATTCCGCCGTAATAATTATACCAGGAAGTATAACCCTTCATCCTGCCGAAACGGGGTTTCTTTATCCCTGCCGCATCGAAATACTTGTCGAAAACGTCGTTATAAGAACCTTCAAGCCAATAGATAGAATGAAGCACGTAAGGCTGCCCTTCCTCGAGCATAACTCCTTCTACGTCTTTCTGTACCGAAATCCTGTCCGCCGCCATATCGTGGCGGAACACGGTAAATCCGCTTTTTTCGGAAAGGGAACCGAACAAATATATTTTCTCCCCTCTTTTTACGTAAGTATAGGAATAACTGTGGAACTTTCCTTTTTTACCCGAGTAAGTCTGAAAATCGTAATCGCCGAATATGCGACAATAATTCCTTACGGGGGGATATTTTCCGAGTCCCATAAGTCCGGGTTGTACGTCTTCGGCAGTATATTCTCTGGACGTGGACCAGGATTGATATCCGTTCACATAGACCTTGTCGCTTAACGCATAAGCAAAATCAAAATCGACGTAAGCGGAAACCACGGCGAGAGACGTTTTGGGAATTATGGTAATCTCCAGCCCGTTTGGGCGAACGTTTTCTTCTATTTCGTATAATTCACTGCTTTTGCCGTTAAATCTGACGATTTTATCGCCCAACTTATATTCCAAAGCAAAACTGTATCCCGTAAACATTGAAAAAATCCCTCCGAAAAATCTGCTTTAATTTATTATATCATAGCGGACTTTTAATTTCAATGGCAAAAAAGCCGTAAACTTGCAAAAAAACATTTTTAACCCCCTAAATCGAATTTATGTCGGTTTGACAAAAATCACTCCCGACGATATAATTATTTTTGCAAGAATGCACATTGTTTTACGAGGTTTTATGGGGATTAAGTTAAAAAAATTCTTTCTTCATCACAAAGCGGTAGCCGTTACGCTGACTGCGGCGGTATGCCTTGTCGTTATCGTGGTACTGTTATGCCTATCCACTTACATTCCGAGAAGCGGCAGCGTAAATTACGATGCCGCAGAAGTTAAAAACAATACTTTTATTTCGCAGAACGCCCTGCTCGGGGCAGACCTGTCCCTTTCCGACAACGCCCCCGTTTATACTATGGCGGCAGTTAAAAATATTTTCGAAAACAACAATACTTTTTCCGCCGACGCATTGCGAATTCCGCTTCGACTTACGCTCGACGGCAGACTTATCGTGTTCGGATCGGGAACGCTGGATTCCTATACCGATTGCGACGAAGTTTTTAAGGAAAAAAATCTTTCCCCCGAACAAAAATCCGCAGGAGAATTGAAACAATACAATATGGGTTACCATTACCTTTCCCAAGGAAAATACCCTTACCGAGGACAAGCGGATCTTTCATATATAAGGATTATTACTCTGGAGGAATTGCTCGATTATATGCGGGCGCAGGAAAACGTCTGGAAGAAAAACTACCGTTATTTTTTTGAGATAAAATCCGAAGGCAAATACCTGTCAAATGCCGTAAAAACTCTTGACGCGGTAATTGCCAAATACAATATCTCCGACAGAAGCGCAACGCTCCCTTCCTCTGCCGACGCAAAAAAAATAGCTTCCTCGACAGAGACAGCCATGTTTTACCTTTCCTGCGTATTCGGAGTCGGATTGGATAACGCGGATTACTCGGTGCTTATTTTACCGATGTCATTCTGCGGAATAAATTTTGCAAAAAAAAGCATAACAGATTACGCTCGTTCGCAGGGAATAGCCGTTTATTTCGAAGGGATTAAAACTGCAAAAGACGCCGAAAAGGCTCTGAAAGCGGGAGCCGACGGAATATTCGCGGAAGACCCCGCCTTGGCTTACGGCGTTTTGAAAAAATAATTTTTTACTTCAAAAAAAGATAACCGTCGAAAAATCGACGGTTTTTTTATTGCCTGAATATTACCAGGGTATAGGCGAAAGTATAAGTCCTGCCACGGCTCCTGAAAAATAAAGTATCAAAGTCACGATAAGCGTTTCGGAAAATTTTTTTCCGCGACGGAACAGCAACGCAAGCCCTATGCCTGCATTGGAACAAAGGCCTGCAAGACAAGACCCGAAAGTCAGACCGCCCATAACGTAAAGCCTGGCAATGATTACCGAGGACGCGCAATTCGGAATAAGTCCCACAAGGGAAGTCAGAAAAGGTTGCCATCGGCCGCTTCGGGACAGAAAAGACGCTATCGCATCCTCTCCTACGTAATAAATAACCGTCCCGAACAAAAACGTTATGACAAATACGTATAAAAATATTTTAAGCGAATGTATAAACGGGTGGTAAAGATAGGTTTTCAGTTTTTCTTTGACGCCGTTGTTTGCGGCATCGCTTTTGAATTCCAGTTTGTGTCCGCAACAACCTTTTTCGGTCTCTTTGTAGTTTTTTTCTCCGTTTTGCTCGGTAATAACCGTTATATTTTCGTCGTTTGAGTCTTCCGTATGCGCAAGAGAATGGTTTTTTCTATTATTTTTCGCGGAAACGATTAAATCTATAAGATATCCGATAAATACCGCATATATTACCTTGAAAGCCAACATCGGAAGTAGTTTCAGCGCAGTAGCCCCGTCGGCAATAAGTATCGGCACGGCTTCGTCGCTTGTCGCTATAAAAACGGCAAGTAAAGTCCCTAAAGAAAGTTTACCCGCAAGATAAAGATTTGTCGCCATTACGGAAAACCCGCATTGCGGTATCAATCCTATCCCCGCACCCATCAGCGGCGCCAGTTTCCCCTGCAAAAGGTACTTCGTTCTGTTTGCGAATATCAGATTATGTTCGAGTATTTCGATAATGAGATATACCGCAAACAGAAAGGGAAGTACCAGTAAGGAATCCAGAAGTGAATCTATCAATACTTCGCTCAAAATACGTAAATTCCTTTGAGGTCGAAAGTCAATCCTCCGACAACTTCAATGCCTACATAACGACTTGACGACAGGAAAATCGAATCTGCCGAATCGACTACGGATTCGGGATCAATTCCCGACGAGCCGCTCGTAGTATAAATTTCAGACAGATCGTTAGCTATCGGTATTGCAGCGGTATATGTCGTTCCGTCTATTATAACGTAAACTTTATAAGCTGCTACGACTGCGGTGCCGGTTATTGTCGTTTCTTCCTCGGTAACGATTATCGTCATAGTATGTTCGTTCCCGTCGAGAAGATTTACGGAAGTGATATTCCCCGACATATTCGGATTGTAAACAACGGTATTTTTGTAAAGATTGAGTTGTACGTCGTTATTTCTTATCTCGATATACGCGCCTCTGCCCATAGTCCCGTTGAACAAACTGCCTGCCGACTGTGTAAAGAAAGGCATATTGTTGGCAAACGCCAGTCTTATGACGCTGTCGGAAGAAGCTCCGTCTGCACTGAACACGAACTGAGTACTGTTGCCGTAAACATTCTGCACCGTACCGTATGCGTCGGTAAGCATATATTTACCTGCGCTCATACCGTCCTGTTCTACGACGTTTCCTTCAAAATCACTCCATTCGGGTAAAGTTACTCCCATCGCGGCAGAACGCACTTCGTACAATTTCAAGACAGAACGGAATGCAAATACTCCTGTATATCCGCCGCTTCCGTCGGGTCCGCCTATAACGGCGCTGATATTGCTCGCGCCTATCGTTCCGCTGTCATCGTAGTTTTTGTAAATTTTCTTACTGAAAATTACTGCTCCGCCCCTTCTCAAAGATACATAAATTACGCCGTTGGCATAATCGTAAGTGGCTTCGAGAATATTTTGCGTGCCTCGCCAGTCCACTCCGTCCACGGTATAAGCATAAACTTTTCCGTCGGACGCTAAGTATATTACCGTTTCGTAAACGGGCGTTCCGTCGACTTCCCCTTTGCGATTTACGGCAACCGATATACCCTTATAATTCGGATCGGTAACCGATGGCAGGTCAACGGTAAAGTTGTCGGAAGATTTAAGCATAAATCTCAAGGAAGCGTTAATCGTATCGGTGCTGTAATCCTCGAAATCGAATACTATCCTGGAATAATTTATACGTGAAAGCATTCCCGAAAAGCCCGATATTCCGCTTTCCGACGCGTCAATAGTTACGGGACTTGCGTAAGAAGGCAGAACTTTTTCCTCGTTTACCGTCAGGTAAGTCTGTCCGTATTCGTATTCCACCACGAGAACGTAAACGTTCATCGATATGGTGCTTTGACCGTTAACGCTCAATGTAACGTTTACTTTGTAGAGTCCTTCTTCTTCTATATTTTCCACTGCTTTTCCGCTTACGGCGTCGTAATAAACGTAATTTAAGGTATATTTTCCGTCGTATCCGTCGTTACTGTTGAATGCGGAAGGAGTAAACAGGCTTTCAATCGACTCTCCCTTGGCTAAGTAATACAACGAGCCTTCGGTTACTCCCCTGAAGGTATAATCGGCGACATAACCCTGTCCGGTAACTCCCACACCCATGGTTTTCAGGCTGAAACGACTGATATAAGCTTTACATTCGTTGATGACAAAGCCCGTTTGCGATGGGGAAGAGAAGTCAACGTAATCTTCTGAGGATACGGAAATGCTCGCACCTTCGTCGCTTACCGTCAATGTTCTGCTTCCGCCTTCAAAAGTAAGTTCGTAAGCGTATTTGTCGTCGAGTACGAACATAACTCTGTAAAGTCGTTCGGACGGTGCGTTGACGACTTTATCGTCAGCGATATAACCTATCTTATCGAGATAAGCGGTGAGTCTGTGTTTTCTTCCGTCGAATACGTTGACGTCCTCGAGTACGCTTCTCGTAACGGTGTCCCCGTCCGTAGTCACTTCGTATTCCTTCAATACTATTTCCTGACGGTGAGCTTCGTTCCCGTCCTCAAAAATCAAATAGTAGCCGTAGTCGTTTCCGCCCCTGAAGCCGAGTTTTACGGTAACGGAACCGTTTTGATAAAGAATAAACTCCGCGCTGTAATTGCTCGATTCCTTTATCTCCAGTACGAAGTCGGCAGACAAAATATCGAACATACCTTCGTAAGGCGAAACCGACTGTTTTGCCTCGGACAGCAAATAAGTACCGTTTGCGTCTTTATATGAGGAGAAAGAACTTGAAGCGTTTCCGAAAATAAAGTCGGAGGTGGTCTTATCTTTTACGAGACTGTCGCTCGTTCCGTAAATCCTCGCCTTGAATTTAACCGAAGTTATGGCGTTGGTTACGTCTCCGTTGAAGAAGCTTTCGCTGAAGGACAAAATAAGTTCGGTTTCGTCTCCCACTTTAAGCGAAGTGGGTTCCTCTCCTGCGAAACTTACTCTCCAGTTACGTGCATAATACGCGCCTTGATAAACGTCTCCGGAAACGGCTCTGCGTATATCCAGCCATTCGGTTTCCTTTCCGTCGGGCATTCCTTCGTAATTTACCTTAACCATCATACCGAGGTTATTTTTGATATTTCCTATAAAGTCCGCTTCCTGACCGGTCAGACTTATTGCGGTATAAGGCAATACGTTATTGTTGCCTATCGATTGCACTTTCGGATAGACCATAATGACTGCAGGTTCGCATTTTATCACGTAGTTGGTGGATTGATACCACGTGTCGGTCAACGCAATATAATTTTCTCCGGCAACGACGGCACCCGTTCCCGACTTGGTGGTAATGACGTATCTGACTTGATTTTCATAACCTTCGGCATCGGCTTCGGTACCAAGTTGTCCTTTGAAGATAAGTCCGAGCATCTTTTTCAAAGAGTCTCCTTCTTTATATCCTATAATCGAATTGCGGTTGATTATATCGAAAGCGTAATTCAATCTGCTCTTGCCGTCCGCGGAATAAGTCATATCTCCGATTTCGCTGAAAATAATGCTGAAATTCCCGTCGGAATTATAAGTCGTACCGGCATTGTTGACCATTCTGACGTTTATCTGAATTTTATTAACCTTGAAAACTACTTCTCCGAAAGTAAGGTCGAAATTGTCCGTGGTCAAATCGGCGTTTTCCTTCAAATACATATTAAGGTCGTAAGTGTAAGGATTATCGCTGGATAACGCCGAACCGATAGCCGCAAAGAGCGTGGTAAGATCCAGCATAGAACCGCTTATCGAGGACTTGACTTCGTTTTGTTTCAGATATTCTTCCTCATAGTCGTAATCGGTACTCGAAGAATCCAGAACCGGCATTCCCGAATAAACTATCGTATAATCGGCAGGAATCAGTTGATGCCCGTAATTCAATTCTATCCTGCCTCCGCCCGGTGCCGTAATGCTGACCGCTACGGGCAGTTTTTTGATCGAAAGCGGTAAATAAATCATTCCTTCCGTGGCGTCGGTAGGCGTTACCGAAGATATCTCTAAAACATAGTTGGGATAATCGAGAGTCACCTTGTCTATGTCTTCCTTCAGTGCCTGTATATAGTAGGAACCGAATTTCGAATCTCCTTGCGAATACGAACCGCTGTCTGCCGCCACCGTAGTCCTGTCGCTGAATTTTGAAAGAACTGAATTTATAAGAACTTCTTCAACGGTTTTATTGACGTTACCGTCGATTTCCCAGGCAATCTGCAAACTGTTCTTGTCGAAATAATCTCTTTCCGCCATGCTTACGGTAATGGGCTTGGGTTCTATTTCGAATTCCGCTCCGACTATGGTAAAGAAGAAGTTCTGAGCGATTATTCCCCTTACGTCGGCGGTGTAAACGCCCGCATTCAGAACGGTATTCTCACGCAAATCGTAAGAAGTATCGTCCATAACGAGATAATAAACGGCATTATTGGTAATAAATTTATTATTCCCGTAATCTGCCTGACTGGAGCTTATCCAGTCGTTTATGTCGATAACGTAATCTTCCGCAAATCCCATAGCAAGTCGGAAAGCGTCCGGATCGGCAAAATCGATATTGTCGTATTTCGTCGCCGTTAAAACACGTTCTCCGTAAATCATCCCTTGTCTTCCGTCTGTATTATTGGTAAACGTAAGAGTAAGAGTTACTTCGAGTTGATCTATAACGTATCGGACGGGATTGTTTACCAATCTGAAATTAGGGTTATTGTTTTCCAAATCGGTCTGGAGAACGTTGAAATAACTTCCCGCCGAAGTAATTGCCGAAGCGTCCGCTATGGTAAGAGCGGTCCAGACGAAACCGAGTCTTTTAAGTTCGGCTTCTTCAATCGTTCCGTCGGCGTCGCTGATTGTATAACGTTTGTTAATCGCCGCGGCGGCCTCGGTAACCGTTATTGCCCTGTTGGCGTAAGGAACTCCGTACATATAGTACATTATTCCGCCGTCCGCTTTGTTCTCGCCGTCGGGCAGCGTCAAGGATATTTCCTTTTGCGTGATGTTGTAAACACCGTCGTGACCGTTGGCGTCGAGCGTATTGTCTTTAACAATATAATATACATAGTTCCAGCTAAGCAAAGCGTTGCCTGTGGTTTCGTCGGTATAACCGATTTCGTCGGAATAAACCTTGGTTCCGTTCACCATAAAATAGGGTCTGAAATCGTAAGCGTAATACCCTACGTTGTTTGCCGACGGATCATAAGAAGTCCAGCTGCCGTTAGAGGCGGATTTATAATACTTGTTGTCGAGGTCGAAATAAACTTCGTCCTTTATCCCGCCCGACACGTTGGTACGCAAATCCGAAAGTACCGCCGACGGAGCTTCGGCGTCATACTGTTTTGCAAGACTGTAACCGGAAGCGTTCAAGGTAACGGCAACGGGAATTCTGGTAATAACGTAATACTCCGTATCGAGTACGAAAGTATAGTTCTGCGTTTTGGAAGAAGTAACGGTCATTCGGAAATACCCTACCGAAGTCATATCGTCTTCGGCTATCAATCCTTCAAGTTCCGACGGGATTAGCGACATTTCTCTTTCAAAAGTGAAAACAAGATCGGTATATTTCACAGGATCGTCGCTCGCCGCGTCGATTATAAGTATAGTGGACGCGTTTTCGATGACAGGAGGTTTACCGTCATAAGTCTTGCTTGCCACAGAAGCTACTTTCTGAAGCTGAACTTCTTTTTTCTCTATTATGAATTTATAGGAGGTTTCCACGTAAAGCGCCCCTTCGGAAGAAGAATTACGCTTCACGAACCTTACCGAATAATTGGTATAATCGGCATTTACATACCACCTTAAATCGTATTCACCCGCATTGACGGGGGTTATCGTTTCTCCCGAAGCGTTAAGCGTATATGGCTCTATACGCAACGACTTAGGAGCAGAAGTCAGTCCTGTGGCGTTCACTACGCGATGTGTATTGGTAAAGAAATAGCCGTTTTCGTCGCTCGGATCTGCCACGGCGGACCAGTCGTTATCCAACGGTTGCTGTGCCCTGCCGTTATATACCGCGGAAATAAAATCGGTATTTTCGTCAAGGGGCGACGCATTCTCTATAAGTATATCCAAGACTATGGTATTTACGGTAAATTCGTGGACGTACGAAGCCGCTTCTTGGTTCAATTCGTAATTGAAATTCCCTATACCGGTAATCGCAATTCTGTACTCGCCCGCTTCCACGACTTTTTCGGCGGAAACGAAGGAGTCCTTTCCGTAATAAAGGACGCTTATAGCGTATCCTATGGTAAGACTGTCGCCTGCACATATCGAAGACGTATGCCCGTCGGTAAAGGTAACCTCGATTTCCGACCCGTTATAACTTACGTCGCTATTATTCGAACGTATATCCAGCTCAACGGGATTAACGGTATAGACGAATTCGGTAGTGAACAGTACCGCGGAAGAAACCGTCTGTCCGCCGAAACAATACTCGTAAACGGGTTTCTTGTCCACGTTACCGCCTGCCTCGCCGGTAATGCCTGTAATAAGGAAATTACTGCCTGCCTCGGACGCAAAGTAGTCGTAATCGAGAACCGCTCGATAATCGTCCGCGGTGTAATAACCGTACCCGGCTTTGTTGGAATCCATATTTTCGAACGAGAAACTTATCGCCTGTTTAAGTCCGTCGGTAATTTCCGCAGCGAAAGATGTTTCGCCGAAGTCGAAAGTCAAGTCGGGATAAAGAACGGACTTCCTTGCATAAGTTTCCTCCGTAGCGTAAGACAAAGAAAATTCGTAAGGCAAAATCACCAGATAAGCGGAAGAACTTTCGGTTTCGTCGGGTCGATAATCGGGCGTAAAGCCTCCGAAATCGAAGCTATCGAAGAAAGTCCCGTAATTTCCCGTTACGGTTATCTCGTAATCGGGATTGCTGTCGAATGTATCCTGGGAAACTTCGATAAGATACCTGCCTGCCGAAATTCCCTTCTCTTTAACCAAAGTGATAAGGGGTTCGGTTTCGAGAGCATATCCTTCTCCGAAGGAAAGTTCGTAATTCCCGTCGTAAACGCTCTTTCCGTCCAAATCCTCCCCGTCGGCAAATTCCGAATAAACTACCGTAGCGCTGCCTATTTCCACGGTAACGGGCATAGGTTTGATTTCGAAATCGAAATCGGAAACGGTTACTTCGTAATTGGATGCATAACCGCCCGTAAGAGTGGTTTTTACGGTATAAATTCCCGCTTTTGCGTCCAAAGGCAAAATTTCGTCGGAATAAACGAGGCTGTCTCCTGAGTATATTTCCATCGACACCTTTCCTTCCGTAATACCCGTAACGTAATCGGACAATAAAGTGAAAATCTCTTCGAAAGTTTCTTCGTAAGCCAGACTTTCACCGTCGGACAAAGCAAAAACGTATTCCGTCGCTTGTCCGGGTTTTCCGTATATCCTCTCGGCGGATTGCGCCGCGTCCAAAGAAACGGTTTTCGGTTGAATTACGAGTTTCCCTTCGGTAAACTCGAGTACATTGTAATTGGAAAGATTAACCTCGAGTCCTGCGCAAATACGGTGTGTACCCACGTTTTCGTCGTCGCCTGCCGCCCTCTGTAAGGTATAGAGCGGAACGTTTTCGTTCAGGCGTCCGGCAAGAGTAATTACTCCGTCTTCTCCTATAAGCGAACCTTCCGAGTCGTAAACCGTATACCCGAACCTCGGGTCTGCTTCCCCGTAGGTCCTCGTGGCGTCTTTCGCCACTATCGTGACGTCTTTCTTCCCGACGGTTAACGTTGCGGAAATATATTCTTTTATAGTATAATTCTGCGAAAGCATTTCTTCCAAATACGGTACGAGAACATAATCGCCCGCATTCAGGTTTATAACCGTAGTTCCGTCGGTATCCTCGAAAAAGCTTGCCGCCGTTCCGTCGCCGTAAGTAATGTTGAATCCTGCCTTCAGAACGTTTTCGGGGTTATCTTCGCATTCCAACGGATCTTCCACGTAAGTAAGTCCGGTATCGCTGTATCCTTTAAGTACCCAATTATAGGTCAGCTCGCCCGAGTCGTATGCGTCCCCGTAAGTAACCGTTTTCTTTTCGGCAAAGACAGCCAGTTCTTTAGGATAAATTCTGATCTGACGACTGTTTTCGACAAAAGGATTGTGAATCGCGTCGCCCTCGTGTTCGATAACCAATGTATAAACGCCTGCTTGGGTGGGCCATTCTTCCGATCTGTTACCCGTGGAATCGATATAGTAAAGCGAAAATCCCTTGTTGTCGGTATCGTAGTCGTTTTCGGTAAGTAAAGCGGTCCTGTCACCGTCGAAAGCGATATATCCGTAAACGGTAAATCCGGGTCTTAAATCTTCTTTGGAACCGTATTGGAAATAATATTCGTTATTGACCAAAGTTTCCTCATCGTACACCACTTCGTAATACTTTCTGTCCTTGACGGTTACGTTATAATAAGTGGAAACTTCCTTTCCGTTATCGTCCACAAAATAAATGTATATCTTGACCTGTCTCTCCGCTCCGGACTGAAGTTCGGAGGTATTGAATTCGCTCGTGTCCATTCTCAGACGAGTGCTTTCCAACCCCAGCGTGGCTCGGGTCCCGTTGTCGTAATAAACCAAAACGGAACCGCCGTCGGTAAGAAGTTCGGTTTCGTGTTCGATATAGACCTGCTTGGGCGTATTCTGCATAGCCAGTCCCGTCGCCTGTTTACGATAAATTTTTACGGTAAACTCAGCTTCGACGGTTTTACCGTTGAGAGTGTATGAAACGGTATGGACCTGTTCGGTATATCCCACCCCGCCTTCGGTCTTGTCGAAAACGAAAGTTGCATTCGGGTCATAGGAACAAACTACGTTTCCGAGTTCGGTTTCCAGATAATACGGCTCGTCGTATTCCGCCCCGTCGGCGTTCAGGAAATGCAAAACTATTTCCATATTTTCCGAGGGTAAAGCCATTCCTTCGGTCACGGATACCGTATCGGGGGTAACGCTTACGGATTCTATTACTTTTGCTCTTACGTTGACGGTAAAAGTACATTCTCTGCCGAGATAAGCGAATTTTACGCTCTGAATTCCCGCTTTGTTCTTATCGTAACCGAAAGTTTCGAATTCGCCTATCAAGGTGTTAAGAGCAAGCTCTCTCTTTTCCCCGCCTTCGAAAGTTATTTCCGCATACATTCCTTCATAGCTTAAATCCAGACTTTCGTAAACTTCCGCCCTCTGTATAGTGGTAAGATTGCCTTCGCCGTCTTTGAAAAGAATTTTTATGCTTGAAACGAGTTGTTCGAAAATAAGCGCCGTAAAAGTAAATTCTTGTTCCGCTTCGTTGCCGCTCACCGTGACGTCGGAAACAACCGTTCTAACATCCTGACGGTAATATATGTCGTCGAAATCGTTAAATAAAGCGTCGGGAACGATTTTTATCGTTCTGCCTCCGACGTAAGCAAAATAAGTTCCGTCGCTTTGCGGCGCTAAAGAGGAATCGTTGACCGTGACGGAAGTTCCGTTATCGTATCTGAGAACAAAACTGAGTCCGGTAAAATCCCATTGGTCGGTTTTTAGATATTCGGTTTTGGAAATGCCGGAAAGAACGTTCAGTTCCGTAACGATCCTTCCTCTCACCGTAACGGTGGTCTCGACGGTAAAACCGGCATAGGAAACGCATACCTTTCTTTCGCCGAGAGTCAGATCGTTCCTGTCGTAATCGGTTAACGCAACCGTCACGGGAACGGTTTCTGTCTCGCCGTTTTCACGGGTAACGAGTAAAGCGGCGCCTTCGGGAACGGTAAGAGCGACTCCTTCCACCACGGTGCCGAAGCCTGCAAACCCTTCGACAAATTCCACATTCGTTATCTCGTTGGTTACGGTGACGGGAATTACCGCAAAAATACCGTCGGCTTTATCTCCGTACCATACCGTCACTTCCTTGGCGCCGGTTTCGGCAAAATAGGTCCCTTCGAAAATCCATTCCGCTCCGCTGAAATCGGTAACGGTTTCGCCTTGACCTTCGTTGAGGTAATTTATCCTCAGAACGAGATTTGCGCTGTCGAACGTTTCGCCTTTTACGTAAGTGAGTTTAAGTCCTACGCTGGAAAGGGCGTCGTAACTTAAAGAATAGGCTTTTCTTATTACGGTTATCGTATAGCTCATTTCCAGGCTGCCGCCGTAAACAGGATCGGAATAAACCAACTCCACGGTAATGTTTCTGCCGATCTCGGAAGTATATCCGCTGCCTTTAAGCATATCGGCCGTAAGTGCGACGGGAGAACTGAACGTGCCGTCGTTATACTCCACGGTAAAGAACCCTCCGCTTAAATCGAGTACGTCGTTCTGCACGAAAACGTTTTTGGTCGGGGCGGTAAAAGACCCTATCCCCACGGGGATTTTTTCCAGAACTTCTATCTCTACCTCGACGTGAAGCACTATATTACGGTCTGCGCTTTCGTAAACGAACCTGAAAGTTCTTACTCCGGCTTCTTCGGTGGAAAGATCGTATTCCCCTTCCAACATATCTTCGGAAAGATAAGCGTAATCGGCTCCGTCTGCAAATTGACGATAACGTCCGTTGGTAAGAAGAATTTTATACGTCCATTCGGTCACGTCGATAGCAGGACCGTCCTGGTAATAAACATTTTCTCCCACATCGACGAACATTTCTTTTTCCACGGGTTCGACTACCCTTATAACGGTGGATATGGTCAACCCTTCACAAGTGAAATCCACGTCGTAAGACCCGTTTACGCCCAAATCGAATTCTCTCCAATTGACGCTTACGGCAACGTCGTCCATAGCAAAATCCTTAACTTCGCCGTTATTGTAAGTTACTCGGAGAAGTCCCGCCGAAAGGTCGACTGCCTCGCTTCCTCTCGGCTGATCCGCAGGAAGGGAAACGATTTCCAGTTTAGTGGCTTTCACGGCCTGAACGGTAACCAGGAAATCCGTCGTATAGCCGAAGTAGGAAAAAGTAACGTATATCGTACCCGCACGGGTAAAGGTATCCGTTTCCTCCCCGTCGATAAGAAGTTTGAAGTCTTCGCTTGCAGTAAACTCCGACGCTTCCAGATAGCGCTGCGTGTTGTTGTTGTAAGAAACGAAAAGGCGGCTGCCCGTAAAATCGAGAGTCTGCCCTACTATATAATCGAGTTTATCGGGAGCTTCCACGCCTATCTGCGAAATGGACGGAGCCACCACGTTTATCAGACAGGTAGCGGATTTGTCTCCGTAAAAAATCACGAGTTCCCGTTCACCGGAAAAAGAAGTATCGAAATTACCGACCATATCCTCGGTTATGGGGATAATTTCCGAAAAATTATTGGTGTAAACGATTTTAAGGTTCATATTCTTTACGTCGAGAGTCTGCCCCTGCACGTAAGTTTTCTTATAAGCGTCATCTACCACTTCCAAAGAATAAATCGGCGCGTTGGACACGGTAACTTTTATGTAAGCGGTCTGACCTTCGTATTTAATCGTAAGGATCTGTTCCCCTATCTGCTGACTGTCGAAATCGGAAATCATGGAAGCGTCTACCGGAACGGTCTCCACTTTTCCGTTTTCGTAATAAACCGTAATGACTGCGTTGTTGAGATTGAAGAAATCGCCTCTGTAATATTCGGTAACGGGCATACTCGTAACCGCAATGCTTTGCACGGGGCTGTCCCCGTCGGCGCAAGAAGCAAAAATCAGACAACAGGCGAGTATCAATATCGCGATGAGAAAGGTTTTTCTCGACTTGAATTTCATATCCATCCTCCGCAGTCCGCACTTGTCACGGTAACTGTAGTAATAATACAAAAAGATTATACCATAGCGCAACGCGAAATACAAGTATTATATTATTTATAATATATATGGCGAAAATTATAAAAAAAACGTCGCAAGAAGCGACGCTTAAATATCTTTTGCGGATAATTTCCTTCTTTTTATCAATTCCGAATAAAGCAATTTATCCTCTGAGGATATACGATAACTTTCTTTCGCTTTTTGAAATGTTTTTATATATGTAAAATCATTTATTTTTTTGCAATTTTCTAAAAAATCAAGCACGACGTTTTTGTGACGAATAAGCGCCGTCGCAAGCAACCACGCACAAGCCATGTCCACATAATAATATTTTCCGTAAGGAACCGAAGAAAGCATATCGATGATTACTTCCGTTTCCCCTGCAGGCAAAACGCAATCCAATAAAATAATTATTCCGCACCGAATTTCAAACTCTTTTTCGCAGGAAATCAGCCTTTTGGCAAATGCTTTTACCGCACCGTACTCGGAAGAAGAATATTTCAGACACGATACCGTGCCGTCGCACAACGCCCAGTTATCGAAAGTACTCATCAAATCCGCCAGCATTTCCTCTCTTTCGGAAAAACCGCGTTTCTTGTCGGCGGCAAGCGTTTTGCCGAGGATAAGGTCGGTTTCATAAACCTTGTTTTTAGGAAATTTCAGCAAATTTTCGTAACCGCTTTTCAATAAATATTTTGAAATATTTTTTATATCCGAA
The DNA here is from genome assembly GCA_944349655.1 of uncultured Clostridia bacterium. Lineage (GTDB taxonomy): Bacteria > Bacillota > Clostridia > Christensenellales > DTU072 > CAG-1782. The sequence continues at coordinate 20,114 of CALVNL010000010.1, forward strand.
GATTTTATTCCTAAAATTTGAGCTTTTGTTTTTATTATTTTAGCGTCAAAATCGGACTTTTCTTGCGTGGAGAATTGTTTCAGATAATCACAGAATTTTTCAAAACTCAAATCTTCGACAGCAATGCCTTCAAAGGATAGTTCCATAATTTTCTAATATTTCCTGCGGAATACCGCAAACAAAATCACCACCAGCAAAACTACCGCCACGCCCACTACGCAGAGAGCCACTATAGTGACGGTATTGGCGCCTTCTATGGGCGTCAGCACTACGTATTGTCCGAAGCCCACCGTCTTGAAATTCAGATATCCTTTGCTTTCGGCGGCATTGATTATGGAATAAGTCCCGTCGTCGGCAAAATGAACCACCCGATAGGTCTTTTTGCCCGTTGCCGAATCTTCAAGTTTTATGGAAACGTTTACGTTTTCGGTTATATCCACCTTATCGCCGTCGAGATACATATTGATGACGAAAGCGTCTGTTTGCCTGTATTCGTCGAATAAACCTATGCTGTCGTAATACTTATCGATTTTCTCGGAAATCGCCGCATACGTTACGTCGGCTTTATTGATACCGGTATGTACGAACTCCAACGTGTAATAAGGACTGAAAGAGCCGGTTAGCGTCAACAGAGTAGCACCGTTTTCCACCACAGTCCTGGTTTTATCGGGATTGGGGTTTATTACTATTACCGCCCCCACGTAAGTAAAACGGTAAAGAGAACTCGACGCAAGTACAGGCACTACGGTAAATCCCGTCGTCGGTAACTTAGGCACGTTCTGAATAATTGCAGGCGCGTCCAGTACGCTTTCGTTTTCTCCGTTGACGAAACCTTCGTATTCCACAGAGGTATAATACTCCTCTCCTTCGTCTATTTCGACGTAAGACAGTCCGTTTATTTTTGCCGAAACTATAAGCTCTTTTTTGGAAACGGTATAAGAAACCGGTACCGTATAAATTTTACCGTTATAATTTATATAGACTTCCGTAGAATATGTTTTGGGTACCTTAACGTCCAAATCCGCGGAAAAAGAAATATCCGTTGCGGGAATGGTTTCCGCCTTTCCGTCCACGGTGAATTCCGTCGCTTCGTAAAGCGGATTGACCTTTTCGTCAAAGGAGGCGAATTTTCCTCCGTAGATGAACGACTCTCCGCAATATACCACCTCTTCCGTCTGTTTTACGGAGAATATCGGATCTGCGGCAAAAGCCTTAGTTCCCGAAGCAAGTCCTGCAACCGCCCCCGAAACGAGCATCAGGATAAACAATATTATAAAAGGTAAAACGTTTTTTCTCGTATTCATTTATGCCCTCAGTTTTACTATCAGCAAAGCCGCTCCTATCATAAGCACTCCTACGGCTATTCCGACGTAAAGCACCCAATCGTAATTTTTATCCGAAGTCAAAACCACGGAATCGGTCAATATGGCAAACGCTTCGAGCTTATCGGTATCGACTACGATATAATCGCCGTCTCTTCTTCCTTCCAGCATAGTTACGCTTCCGTCGGAATTTATCCTTGCCACGTAGTAAACGCCGTTTTCCACTGCGGAATTATCGAGGAAAGTTTTTGCGTAAATCTTTACCGTCATCGTTCCGCCGCCGTTCATCTGCACGCTTCCGTCGCTCATTCGCAAATAATACAGTCCTGCTATTTCATAAGACGCAAACTCGGCGTTATCCAGTTTATATATATCCAGTATGGTATTGTACTGGCTGTATTCCAGAGTATCGGCAGCCCTTACCACTAAACTAACGTCCGACCCGAAGGAACCTTCCACTATAACTTCTCCGCCTACCCCGAAAGAATTGGAAGGCGTGGATTGCTGTACGAGAGGCTTATTGAGAGTCAATATACCGAAGTCGTAAGACAGAATATAATTGTCCGAAGTAGCTTCGTAAGGCAAAACTTTGTATATTCCGCTTTCGGTAGGAATGCCGTCTATTTCTTTCCCCGTCGTTGCGTCGAAATAACGTACCGAAGGCAACGAAGTCAACACTGCGGAAATACTTTCTCCCGCAACCGCACCGGTGCAGCTGAAGTCGAAATTTATCGTTTCTCCGACGACTTTGGTCAGGTCTTTTACGGAAACGGTGGCGTTCACCTTGTTGATGGTAAACAAAGTCGCGTAATTGTCTAACAAGTTGAAGTTACGCATATCGTTATTCGCTACGGCGCGGTATTCGCCCGCTCCCGAAGGATATCCGCTGCCGAGAGGCGTTTCGCCGTAATTGTAGGGAACGTACTCTCCTCCTACTTTTTTATCGAAACTCATCGTCGGATAATAAACGTTACCCTGATATTCGAAGTAAACGTCCGCAACGAAAGCCTTTCCGTTATAATCGTAGGACGAAAGAATATTGTTTATAAGATGCACGTCTCTGCGTTTTACGGTAAAGGTTTCCTCCCTTTCGGAATACTTGAAATTCTGCGTTTCCTCGTGTATCGCGACTGCCTTGTAAACTCCTGCGTCGGCTTTGGTAATGTCGGGGATAAGTATGCCGTTGCCGTCGTAATAGGACACGTTAAGCAACTGGCTGTAGTTACCTACGCCGTAAGCTATGGCTGTAAGAGCGTTGATTATCGACCCGTAGGTCTGGACCGCGTCTCCGCCGAACACTATATCCACCGTAGCCTTATCTATACGCAGATCGATTTTCTTACTGGTAGGATTGTAGTTGGGACTGTTTATGGTCAACGTGACTATATATGTTTCGGCATTGGTGGGAGGAAGTTCGCTGTCGTAATGAATGGTCTCGCAAAGGAAATTCATCACGTATTCGGGTTCTTCGTAGGTGTTGCCGGAAATTCTTACGCCGGTAACTACAGGCACAACCGAATGGGGCTGCCCGTCGTATTCCACCACCATAATGTTAATAAGCGCGTTCCCCTGCTCGTCGAAAAATCTTATGTCTGCCGTAGCGGGCAATATTCTGCCGATAATACGGAAGAACTCTCCGTTTTCGTCCGTTTCGAGATCGCTGATATCGAGTTTATAGTTTCCGCTGTCCACGTCGGAACCGTATATCCTTATATATACGTCCGACGCTTCACCGAACTCGTCGTGAACGTCTTTCCTTTCAAAACGGCTGAGTCCGAGATCGAATACTATATTGATAACGTCCCCTTCCACGGGTCCGCTCAATTCTATTTCGTTCCCCTGAGCGTCCTTAGTCTTGGTGAAAATATAGTTATTGCTCTGAATAAGCCCTTCGGGTATAGTGGTTTTTCCGTCGTAAATTTTTTCCACCTTGTCGCCGGGTATTACGTCTAAAGGTCGTTTGGTTATTTCCAGCACAGGATAAACGGTGTCTTCGCCTACCGTGCCGTAACGCACGTTCACGTTGTAGTTGCGTGAAATTCCGTATTCGTCGGAAAATACCGTACTTACGGAATACTGTCCTACGTTATAAGGCAAAATAATCTGATTAAGCGAGTCTTTTATTACGTAATAAGGATGTATGAGTCCCAATCCTTCCACTTCTTCGGTCTGCCCGCTTACGAAAGTATTGATATGACGGATATAGAAAACGTTTTTGTAATAAGCTATCTCGTCGTCTTCACCCAAAAATCCTTCGTAAACAACGGCATATTCGGGATAATTTTCCGTTTTGTCGTACACTTTGGAGGCGTAACCTTGCCCTTTACTTACCGACGTTCCGGAAATCGAAGACACGAAATACATATCCAGTTCGGCTTTCGTTATTTCGAAATAATAATATTTTTCCGGGACGGCATTGAAGTTGACGCTGGCTTCCACGCTTATGGCGAAGACGTATCCGCCCACGTCCTTGCATCTGTCGGCGTCCCCTATATCCGCCTCTGTGATATTCTCCTTATCTTCGCCTATGAAAACTCCGGCAAAAGTGATATATACGTGAGCTATTTCGAACGAAGTATCGATTTCCACGGGATTAGACGGACTTCCCGTCACTCTGAGAACCGACGGTTCCTGATCCAGACCGTTGTACGTGCGGTAATCGGTATATTCTCCGTTGTCGTCTATAAATCCGTAAACGATAATCCAGCTTTCGGCTTTTTTGATCTGGAAATCGATATCCGAGAAACTATGATCGAAATAATAGTTTCCGGGGGCGGTTCCGCCCACGCTTCTTATGGCGTATTTACCGGAATTGACTCCGACGTCGGACCAGTCGATGAAAGGATCTACTATTTCCGCAAGAATTTCCTCGTTTTCACCGTCGTTTCCTATCCAACCGGTATATTCGTAGTAAACGTGTTCCTCTACGGACTCGTTGCTTTCGCCGTAAACTTTATAAGGACCGAATCCCTCTTCGAAAGCAATGTTTACGATAAGCTGTTTTTTATCTATATTGAAGCTGTAGGTGTAAACCTTCGAAACGTAGTTAGCGTTATAATTTTCGTCCGAAACGTGGTTGACGTAATATGTAACGGTCCAGCTCCCTACGTTAAGCATTACGGGTCGTACGGAAATATTATAATTTACTTCGGGCAGCTTTGCGCTTATGGCAAGTGCGGCATCCTCGTTGTAAACAGGATCGCCGACGTTGTATGCATTCTGATTTACCGCATACAGAACCCCGTCGTAAGCCGTAACCACGCCTATTCGTCCGTCGGAATAATCTTCACCCGCCACCGTTAAAGAATATCCGAAAGCGGCTTCATTTCCGTTGTAGGTTTGATAATAATAATTTCCGCTCGAATTATAAAATATATCCTGCGACGGAGAGGGATTGAATACGAAATTATCCGATTTCAGTACTTCCAAAGTCACATTGAATTCGTAATCCGTTTCGCTTTCACCGCCGAAATACACGTTGGCGGTATTGGTTATCTGAGAATGAACTCCGAGTATGTAAGTACCCGTATCGATTATGTCCCCGGTAAAGTTTTCGCCGTCTTTCGTCACCGATACTATCTCTACCATTCCCCAGTCAAGCATCGTCGATATGGTTCCGCCAGATACTATTCCCGAAAAATAAGCGTTGAAGGGATGCAGTTCATACGGTTTACCGCTGTAAATTACGCTGTCGGTATCCATTCCTTCGATCAGTTCGAGTTGGGTTCTGGTAACGGTAAAATGAAGCGTCAGTCTTTCGTCGCTCACGTCATAGTTGGATGAGGACGCTCCCTGCGAGGTATCGGGCTTGGCATAAGCTTTAAGAACGTATTGTCCCGCTTCCACCACGCTGGTCTTGGTTTCGTCCTCAACTTCGTCCATAACGATTTCACCCCCGAGAGGACCGTAACCGATAACGTACATCGCCAGCAATCCGGGACCCCCGGTGACTTTATAATCGGGCATAACGTCGTTACCGGTATAATTTTTCTGCTGATTGTCGGCAGCTTCCAGAACCAAAGGTTTGCGTTTGACGTAAAGCGTTTCGGCGTGATAACGGAAGGTGTAATTGTGTTTGACCGCCCCGGCAGGTACCACGGCATTGATATGCGAACCCGCCGCGTCTACTCCGTCGGGCAGATTTATCGTCACGGTTGCCTGTGTGTCCGTACTCTCTTGCCCGAATTCCTCTCCGCTGATAAATCCGGAGTATAAAACGAGATTGCCGGTGGACAAATCTTTATTGTAAACGTAAACCTTGTTTCCTTCCTCTTCGTCGGCAACGATTTCTCCGTCGCTATTGGCAATTACGGTATGGTCTTCTATATTATCTATATATCTGAAATCGTCGTAAATAAGCTCCTCGTCGCCATAGACCCTGAACGGGAAAGTCACGTAAACGTCTACGTATTTAGGTTTAATTTCTATAACCATACTTATCGTATAGGAATTATAGTTTGTAGTCGTGGGAATAGCGAGTTCGATATAATACGTTCCCGCAATTACCATTCCGAGAATGTCGGAGTCTACAAAGTTGTGTTCGTGTCCGGGTTCGGTACAAGCGGAAACGAAAGACTCTATGTTGAGAAAAACCGTAAAGTCGGGATAATCGTTTGAAAGTTCCGCATATTCCTTATGATTTCCTATATCTATAGTCCCGTTGGTATAAAGTAAGGACGCGTTTTCTTCAGACGTATATTCGATGTATACGTTTTCGTTGATTTTGATATCGTCGGAATCGACGTCGAGTTTGTTTATAAAAAGATAAGCGTACTCGCCGTCAAAATTCAAAGTATAATTCGGTAAAGAATAATTATTGTTGATTTCCAATCTGTATCTGTCGTTCTCGCTTTGGGAGCTGGTGGTGTATTTGTTTATATCTACAGGTGACGACGGATCGGAAGTATCCACCCAGCTTAGAAGGTTAAACGCTCTTAAAACTTCGGAATAATATTCGTCGGGATTTGCAAAAACTTTATTCAGCGTAAAATCGCTGACGGGATAATACGTAGGATTCCAGACAAATCCCTCCCCTTCGAGAAATCCGCTGATTTCGAGTTTGACGTAAGGTACGTTATAGAAATTTGCTTCGATAAAACTCTGACTTCTGTATCCGTAAGAACCCAGATCGCCGTCCTCGTTGGCTAAATAATAATAATAGTAGTCTTCCGTCAGCAAAAGTCCGTCTTCTCCTACGTCCACCCCGGCTCTCCCTACTCTGACGGCAACGTACATTGTCTGATTATATTCCCTTTCGTAATTGACTTCCACGAAGGAAATATTGAGTTCCCGTTTATAAATGGTGCCTATTTCCAAATTGTCGGTATATCCGGTATTATTTTTGATATTGTCTTCGTCTATGCGATAACTGTTTATATAATCGGCAAAAAGTTCATCTGCGCCGATGGCTCCTTCCTTCTTTACGATGGCGTAAGAAATGTTGAGCGGAACTTCCTCTCCCGCACCCGCATAAGCGTAAGAAGCCGTGGCTTGGAATTCTACTAAGGAAGTGTCGGAAGGCAATAATCCTTCGGCTGTAGCATAAAAATCTTTAAGAACGTTTGTTCCGTCGTATACTTTTTCTTTAACCAAAGACTCTATGGTTACGGTTACCGTCTTAGGATTGATTATAATGCTTTGCGGAACGCCGAGATTTACTTGCAATACTTCTGTTCCGCTCTTGTCTTTCACCGAACAAACGCCTGTATCCACGGTAAGTTTGGCGGAAGTGATTTCGTTGGAGTAAACCACGTAAACGTCGTAAAGGAAGAAGTATTCTTTCGCAAAGAACCTACCTTCGTAAAAACTGTATTCCGTTCCTTCGGAATCCACATATCCCGTGACGGCTTCCGAACCTTCCTCTATCTTTCTTCCGCTCCTGAGTACTAAATACAAAGTATTGTACTGGCTGTCCTGCGAAACCGAAAGAGTGTTGTTCTGAATTACTATTTTCCAGTTGGGCTGAACTATCGGAGACAACACGCCGCCGCGTTCTATCGCGCCCGCAACGACGAGATATTCGTTGAAATCGAAAGCGGTTATCCTTTCCTTTTCTCCGTATTCGTAGGTATTGACGAAAGCGGGTTTTCCCCCGTCCGCCGAAGTCCCCTGCGAAAAACGAACGCTGAGTTGGTTAGCCGTAATGGTAAACAATCCGCTCAGAAGGAATTGTCCCGCGGTATCGCTCGTAAAAGGATTGAAAACATAGGAAGACGGATCTCCGTATCCTTCGCCCTGTCCCACTACGGGAATATAGTTCCTGCTGGAAAAATAAGCGTCCCTTTCGTTTATCATATCGTTAATGGCATAAAACGCGATATGTAAATTGACCGATTTCTTATCGCCCATCGAACTTTCGGTAAAGACGGAGCCGGAAAACACGAATAAGCTTTTCTCTTCTATGTAGTGCGAAAGGTTAATATAGTCGGTCTCGAGTCCGTTCATATAATTAGTCCAGTCGGAAGGACTGATGACTTTATTGGAAAACAATACCGTAGCGTCGGTATTACCGTCGTATTCTTTGGAATAATTGGTGTTAAAGCCGGTAGCGTTCTGTAAATCGAGATACAGTTCCCTCTTTTCCACTACAAAGAATTTCTCAAAAACCTCTCCGTTGAGCGAAACGCGCAGAGCGGACATATCGTGATCGAGTTCTTGTTTGGATTCTATCCTCAGCGCATAAGTTCCTGCGTTTGTTACCGCGGTGGTTTGCGGAATAAGTTCGTATGCGTAGGAAAGTATCCCTCCGTCGTCGTCGTATTCGTTAGGCGTGGCTATATACCAGGACAGTTCGAGATAATCCGCCAGTCCCGTAAGGTTGGTCAAGTCGGAACTAAGCCCCGGTTCTTTATTTTCGGTCTGTCCGGGAATAGCGTTAATCCAAAAAGCCGTTATCGTTTTGAAAAAACGTAAATCCGAATTCGATACGTTGTAATCGGTCGATTTGGTTGAGAAAACGAAATTTTCCCCGCCTACCGGCATAGTATCGGAGTGTAAAGAAACGACGTCCCTGAAATCGTCGGCTTCTCCGTAAGTGCGGTTTTGGGCGGAAATACCGAAGTTTTCTCCGTAGCTGTTGATTTGATTTGCGTCAATCTGTATATCCCCGTAAAAAAGCACGTGCCCCGGCACGCCGCTTTCGGCACTGGTATCAAAACTGGAGCATTCCACATTGGCGTTTTTCACGTCGGTTGCGCCGGAAACGGTAAATCCGTCAAAATAGTTCGTAAGGTTGCCGAGAAAAACGCCTACCACGATAACGCCGTCGAAACGATAATATCCGGGTTTGCTGACGGAATAAATATTTATCGAATCGTACACCGTTCCGTCGAAAGCCGTTCCGCTTACGTCAGCGCTTTGCAACACGGCGTAAGGCTTGCTCGTGTCGACAGTTCCGTCGTCAATTTCGCTTCTGGAATAAACAACGGGTTCTATATTGAAAGTTTCAGTATAGATTTCTTGATCTGAAATAAATTTTTCAATCGTTACTAAGGCGGTAGCTGCCAGAACCCTCTGACCGCTTAAAGGATAACTATTCAGAAAACTCTGAACGGGATCGTCGCTCATAGCCGATTTGAATGCGTTGATTTCGACAACGTCTTCCGAGGAATAGTAATATTTCTGGAAAGAATCGTATTCGGTTTCCGAAGGCAAGTTCAGATCGTTGGCCACAACGGTATATTCCACACTTTTAAGGGCGTAATTATCTCCGAAGGCGGGGGTATCGTGTTTTACGTTCAATGCGAATAATACCGTAGCGATAAGCAGAACGATAAAGAACAACGCATAAACTGTTTTGACCCAAAAATGTTTTGCCGACATAACGCACCTCAGAAAGATAGTTTTATGTTAATTATATTATATTATAATATATTATGACAAGTCAACCCCCAAAATCTTCCGCTAAGACAAAGTAAAAAACTAAAATTATTTTATAAATTTCCCCTTTACAAAGCTAAAATCCTAAATAAAAAATCCGCCGTTTCCGACGGATTTTAACACATTGAAAAAAAGGATTATTTCTTTAATTTTTTATTTTTTTTGGATCTGGAAATTTGTGCGTTATATACCGGAGTTATAATTTTTTCGGCAAAGTACTGCGTGTAGTTTGCATACATTAAACAATAGAAAGGACACCCGAATACAAGCAACAAGGCTACTATAAGTACGTTAAAGAATCCGCTGACCACCGCGATAAGTACAAACGGTAACGCCGTTATCGCAAATAAAAATATATTTTGAAGCGGCATTTGTAAGGTTAAAATAGCGGCATTTCTCATTTTTTTATCAAATCCGATATCGTACATAACTATCATCGGAAGCAAAAACATACAGAAAACGGAACCGAATAAAACAGCTAAGCTGGTTACGATAACGAGTATCCATTCCCCCGCTCCTGCGGTCCCTGCCCAGATAGAACCGACGAAATAAACGTAGGCGTTTCCGGCTCCCGCCATGAGGACGAACAGAAAAACTCCCACTATAAGCATCTGCCACCAGTATTTTTTTATGCCTCTGAAAAACTCCACGACCACTCTCGGAACGTCGTTTCCGTAATTGTCTTTTTTGGTGACGAAAGCGTCCTGCCAGATGAACTTAACGCATACGTGCATAACTCCTGCAAGTCCTATCGCTACGAAAAACATCGCTACACCGGCAAAAAGGAAAAACCACGAATATACGTCGAGCATATCGAGTTTCGCCGCGATAACGTCGGAAGACGAGCCGTAACCCATTCCGGCAAAAGAAAGAAAATACGGCAGTTCCGTTACCCCGTGAAGTCGATAGCTGAGTTCTTCCGCACCCATTATTATCAGAACCAATGTCAACGCCAGCAAAGGCAACAGCGTCACAATAAATAACAGGTTCATCAGCATTAACAGACTATTGTTGCGGCGGAAAGTAGCTAAAAAGTAACGGAATCTTCCCTCCACAGGTTCGGAGGTCTTACCGTCCTCCCTCGCCTCGGGAGCAAAAGCCAGATTCTTCAGCAACCCTATTTTCTTACCCTTTTCCTTTTCCATAAACACCTCTTTATAAATTGACTTTTATCTTCTTTCTTTAACAAGTCTTCTCATTCTTTCGGCGTGATCGAGAATGGTTTTTCTTATTCTCAGACTCTTCGGCGTGACTTCCAGCATTTCGTCGGGTTCCAGAAATTCAATACACTCTTCCAGACTGAATATTCTCGGAGATTCCAGCCTTAACGCTTCGTCGCTGCCTGCAGCCCTCATATTGGTAACGTGCTTTTTCTTACAGACGTTGACGGGTATATCCTCCTGCTTGGGCGAATACCCTACCACCATTCCCGCATAAACGGGCGTTCCCGGCACCACGAAAAGTTTACCTCTGCTCTGAGCGTTGTATAATCCGTAAGTTACCGCTTCACCCGTTTCCCACGCAACTAACGCTCCGTACGGACGGCGGGGCATAGTCCCTTTTACGGGTTCGTATCCGGAAAATATACCGTTCATTATACCCTCTCCTCTGGTCTCGGTCATAAAGTCGCTTCTGTAGCCTAAAAGACCTCTTGAAGGTATCCTGAATTCCAGTTTGATACGATTTCCCTGCGGGGTCATGGTTATGAGTTCGCCTTGGCGTTTGCCCATATTTTCCATAACCGAACCCACGCAATTATCGGGTACGTCGATAAACAAATCCTCCATCGGTTCGCATTGCACTCCGTCAATGGTCTTATAGATAACCTTAGGCGTGCTGACCTGAAACTCGTATCCTTCCCTGCGCATATTTTCTATAAGTATGGACAGATGGATTTCTCCTCTGCCGCATACAAGGAACTCGTCGGTTGATTTCCCCTCCTCGACTCTGAGGGACACGTCCTTAAGCAGTTCTTTCATAAGTCTTGCTCTGAGATTGCGGCTGGTGACGTATTTACCCTCTTTCCCGGCAAAGGGGCTGTCGTTCACGGAAAAAATCATCTGCAAAGTAGGTTCGCTGATTTTCACGAAAGGCAACGGATCGGCTTTCGCGACGGAACAGACGGTTTCGCCTATGGTGATGTTCTCCATACCGCTGAAACTTACTATATCGCCAACCATCGCGCTGTCAACCGTGTTCTTGCTCAACCCCGAGAACTGATAAATGTTGGTAATTTTACTCTTATAAACCGCGTCCGAGTTAGCCGAACAAACCAAAACTTCCTGGTTTTGTTTCATAACGCCGCGCTCTATTCTGCCTATTGCTATCCTGCCGACGTAATCGTTATAATCGATTGCCGAAACAAGCACCTGCAATTCTCCGGTTTCGTCCCCTTCGGGCGGATCGATATGCGTGATTATCTTTTCGAAAAGCGGTTGCAGATTTTCACCCGGCACGTCGGGAGAAAGACTCGCCGTCCCCGCTCTTCCGCTGCAATAAACTATCGGACTGTCAAGTTGCTCGTCGTTAGCGTTGAGTTCGATAAGCAAATCGTATATTTCTTCCAGCACTTCGTGACAACGGGCGTCGGGTTTATCGACTTTATTGATACAAATTATAATTTTATGTCCCATCTCCAACGCTTTTTGCAAAACGAAACGGGTCTGCGGCATCGGTCCTTCATAGGCGTCCACCAAAAGCACCACGCCGTTTATCATCTTCAGCACCCTTTCCACTTCTCCGCTGAAATCGGCGTGTCCGGGCGTATCTACGATATTGATTTTTATGTTTTTATAAAAAGCAGAGGTGTTTTTTGCCAGAATGGTTATTCCGCGCTCTCTTTCCAACGTATTGTTGTCCATTACGCATTCGGGGACGTACTGATTGTCCCTGAACACGCCGCCCTGCCGTAGCATTCCGTCCACCAAAGTGGTCTTGCCGTGGTCGACGTGAGCTATTATCGCAATATTCCTTAAATCTTCTCTTCTCATATGTATATCAAAGTCCTTGGTAAATTTCCTGTGTTATTCTCAATTCCGCATAGCCGTAATCGCCGTCTTCGTATGCGTTCATAAGATAAGCTTCCTTTTCCGTGGGCACCGACGAAATATAAGGATCGGCGGTAGCTTTCACTCTCACCGAGAAAACTATGTCCGTCCATTCCATTCCCGACGTCCATATAGCGGAAACGTAAGATTTTATATATGCGGCGAAAGCGGCGCTGTCCCCGCTTTTATACGGCAATTCGTGTGAAAGAAACTCGCCGTCGATTCCTATATCGACTGAATACCAGGCAACTTCGGTCTTTTCTCCGAAATAATCGTATCTGACGGCGGTCCAGGTAACGTTTGCCTTGTTATCTATGCTTACCGAAGGAAACGGAAGTTTCAAAGCGGCGATATCCTTGGCTATCCATTCGCTGAAAACGGCGTCGGAACTATTCGCTCTCACTCTTAAACTCAATACCCCTTTTTGCCTCGGAACCGCAAAATAATTGTTGCTCGTGACTATTTTAATTATATTGTTTTCCGTTCTCTCACCGAAACAATATTCTACGGTGTAATTATCGGCATTCCTTATTTTTTTCCACTCTGCCGTGATTGCGAAATCGCTCTTCTGGTCGAAAGGCAGAAAATACGGTTCCGGCGTCCCGTCTCTACCCAAAGTCAACGGAAGCGCAACGGAAAGCGCGATAATCGCCGCAAGGACGATTACCGCAACCGCAATTATTATCTTGTGTTTACGGGTTAACTTTTTCTTCTCCGAAACTTTTCCGCTTTCGGCGGGAACGGCTTCGGTTATTTCCCGTTTTGCCTTTTTTGTCAAATTAAGCCCTCACTTTTTTCAGACGAGCGAAACGGGGCAGTCCGTCTTCCAAGGGAGATTTGCTCTCGCCCTGAATAAGCGGAAGCGCGTATTCTATAAATTCTTCCGTCAGACCGGTGTCGTCGTCTTTTATCCATTCCAACGGGACTTTCTTTTCGGTGTTCGCCGCCATGGCTATGTCCATAAGTTTATAGTCTATAGCGTATTCTTTCCCGGGTTTACGTTCGAATACCACCATTTTGTCGGTTTCCCCTTCGCAAGCGTATTTAACGGCGTATTTCCCTGCGTTGTAAGCTTCTTCGATGTCCGTTGCGCTGGCAAGGTGCGCGCCACAACGTTGCATAAGACTGAATTCCACCGCTCTGACCTTGCCGCCTATCCTCGAGCTTACCAGATTGGCGAGAGTGGCTGCCACTCCGCCCAGCTGCGTGTGACCGAAACTGTCTTTCGCTGCCGACGAACTCGCTATAGCTTCCACTACGTACCTTCCGTCTGCGGTTTTTATGCCTTCGCTGAGCGCAACGATACATTTTCCGTTATTTTTGTCGGCAACTTCTCTTACGCTTTCTATAAACTTATCCACGTCGAAAGGCTTTTCGGGCAGGTAAATAAGGTCGGGTCCGTAACCCTTATAGGAGGCCAGCGCGCTTGCCGCGGTCAGCCAACCTGCGTTTCTTCCCATTATTTCCACAATGGTTATCTGTCCTTTGTTGTAAACGGTGGCGTCAAGATAAAGTTCCATCAAAGTAGTGGCTACGTACTTGGCGGCACTTCCGTAACCCGGACAATGGTCGGTTCCGTAAAGATCGTTGTCTATGGTCTTCGGCACGCCGATTATGTTACATTCGTAACCTTCTTTCAAAAGATATTTACTTACTTTGTTGCAGGTATCCATACTGTCGTTTCCGCCGTTGTAGAAGAAATACCTTACGTTGTATTTTTTGAAAACTTCGAGGATTCTCTTGTAATCGGTGTCGTCGTCTTCCAAAGCCTTGAGTTTGTATCTGACCGAACCGAGAGCAGAACTCGGAGTATTCTTCAACAAAAGAAGTTCGTCCATATCCTCACGGTCGATTTCGTAAAGATTTTCATCGAGTACGCCTTTGATACCGTTAGCCGCGCCGTAAACTTTGGTAATGTTTTTCTGGGACAATGCTTCGATAAAAACTCCCGCCGCGCTTGCGTTAATGACGGAAGTGGGTCCTCCGGATTGACCGAAAATACAAGTTCCTACTAAATTTTTCATATTTGCCTCCGTTGTGTTGTTTATGATGAAAAAATATTTATTTCCCGAGAATAGTCGCTATATTATACAAATCTTTATCGAAGGAACGGGGTATCGCTAGCGCTTCGGCTATATCCATATCGATAATTTTATTGTCTTTTATACCCACGACTCTGCCGCCGCAATCGCCGTTTTTAAGAAGCTCCACCGCTCTTACCGCGCAACGTGCCGCAAGCACTCTGTCGGACATACTGGGAGCGCCTCCCCTCTGAATGTAACCTAATTTAACGGTGCGGATGCTTATATCGCTCATACGGTTGAGAATTTCTTCCTTGAGAGCGTTGCACGAACATACGCCCTCGGCAAGAATAATGATAACGGAATTTTTTCCTTTTATTTTGTCCTGGCGGATAATCTTGCAGACTTTATCGATATCTGAAGGTATCTCAGGCACGAGGATAATTTCCGCTCCTCCCGCAAGTCCGGCATATACTGCGATATCTCCGCATTTTCTGCCCATAACTTCGATAATGCAGGCTCTGTTGTGAGCGGTCATGGTATCCCTGATATTATTGACGGCGCCGAGGACGGTATTGACGGCGGTGTCGAAACCGAGGGTAAAATCGGTATAGGCAAGATCGTTGTCGATAGTCCCCGGAATACCCACGCAAGGCACGCCGAAATCGTCGTTAAGGTCTTTCATTCCACGGAAAGATCCGTCTCCGCCTATGACTACGAGTCCTTCTATCCCGAACGCCTGCAATACGTCGTAAGCCTTCTGACGATATTCTTTTTCTTTGAATTCGGGGCAACGGGCGGTTTTGAGGATAGTGCCGCCTTTCTGAATGGTATCGGAAACGCTCCTGGTATCCATCGGGAAAATATTCCCTTTGAGCATACCGTCGTAACCGCATTCTATTCCGTAAACTTCCATACCCGAGCTGAGCGCGTAACGCACGGTAGCGCGGATAGCCGCGTTCATTCCCGGTGCGTCGCCGCCGCTGGTCAAAATTCCTATTCTTCTCATCTATGTCTCCTTTGCGTCAAAAATTCCACGCAAGACGCAATTTATAAACTTGTTAAAGTATATCAAAATTTATCTCTTAATGCAATTATCCTGTAGTAATTTATTATACAAATTTCGTCAAGGGCTTTTCTTGTCGCTTTACAGGCGGTTCGGAATGGGAATTTTCGCCTTTATTTTACGGCAAAAAATTATTGAAATCAGCCGAATTCCAATAAAGAAAAGGCAAGGAGCGAAATCCTTGCCTTGAAAAATTTTTTCGGTGAACGGTTATCTTACAGTGCCGTTTCCCTTTATTACGTATTTTACCGAAGTAAGTTCCTTCAAGCCGATCGGTCCTCTGACGTGAAGTTTTTGCGTGGATATTCCCATCTCTGCGCCGAGACCGAATTCGTATCCGTCGGTAAAACGAGTGCTGGCGTTGACGTACACCGCTCCGCTGTCCACTTCACGGCAAAAAGTTTCAGCCGCTTTTTCGTCATCGGTGATTATAG
This sequence comes from uncultured Clostridia bacterium, assembly GCA_944349655.1. GTDB lineage: Bacteria > Bacillota > Clostridia > Christensenellales > DTU072 > CAG-1782. Next base: position 35,882 of record CALVNL010000010.1, read on the forward strand.
CGTCGCTGTGGTGCGTTCCGTATTTGTTTATATGGTCTATCGCTTGTTGGAGTCCGTCCACTACCGCGATTTTAATTATCATATCTTCATACTCGACGTAATACTCGTTTTCTTCCACCGCTACCGTATGCGGATAAATCGCGGCGACTTCTTCGTTTCCTCTGATTTGTACTCCCGCCTCGGCAAGTACCTTCGCCGCTCGGGGAATAAAAGTTGAAGCTATGGCTCTGTCCACCAATAAAGTTTCCGCAGCGTTGCATACGGACGGACGGGAAACTTTTGCGTTGAACAGAACTTTTTCCGCCATATCCAAATCGGCGGTTTTTTCCACATAAACGTGACAGTTTCCGCCGCTGGAAGCTATAACCGGCATAGCCGCTTCTGCAAGAACGAATTTTTTAAGTTTTTCGCCGCCTCTCGGGATAACGACGTCGATATAATCGGCGCATTTCAGCATACGCGAAGTCAGTTCTCTGTCGGTGCCGTCGATAAAACCGACCACGTCGGAATCCAGTCCGCATTCGGCGAAAGCGTCCTTCATTATTTTAACGAGAATACGGTTGGTGTTTATGGCTTCCTTGCCGCCCTTTAAGACCACGCCGTTACCGCTTTTTATGCATAATACCGCAGCGTCCACCGTAACATTGGGACGGCTTTCGTAAATAATACCCACCACGCCCAAAGGTGCGTGAACTTTTTTTATCTCCAGTCCGCTCTTTACGGTATATTCGTCCTCCACGTATCCTACGTAATCGGGTAACGCCATAACGTCGTCTATTCCGGCAAGCATTACGTCGAAACGTTTATCCGTAAGAGTGAGTCTGTCCACGAAAGCGTCGTTCATACCGCTTTTTTTACCGTTCTCGACGTCGAGACGGTTAATTTCGGATATTTCCTTCCTCGCTTCGTCAAGCCTCCTGCGTATCACCGACAAAACCTTGTTTTTGTCTTCCGTCGTCGCCTTGGCAAAACGGAAACTCGCAGCCTTTACCGAAGCGCAAAGCTTTTCCACATCGAACATAATCTTATTCCTCCTCTTCGTCCTCCGGAAGATCGGCGTTGTGATAAACGTTCTGCACGTCGTCGTTTTCATCCAGCATATTGATAAGTTTTTCTATGGAAGGAATGACCTCTTCGGCAGGTTTGACGTAATCGTCGGGGAAAAATCCCGTTTCTGCGCTGAGAATGGTCGCTCCGCCTTTTTCGAGAGCGTCCTTGACGGAATAAAGGTCCTGCGGCAAAGTATATACTTCGTAAACGTCCCCTGCGTCCGCAACGTCGTCGCCTCCTGCGTCCAGAACCAGCATCATCATATCGTCTTCGCTGAAATTGCCCTTGTCCACGACAATCAATCCTTTTTTGTTAAAAAGGTAGCTTACGCAACCGGTACTGCCCAAAGAACCGCCGCATTTGTCGAAAGCGTGCCTGACGTCTCCTGCCGTACGGTTCTTGTTGTCCGTAAGTGCGGTCACTATAACGGCAACTCCTCCGGGAGCATAACCTTCATATTGCATTTCCTCGTAGTTTACGGCGTTGAGTTCTCCGCTCGCCTTTTTTATGGAACGCATAATGGTATCGTTAGGCATATTGCTTGCCTTGGCTTTACTTATAACGTCTCTTAAACGGGAGTTGGAATTCGGATCGGGTCCGCCCGCTTTTACCGCCACGGCAAGTTCTCTGCCGAGTTTGGTAAACACGCTGCCTCTTGCCGCGTCCGCCTTTCCTTTTTTATTCTTAATGTTCGCCCACTTACTGTGTCCGCTCATATCCGTTAAACCTCCTGTATTTTCTATTTGATTTTCACTCGATTATCTCAATTCAACAAGTACAATGCCGCCGTCCCCGCGCAAGCCACGTTCAGGCTTTCCACCGTGCCTTGTTTCATCGGTAAGGCTATTTTTATGTCGGCTCTCGACTTTATTTCCTGCGGCACTCCGTGCGCTTCGTTACCGAGAGCAATTGCGGTTTTTCCGACTTTTCTGTATCCATAGATACTAATACCGTACATATCCAGTACCGCAATCTTATATTCGGGAATTAGCTTCAATGCCTCCGACGCATCGGAAGACGTAACTATGTTGACGTAATTGTGTCCGCCCATTCCCGCCCTTACGGTTTTGGGAGAATAGGGGTCGGCCGTGCCTGCGCATATTACCGTTTCCACGCCTCTTGCCGCAGCCGTGCGTATCAAACTACCTACATTTCCCGCGTCGGAAACTCCGCAAAGCAACAACACGGTTTCTCCGAAGACCGCCTTCGGTCGGGGCATCTTCGCTACGGCAATAATTCCCGACGGAGTTTTGGTATCCGCTACCCCGTCGAAAATTTCTTTCCGCACGCAATAGGTCGGAACAGAAGGAAAAAGACCTTTCAGATTTTCCCACTCGTCCTCTCTTATAAAAACACGCTTTACGTTTTCTTCGGATAAATCTTTTACCGCAGTTACTCCTTCGACAACGTACTCGCCGCATTCGTAACGGTACTTTTTATCGTTATACAATGCCCTGAGAGTCTTTATATTAGGGTTGCTTTTTCCGGTTATATCCATAAATTAAAAAAATACTCCCGTATATTTCAACGAGAGTACGTTTGTTTTACTTTAATGCGGCCTTAGCTTTGTCGCAAATTCCGCTAAACGCCTGTGCGTCGTTGACGGCTATGTCTGCCAGCACCTTACGGTTGAGATCCACTCCCGCAAGACGCAGTCCGTACATAAGACGGGAATAGGAAAGGTCGTTCATTCTGGCGGCGGCGTTGATACGGGCAATCCACAGCTGACGGAAATCTCTCTTGCGGAGTTTACGTCCTACGTATGCGTATTGCATGGATTTCATTACCGCTTGTCTGGCTACTCTGTAAAGTTTGGATTTTGCTCCGAAGTAGCCTTTGGCTCTTCTCATTATTTTTCTTCTTTTCTTTACGGCGTTTACCGCTCTTTTAATTCTCATCTTAGGCCTCCTATTTCTGTCCGCTCATCATATTGGAAATGGTCTTTTCCTGAGTGGCGTCTACATAACCGCCCTTACGAAGATTTCTGGTTCTTTTCGTGGGCTTTTTGTTAAGTATATGGTTCTTGTTCTGTTTAGCTCTCTTGAGCTTTCCGCTTGCGGTAAATCTGAAACGCTTCTTAGCGCCGCTGTGAGTCTTCATTTTGGGCATAATCCAAATTCTCCTTTATGTTTATTTTTTTACGGGACTTAGCATCATAAAGATAGCTCTTCCCTCTGCTGTCGGTTTTTTATCGAGGACGGCGTATTCCTTTATCTGTTCGAAAAAGCCGTTCAAGACTTCTACGCTTATTTCCGGATGTGCAAGCTCTCTGCCTCTCATCCTTAACGAAACTTTAACCTTGTTCCCGTCGGTCAAAAACCCTTTAGCCTGTTTTGCCTTGGTATTCAGGTCGCCCACGTCTATGGTCTGGGAAAGTCTTATTTCTTTAACTTCGACGATTTTCTGAGCTTTTTTGGACTCCTTATCCTTTTTTATCATATCGAAACGATATTTGCCGTAATCCATAATTTTACAAACTACGGGTTTTGCCGCCGGGCTCATCAGAACCAGGTCGAGATTACGAAAATCGGCTATTCTCTGCGCTTCGGATTTACTCATAACCCCAAGCTGCGTTCCGTGTTCGTCTATAAGACGGACTTCCTTGTCGGTGATACTGCCGTTAATCAATAATTCCTTAAAAATGGTAACTTCCCTCCATAAAAAAAGATGTGCGCAAATACACATCTTTCCCATAATAATCTGTTCAGGAAACCTTTTGTCGCAATCGACTGAGGTGAGACGTGCATCTGCTTCTATGCTATAATAGCAATTTATTTTTATTTTGTCAATTATTTTATTCTTTTTTCCGAGAATTTATAACCTATTCCCTTGCTTTTAACCAATCCCCCCTTCCCGAAAAGAAAAGGGGGAATTTTTCCTATGTGGTTTTAAGCGTATTAAATGGTTTTATCTCTTATTTCCGCGGAAATTTTTTCTATAAAAGCGTCGGCGGTCATCGTGCCTATATCGCCTTTTGCCCTGTCGCGGACGGAAACAACGCCGTTTTCTTTATCCCTGTCGCCTATGATAAGCATATAGGGGATTTTTTCCAGCTGCGCTTCTCTTATCTTATAGCCCACTTTTTCGTTGCGAACGTCGCTTTCCGCTCTTATTCCGAGCATATTAAGTCTTTCTGTCAGACTTTCTGCCTCGGGTGCGGTCCTTTCGGTCAGGGAAATAACTCTCACCTGCACAGGACTCAGCCATACCGGCAATGCTCCGGCAAATTTTTCGATAAGCAAAGCTATCGTCCTTTCGTAACAACCCATCGAGGTACGGTGAATTATATAAGGACGGGCTTTGTTGCCGTTTTCGTCGATATAACTCATATCGAATCTTTCGGCAAGGAACATATCTATCTGTATGGTGATGAGCGTATCTTCTTTCCCGTAGACGTTCTTTATCTGTATATCGAGTTTCGGTCCGTAGAACGCGGCTTCGCCTATGCCTTCGGTGTACTCGATACCGATATGGTCGAGTATCCTTTTCATTTCGCTTTCGGCATAAGCCCATTCTTCGGGGTCGTCGATGTATTTTTCTCTGTTGTTCGGATCCCATCTCGAAAAACGGAAACTGACGTCATCGTAAAGTCCGAGAGTTTTGAGCATAAACGTAGCCAGATCCAGACAACCTCTGAATTCCTTTTCCAACTGCGAGGGCATACAAATAAGATGTCCTTCGCTTATGGTAAACTGTCTTACCCTGATAAGCCCGTGCATTTCTCCGCTGGACTCGTTACGGAACAAGGTACTCGTTTCCGCATAACGTTTCGGCAAATCTCTGTAAGACTTGATACCGTTATTATATATGGTATATTGGAAAGGACAAGTCATGGGACGGAGGGCAAAAACCTCACCTTCGCTTTCGGGGTCTCCGAGTATGAACATTCCGTCCTTATAGTGGTCCCAGTGCCCGGAAATCTGATACAGCTGTTTTTTTGCCATATAAGGCGTCTTGGTCAAAAGATACCCTCTTTTAGCCTCTTCGTCTTCCACGAAACGGTTAATTATCTGGAAAAGTTTGGCTCCCTTAGGCATAAGAAGAGGCAAGCCTTGTCCTATGTTTTCATCGGTCATAAAATAGCCTAATTCCCTGCCCAGTTTATTGTGGTCGCGGCGCTTGGCTTCTTCCATAGCTTCGATATAAGCGTCCAGATCGGCTTTCTTGTCGAATGCCGTTCCGTAAATACGGGTAAGCATTTTATTATGCTCGTCTCCTCTCCAGTAAGCGCCCGTAACGGAAGTCAGTTTGAAAGCCTTGACTATACCCGTAGAGGTTATATGCGGACCCGCGCACAAATCCACGAATTCGCCCTGACGATACAGACTGATGACCGCGTCGTCCGGCAACGCTTCGATAAGCTCGGTTTTATAAGGTTCGTCCGCCATAATTTTAAGAGCTTCTTCCCTGGTGGTCACTTCTCTGACAACGGGAAGGTTCTCTTTGACGATTTTTTTCATTTCCTCTTCGATACGCCCGAGGTCGTTTTTGTTGACGGGCGTTACAAAATCGAAATCGTAATAAAATCCGTTTTCGATAGCCGGTCCTATGGCAACCTTAACGTCGGGATAAAGCCTTTTTACCGCCTGCGCCAAAATATGAGCGGTGGTATGACGGTAAGCTTTCCTTCCCGTTTCGTCGCGGAAAGTAAAAAATTCCACTTCGCAATCCTTGTCGATGACGGTATTCATTTCCGTCACACGGTCGTCCACTCTCGCGCATAGGCAGGCTCTCGCCAAACCTTCGCTTACGGAGGACGCAATTTCTCTCAAGGTAAGTCCGTTCTCGAACTCCCTGACTTCGTCTTTTAATTTTATCTTCATAACAAAACCTCTTTTCCGTAAAGAAAATTTCAATAGTTGATTGATTTTTAGTTAAATTAGGAATTTACCTTATAACGGGAACTCCGTTGCGGTATTCGTACTTAGCGAAATTCCTGTCGCCTTCTTCCGCTTTGTATCCTGCTCCGTCCTTAAACCCTTTACCGGCCTCGAAATAAGTATCGAGATAGGTTTCTGCGGTATTGTCGGAAGCGGTAAAGCTGCCCTCGTAGGTTAAAGTAAAGAGCAAGGTATATTCTTCCGAATAAACGTCTATAGTCAGTCCGTTTTCCGCCCTTGCGTCCACGATAACGTATTCAGAGGTGGAATTCTCGGCGAAAAGTCTTACGGCAGGCATTCCCTCTTCGTTTACATAGACGGTGCTGTTAATTTCGGCATAGTTGTTTCCGTTGATATATTCCGTGGTGCCGATATAATTTTTTGCCGTACCGGAACATCCGATAATTTCGGAATTTCCGTAAATCGCACCCAAACTTATACCGTATGACGCAAAACTTTCCTCTTTGACGTTACTTTCGTTAATTCTGAATTCCGTACCGTCGGCAACGCCTTCTTTCACAACCGAATCTCTCACGACTCCGCCGATACCGCCTGCGTCGGCTTCCATAAACATAGAAGTTATTTTTATGCCTTGGGAGGAAGCAGCGTCGATAGCGGACATATCGTATGCGTATCCGAACACGCCTCCGGCCACAACGGACTGAATGGACGTGCCTATTTTCCCTGCGTATATATTAACGGTTTTCGCATCGGCGTCGGTTAAATCCGTCGAAGACAATAAAGCCGCAACGCCGCCGAGAATGTTTTTAGCCGTGGCAGATACGTTCAAACTTACGTTTTCCGCCGTAACGGAAGATATATCCCCGTTATATGCCGCCGCAACGATTCCCGCAACGTCGGTACTTTTAGCATAAACGCTTAAATTTCCGCTGTAATTTCCGCCGGAAACAGAACCGTTCTCTATCACGCCCGCAATACCGCCTGCAAACACCTGTTTCAATAAAACGTTCGTGTAATACGTTCCGCTTTCCACGACGTATTTGTTTTCCACTTCGCCGTTTTCGGGCAGCATATCGGGTTCCACCGTGTCCGCAGTATGATAATATGCGTGATAATAATTATTGTCGATATTTACCGAAGAAACGATGTTTTCGTATTTTGCCGAACCTACCGAATACCCTACGACTCCGCCGACGTAAACCGTCCCTTCGCATTCGTCTTTCATATTCTGGAATTCGCCTTTGTTGTCGTAAGTTTTATTCTTTTCGTAAATATTGCTGATAGCGATATCCCCGCCGACGGTAACGTCGGATACGGACGTATTGCCGACGGCATAGCCGGCTACGCTCCCGAGATAAGAAAATCCGTTATCGGCGTAATATTTAAAGGAAACGCCACTAAGCGTAAAATTCTTTACCGTAGCGGAATTTACCGCTCCGAAAAGCCCCATTGCGGAATAAAAGGACGCTTTCCCGGATTGATTATCCGCGGAAGCGGGATTATAAGGATATCCGTTTGCGTCCCAACCTTCAAACGTCAATCCCGTAACGGTTTTTCCTTTTCCGTCGAAAGTCCCGTAAAAAGGTTTATCGATAGTGCCAATGGGCGTCCAGGTTTTATATTCCGATAAATCTATGTCGGAAGCGAGTTCGAAAGTGTAATTCTTATACTCTTCCCCGACGTAATTACGCATATCCGCAAGTCCTGCCGCATCGCTTACCGTAACGGTTTGGGCGGGAAGAATCTCCACCGTTTCGGGTTCATCCTCACAGGCAACGAGTGCCGTAACCATAACCGCTACCAGCAAAATCGCAACTATTATTTTTTTCATAACAAATTATTCTCCGGCTTTGAAAAGTGAATCTATGAAATTACCCATATCTTTATAGACTTCGGATCTGTTTATTTCGTTAAGTATTTCGTGACGAGCTCCGGGATAAACCTTAAATTCCGTCTTAAGTCCGAGTCCGAGATAAAAATCGTTCAGCTTGGTTGCGAGGACGGAACGGTTGGAGACGGGATCTTCGCTGCCTACCGCTATCATAATGCGGAAATCTTTGGCTATATTCGAAGCGTCCTTGCCGTACATATTCATAACGCCCTTGAAAAAGCTGAGATAATATCCTATGCACAAAACGTAACCGCAATCGGGATCGGCTTCGTATTTGGCAACCTCTTTTTTATCCCTGCTGAGCCAGGCAAATTCCTGTCCCTGTCTCAAGAAAGGTTTGTTGTATTCGCCGAAACTGAGTTTGTTTATAAGTTTTCCGGGCTTATCGGCTCCGCAGAACAACGCTTGCAAAGAAGCGATTATTTTCCCCATACCTACGAGGGCGTTTTTCATATAAGCCGTACCGCTTAAAACCGCTCCGGCAAGTTTATCGGAATGAAGTTCGATAAATCTTTGAGAAAGGAAACTACCGTAACTGTGTCCGAAAAGTACCACTTGTTTTCCGTAAGTGGTTTTCAGGTAATCGCACAAAGTGTTCATATCTTCGAGAGTCTGAACCCAGCTGTCTCCGTAAACCATACCGTTGACGCCGTTTACCGCGCCCCTGCGGTGTCCTCTGTGGTCGTCTGCCGCAACGATATAACCTTTGGAATTGAGAAATTTGGCAAAATCGTCGTAACGGTCGGGATGTTCCGCCATTCCGTGAGCAATCTGTACGCAGGCTACGGGATTTTCCACTTCGTCCCAAACGTTGATGCCGATTTCCGTATCGTCAAAAGCTTTCAAAAACAATTGTTTCATATTAAAACTCCCTCATATTAAATTATTTTTATATTATATCATTATGAAGTCACAATATCAATACTTTTTGCAATTTCAAAAGGAAAAATATTTTATTGTTACCGAAAAGCCGTCGCAATGTCCGTAAGAAAAATTATTTTAATTTTACCGAAACAGCCGAAAGACAAAAGGCAAAGGGAATGTTTTCCGCAAAACGACGCAAAAACGGTATCAATTTACAAATTACGTTAATAAATAAGTAATAAAAGAAAATAATTTACGAGGAGGCTTAATGTCTACGGCAGTACTTACCGGAGGCGGAACGGCAGGACACGTTACGCCGGCTCTCAGTCTTATTCCGGAACTTCGCAAACACTTTACGGAAATAGTTTTTATCGGCGGAAACGGAATGGAAAAAGAACTTGTAAAACAAGCGAACATCCCGTTCTATTCCACCGACACGGTGAAACTTCACCGTAAAAAAATCTGGAAAAATTTCAAAATACCCTTTGTCCTTGCCAAGGGAATTTCCGAAGCGACAAAAATTCTGAAAACGCTTTCTCCCGACGTGGTTTTTTCCAAGGGCGGTTACGCTTCCCTGCCCACCTGTTTTGCGGCAAAAAAGCTCGGTATTCCCATAGTAGTGCACGAATCGGATTATACGATGGGCGTGGCAAACAAAATCGTCTCCCGTTTCGCGGCGAAAACAATTACTTCCTTCCCCGAAACCAAGGGCGGCGAATGCCTCGGAAATCCTGTAAGAAAGGAACTTTTTTGCGGGAATTCGCAACGGGCAAAGGAGAAATACGGGCTTTCGCCAAATAAAAAAACTATTCTGATAACAGGCGGCAGTTTAGGCGCGCTTGCTTTGAACGAAGTGGTTTATCGCGGACTGGAAAAACTTACTTCTCTTTACAACATAATTCATATTTCGGGGAAAAAAGGGAATTTCAACATAAAAAGCGATAATTATATCCAGTTACCGTTTGCATACGATATGGCCGACCTTTACGCAGTAAGCGACTGCGTGGTGGCACGAGGCGGAGCCAACACGCTTGCCGAAATAGCCGCCCTCGAGAAAAAAGCCGTCATCGTTCCGCTTCCCAAAGGCAACTCCAGAGGAGATCAGGAAGACAACGCCCGTTCTTACGAAAAAAAGGGTTTGGTGGAAGTATTGCCGCAAGAAGAGCTGTTCGTGGAAAGTTTACTTGCAAAAATCGCCCTCGCCCTGAATAAAAAACTCCCTCCCCGCGAATTTGAAGATGCAGTTTCCAAAATATCGGAAGTGCTGGCGAATTTAGCGAAAAAGTGACGGTTTTGTCGTATAATAAACGCTTTTGCTTAATTTCAACCAAGGAATATTTACTTGCGTTATAATCGATAACGGAGGTAAAAAGATATGAATAATTTTGCAAAAAAACACGCCGCCGGAATAATCGGCTGGATACTGGTAGCCGCGATAATAATAGTCGCAGTCCTCACCGTGACCCCTGCCGATACCGATCCGCCGGCGTTAGGACAGGACGATATAGAAGATACCACCGACTCCACGCCTCTTCCCGAAAATCCCGACGAAGGAAGTAACGACGAGATAAAAGTAACGTACGACCCCGTCTTACCCAAACCCGCCGTCGCCAGCGAAGAATATCTTTATACTCAATCGCTGTGCGGAGTCGGAAACATCAAACTGAAAGAAGTGCTTCCTACTTCCAACAAAATATACATAGTCGCGGAAACCGATTGCGTAATCGGGGATATTTCCGGGAATAAACCCACGGTGGGAATAGCCTTGTGCGATTCTCTCGGAAACGTCGAAAAAACCTTTTCTTTGCCGGCTTCCGCAGAGACGAAATACCTTTCCTCAGCTCTTACCGCCGAAGGAATAGTCGTGGTCACTACCGCAAAAAAAGGTTCCTACGTTTACGTCAACGTCGTGGATTACGAGCTGACGACCATAAAAACCGGGCTTATTTCTTCATCCGATAAAGTATCGGTATATCCTGCAGGAGAAAATTTCGTAATATTTGCCGAAACCGCCGAAGAATGTTTGATCTATAAATACGACGGAAAGAATTTCACTTTCCGCAGTCTTCCCTCAAGCGAAGTGGTGGACGTTTTCGATTACGGAGAGTATTACAAAATATTTTACAATACGGCAGACGGCTATTCCTATTGCGAACTGAATAAAAATACTTTGGATATAAAAAAGTCGTTATCTGTATCTAAAGCAACACTTATCGATATTATTCCGATGATGGAAAACAATAGTCAGGTTTTCCTGTGTCTGGAACAAGAGGACTCCGTATATCTAAAAAAATACTCTTCCGACTTCAATGCGTCCACGGCTGTCCGCAAAAACATAGGTAATGTGGAAATTCTCGGACAAGGCTATGACGGAGCTATCCTTTACCTTGCGGTAAGAGGCAGCATAAACGGTATAATAACCGTGGACGTTTCGCTGACTACTTCTTTTATGGCTAGCGACACGGCGTTTTTAGAAGGTAATATTTCCGATTACGTTTTTTATGACGGCAAATTCCGTATGCTGATTTCCGACGGAGAAAAATTGGCTTTGGTAACGTTGTCCGAAAACACTTCCGACGCAAGATATTTTAATCTTTCCTCCTCGGTAAACCGCCTTGCAGCGTATTCCAACGGCACAATGTCGTTAATTACCGAAAGCTCGTTTCACCATTTCTCGGCGGTGGGTATTATCGGACTTAATCCTTGATTCCCACGCTTTCCTTTGACGAAGGGCGACGCTGTCTTGCGCCGCCCTTTTTCCTTATAAATTATTTGAACTTCCTTGCAAAATTACTCTGTCCAGAAATATTGTTCCAGATTAACCTTCCCCTCCGTGAACGTTACTCCCTCCCTTTCCAAAAGTTCTTTCTGACATTTTCCGCCGCCAAAAGCAAAAGCCGAGGACACTTCTCCGTTACGGTTTACCACCCGATGACAAGGGATAACCCCGGGTTCAGGGTTAACGTGCAAGGCGTATCCTACGTATTTTGCCATTCTCGGACTTCCTGCCATTGCGGCAACAGCTCCGTAAGTGGACACTTTCCCTGCGGGAATTTTTTTCACTACGGAATACACTTTTTGAAAAAATCCCTTTGTATTTGTGTTTTTCATTTTGTTAAAGCCAGAAGTTTGTTTTTGTCTTCTATCGTTATACCGTTTCTCGACAAGGAAACTATATTTTCGTTAGCAAAATATTTCAACATTCGGCTTACGACCTCCCTCGCACTGCCTATATAACGGGCAATCTGCTCGTGGGTTATCTTAAGGATATTGCTTCCCTTTTTTGCGGCTTCGTCATAAAGAAATACGGCAAGACGCTTGTCCATACTCATAAAAAGTATCTGTTGCATCGTCCACATCACGTCGGAAAAACGTTCCACTATAGTATGAAGAGCGAAATTTTCCACATATACGTTATTTTCGGTAAGTTGACGGAAGGCGGATGATTTTATCAGGAAAGCGTCGGTATCCTCCTCTGCGTCTATAAAAACGTCGAACGTCACCGCTTCCAGAATACAGGACGCGCTTAGCATACAGAAATCCCCTTCGTACAAGCGGTAGAGCGTGATCTCGCGCCCTTCCTCCGATAACATATAGGCTCTTATACAGCCTTTATTAACGAAAACCACTCCCGTGCAGTTTTCGTTTCCGCCGTGTATATGCTCGCCTTTAGCGTAGGTTACGGCTTTTGTCCCCGCTATCAGGTCGTCTTTTTCTCTTTCGCTTAAACGCCCCGCAAAAGGCAATTCTTCCACAAACTTTCCGACTTCTCCGAAAGCCATACATCCTCCGAGAATTTTACTTTATTTTATTATACTTATTATTAGAATAATTTGGAAGTATGATAATCAACTATTTCAAACCTTGTTGAAGTTATTTTCGTATCGGGAAAAACATATATCGCATTTACAAACGACGCGGTAAATTTCATGACAGTACTTTAATTTTTATTCCGAGAACGCCGTATTTATCTTCCTTTTCTTTTGTGTAATAAACATACATTGCCTTTACGGCTTCTTCCACGGACATATCTCCCATACCGGTCATTTCTGCCATATCCGATTCAAACAGCTCCCTAAAACTCTTAAAGCGGTGTAACTCTTCGACTTCGGCTATCAATATATTCATTTCCCCTTCATAGTAGCAAAACTCAATTATATCGCCGACCCGAACCTCTTGTCTTTTTTCGTCGTTCAGGCGGACTTCCACGGTTTTTAACCCCCTTCCCATATTCCTGTAAGGGTTTTCCGTTAAATGCATGGTATGTATCTTTTTCCCTCGCAAAACGTCGGAAATTTGTGTTTCGTCCACAAACGGGCGAGGATATACGCTCTCTCTTTGTATCCCGTCGCTCCCTACCTTTCCTTTTCGGGTAAAGCCGTCCATATACCATTCCATATAAGCGTTTTCATCGGTATATTCGCCTAAAGCCGTAGCCATAAGTCCGCCCCAGCCCCTCATCGAAAAACGGGCTATCGTGCCGTCGTTCATCACGGGACAACAACCGTCTTTCTCCTGATGTGCGTCACCTCCGAACTTATAACCTTTCTCTTGTAACTCTTTTAATATCGCATAAAAAACCGCAATCGAATTATCGCTTTCAGGATATTTCATATTATCATAATGCGTCCAACCGATAACTTTGTAAATATTCATAATTCCCCCTTAAAAAATTATAATTATAATTTATAGCTATATAATCGCTCTACAAAAAGTTCCTTAATTCACCTTTAGCTATATACAGTCTTGTAAATTTTCTACATTATAACATAACCGAACTCTTAAATTCAATATACCATAAAAAAATCCCGAGACGTTCCGGCTGTAAACCTCCAACTTTCGTTTAGTAAAATAAGAAGGAAAAATGAAATATATAAAAAGGTTAAAGATCCGGTTTGTATAAAGCCGGGCGTATTTCTAACTGCCATCGGATAAAATCAGGAGGAAAGATGAAATATATAGAGTGGTTAAAAATCTGGCTTGAAAACTATATCAAGCTGTCTGTTAAGGTGAGAACCTACGAAAGGTATTCGCTAATTGTAGACAAACATATTGCAAAGGATTTAGGTGAATGTGAGATCAAAACTCTTTCTGCTCTCGTATTGCAAAATTATATCACTCAACTATTGCGCAACGGTAATTGCAAAACAGGCAAAGGATTATCGGCAAATAGCGTAAACGGAATTATATCCGTGTTGCAAAGTTCGCTTCAAACGGCGCATTTGACAGGAGTAGCAAATTCCTATACTGCTGATAAAATCAAGCGTCCGAAGCTCATTGAAA
>CALVNL010000011.1 GCA_944349655.1 uncultured Clostridia bacterium
GTTTATAAGCTGATTGAATTCCTCTATTTTAAGTTTGGCGGCTCTCCCCAAAGTCGGCACCGCGCTTATGTCGGAAATAACTTCGTTGAGACCTTTTCCCGTCACCGTCGCGTATTCTTCTGCCGCTCGGACGGAAGTTTCTCCTATCCCTCTTTTCGGGAAATTTATTATCCTGAGCATGGCTTCGCTGTCGGAAGGATTGACGATAAGGCGCATATACGCCACCACGTCGAGAATTTCTTTCCGATCAAAAAATCTGAACCCGCCGAATACCTTGTAGGGCAACCCCAGCATATTGAGCCTTGTTTCAAACAGTCTGGTAAGGGAGTTGTTGCGGACAAGTATGGCAAAATCGCTGTTTCCGTAGCCATTGTAACGTTTAAGCCCCATTATTCGGTCCATAACGTTATCCACTTCGTTATAGTCGGAATTGGCGTAAATGTATTCCACTTTCGCTCCGCCTTTCTTGGAAGAAAAAAGTTCCTTGTCGCTGCGGGCTTTGTTGTGTTTGATGAGATTGTTGGCGGCGGTGAGTATTTCCTGCGTGGAACGGTAGTTTTCCTCCAGTTTATAAGTCTTGACTTCGGGAAAGGCTCTGTCGAACTCCAAGATATTCCTTACGTTCGCCCCTCGCCAGCCGTAGATACTCTGGTCGTCGTCGCCCACCACGAAAACGTTGCCCCATTTGCCTGCCAAAATCTTGACCAAAGCAAACTGTATCTCGTTGGTGTCCTGAAATTCGTCCACGTGAATATAGCGGAATTTATTTTGATAATAGCTTCTTACGTCCTCGTTTTCACGCAACAGAAGTTCGCATTTTACCAACAGGTCGTCGAAGTCCATAGCGTTGTTTTCTTTCAGAATTTCCTCGTACCTGTCGTAAACTTCGCTTATCGTCATGGCGTCTTTTTCCCTCGTCTGTATCTCATTGAAGAAAGCGTCGGGAGAAAGTCCGGCCTTTTTTGCTTCGCTGATAAGACAGCGGTACCTGTCTTTGTCCTTATCGTCTTCGACTTTCTTTTCTCTTAAAACTCTCGCAAACACTCTTTTTGAAGCGTCGTCGTCGAAAATACTGAATGACGACGTATAGCCGAGTTTTTCGGCGTGACGATGCAGTATTTTCACGCATAGAGAGTGAAAAGTGGAGATCCATACGTTGTTTTCTCCCAACATATCGTTCAGCCGCTGTTTCATTTCGTTGGTGGCTTTGTTTGTGAACGTTATGGCGAGTATGTTGTAATCGGCAACTCCCTTGTCTTCGATAAGATGAATTATTCTGTGAGTAAGCACACGGGTTTTTCCGCTGCCCGCTCCCGCAAATACCAGTACCGCCCCTTCGGTATCTTCCACGGCTTTGCGTTGACTTTCGTTTAACATAAGTTTACTTAGCATTATTCCTCTATCCCTTGCGGTATAAATAAATTTTTTGCGACGTTAATGGCGTAAATATCGCTCATTCCCGCCAGATAATCGCATACAAAAACCATCGGGTCGTCGGTGGTGACTACGTTTTGCGGCACCTCTCCCGGGTGTTTTATAAAATAATTGAAGAGTATTGCGAGCATCCTGTCCGCTTTCTGCTGCATAGCTTCCGCGCTTCGGGTAAAATAAACGTTATCGAACATAAAATCCCGAAGTTTGTTCATATAAAAGAAACATTCCTCACTCATCACGACTTCGTTTTTCCCGAAAGAATTTTTTACTATGTCCTTTACGAGAGTATTTATTCTTTCGGTTTTGGTATGACCGAGATATTCGGTACAATCTTTCGGAAGGTCGCTTTCCTTCAGCACCCCCGCCCTGACGGCGTCGTTAATGTCGTGATTTATATAAGCTATCCTGTCGGCGTAACTTACCACTTTACCTTCCAACGTGCAGGGGTTGCCTTTGGAGGTATGATTGAGTATACCGTTGCGGACTTCGTATGTAAGGTTAAGCCCCTGTCCGTCGTTTTCCAACACGTCCACCACTCTAAGACTCTGTTCGTTGTGCTTAAAATGTCCGGTAAGGGCGTTCAGAACCCGCTCTCCGGCGTGACCGAAAGGAGTATGTCCTAAGTCGTGTCCTAACCCTATCGCTTCGGTAAGGTCTTCGTTGAGGAGCAAAGCGCGGCTTATCGTCCTCGCTATCTGCGTAACTTCCAAAGTGTGCGTAAGACGGGTACGGTAGTGGTCTCCGGCAGGACTTAAAAAAACCTGCGTCTTGTGCTTCAGTCTGCGGAAGGATTTACAATGAATTATTCTGTCGCGGTCTCGCTGAAATTCCGTTCTTAAAGGACACGGTTCGAGAGGTTTTTCCCGTCCCTTTGTGTGCTCGCTTTTCATTGCGTACGGACTCAAAAATTCTCTTTCGTACTTCAGCTGATGTTCTTTCATAAAAACTCCGTGACGTTTAGTGCAAAAATAAAAATCCGTTATTTATTATAACGGATTTTCTATGATTTTTCAAGTCCCGTGCGGGATGAAACAGGTTTTCGATTACGCCTTTGCGAAAATCATATGCTTGAAGAGCAGGCACCAGATCGCGTCCAGCCAACCTACGAATACGCCCAGGAAAGTAACCACGATGGCGGTTATAAGAGTAATAAAACTTTTATTTTTGATAAACGCCGACCACCTTACCGTAACTTCCACTACCCAGTTTACCACGGGTATAATTAAAAGAATAATCTGAACCAGACGGCTCTGACTGTTGAACCAACGTGCCATAATATAACCTCCGATAAAAATAGTATGTTATTTACTCAATAATTATATTATCAAAAATACCGATTATTCTTACCTGTTAAACTTACGGGAGCCTTTCGGCTCCCGTGAAAAGTGAATTGTTTAATTATTTCTGTTTCAGAACTGCCTGAGCCGCCGCAAGGATAGCGATGGGTACGCGGAAGGGCGAGCAGGAAACGTAGTTGAGTCCGATGCTGTTGCAGAATTCAACGGTGGAAGGATCGCCGCCGTGTTCTCCGCAGATACCGCATTTGAGGTTAGCACGGGTGGCTCTTCCGTCGGCAACAGCCATCTTCATCAGTTTGCCTACGCCGATCTGGTCGACTTTCTGGAAGGGATCCTGTTCGAAAATCTTCTTGTCGTAGTAGTCGTTGAGGAACTTAGCGGCGTCGTCACGGCTGAATCCGTAAGTCATCTGAGTAAGATCGTTGGTTCCGAAACTGAAGAATTCGGCTTCGGTAGCGATTTCGCCTGCGGTCAGAGCGGCTCTCGGGATTTCGATCATCGTACCGACGTGGTATTCGATCTTTTCGCCTTTTTCAGCCATAACTTCTTCGGCGGTCTTAACGACGATATCTTTAACGTATTTCAGTTCTTTCACGTCGCCTACGAGAGGTATCATGATTTCGGGGATAACGCTTGCGCCGTCTGCCTTTCTGATGAGGGCTGCTTCGATAACGGCTCTGGTCTGCATAACGGCGATTTCCGGATAGGTTACCGCAAGACGGCATCCGCGGTGACCGAGCATCGGGTTGAATTCGTGCAATCCGTCGATGGTTTCTTTCAGTTCTTCGTAAGAAACGTTCATTTCCTTAGCCAAAGCAACGATATCTTCGTGCTTGGTGGGTACGAATTCGTGGAGAGGCGGATCGAGGAAACGAATGGTAACGGGATATTCGCCCATAGCTTCGTAGAGTTTCACGAAGTCGTCTCTCTGCATCGGGAGGAGTTTGGCGAGGGCCTTTTCTCTCTGTTCCACGGTCTTGGAAATGATCATTTCTCTGACTGCGGCTATTCTGTCTTCGGCAAAGAACATATGTTCGGTACGGCAAAGTCCGATACCTTCGGCTCCGAAGCTTCTGGCGGTCTTGGCGTCGGTGGGGGTGTCGGCGTTGGCTCTTACCTTGAGTTTACGCACTTCGTTGGCCCACTGCATAATTCTTCCGAAGTATCCTGCGATTTCTGCGTCGACGGTCTTGATTTTGCCGGCGTAAATGTTACCGGTGCTGCCGTCGAGGGACAGATAATCTTCGGTGGTGTAGGTCTTTCCGTTGATGGTAACGGTCTTGGCTTCTTCGTCGATAACCAAAGCTCCGCATCCGGCTACGCAGCAACGTCCCATACCGCGGGCTACGACTGCGGCGTGAGAAGTACGTCCGCCGCGGGCGGTCAGGATACCCTGAGCAACGTTCATACCTTCGATGTCTTCGGGGCTGGTTTCCAGTCTTACCAAAACTACGGGTTCGGACTTAGCTCTTTCCATAGCTTCTTCGGCGCTGAAGCAGATTTTACCGCAAGCGGCGCCCGGGCTTGCGGGAAGTCCTGCGGCGATGGGTTTGGCGGCCTTCAAAGCCTTGATATCGAATCTCGGGTGGAGAAGTTCGTCCAACTGTTTGGGTTCGATCTTCATCAACGCTTCTTCTTTGGTGATGAGTCCTTCGTCCACGAGGTCGCAAGCGATACGGATAGCGGCGTTTGCCGTTCTCTTACCGTTACGGGTCTGGAGCATATAGAGTTTACCTTCTTCGATGGTGAATTCCATATCCTGCATATCCTTGAAGTAGTTTTCCAGTTTCTGAGTGATCGCCACGAACTGGTTGTAAACGGCTTCGTTGGTTTCCTTAAGATGATCGATGGTGCTGGGAGTACGGATACCCGCAACAACGTCTTCGCCCTGAGCGTTCATAAGATATTCGCCGTAGAGTTTCTTTTCGCCGGTAGCGGGGTCACGGGTGAAAGCAACGCCGGTGCCGGAGGTGTCGCCCATGTTTCCGAATACCATGCTCTGAACGTTAACTGCGGTACCCCAGGTGCTGGGTATATCGTTCATTCTTCTGTAAACGTTGGCTCTGGGGTTGTCCCAGCTTCTGAAAACGGCTTCGATGGCGCCTACGAGCTGAACTTTCGGATCCTGGGGGAATTCCTCTCCCTTTTCCTTAAGATAGAACTCTTTGTATTTCGCGATAAGTTCCTGCAGGTCTTCCGCGGTGAATTCGGTATCGAGTTTAATGCCTTTGGCTTCTTTCATTTCGTCGATGACGACTTCGAAGAAGGATTTGCCCAGACCGCAAACGACGTCGGAATACATCTGAATGAATCTGCGGTAGCAGTCGTAAGCGAAACGGGGGTTGCCGGTTTTCTTGGCAAGGCCTTTAACGCTGACGTCGTTCAGACCGAGGTTAAGAATGGTGTCCATCATACCGGGCATGGAAGCTCTTGCTCCGCTACGAACGGATACGAGGAAGGGGTTTTCGGAGTCGCCGAATTTCTTACCGGTTTCCTTTTCCACTATCGCCAGCGTAGCGAAAGTCTGGTCGATAATTTCCTGGTTGATTTTCCTGCCGTCTTCGTAGTACTTGGTGCAGGCTTCGGTGGTGATGGTAAATCCGTCGGGCACGGGCATGCCGAGGTTGGTCATTTCCGCGAGGTTCGCGCCTTTGCCGCCGAACTTAGCCTTGTCCTTTCCGTCTGCTTCTCTGAATAAATAAACGTACTTAGTCATCAAAATTTCTCCTCTAATAAAATATTTTTGTTAAAATTTTCAAACAAGATTATTATACCTTTATTTGCCATATTTTTCAAGCCATTTTATAAACTTCGTAAATTTTCCCCTGCCTTCAATCCATATTGAAGATTTTCCCCGAAACGGTAAGTTTAAGTCCCAATTCCGAACGAAAACCGGCTTCGAGGTGTTTTATGAGGTTTTTAATTTCCCTTTCCGAACAATCGGCAAGGCAGCTTATGGGGTCTGCAACCTTGGAAAGCGCCGAAAAAATCGCGCTGACGTCCTCGGGAAAAACCCCTTCGGTTATGTCGATACCGCATTCCGAGGCGACTTTAACTCCGTACTGCAAAGCCGTGGCGAGAGGATAAACCTCTCCGTAATTTATTTCCCCGAGAGTTTTTATAAGGTTCGGAAAAGAGAGTTCTTCCCCTGCCGAAAGGCATTTTTCGTAAATTTCGGTACAAAGCAAAGCCGAGGCGTAGCGAGCCGCGTCCGTCCAACAATTCAGAAACTGTTCCTTTGCCGAAACTCCGCTTAAGATATACCCGTTTTTCCCCTGACTTAAAGAAAATTCCCCGAAAACGAGAAGTCCGGTCACGCTTTTAAGGCGGGCGGAGGCTTTCCTTACTCCTTTTACCCGTACCGTTAAAAGTCCTTCCCCCGTCGCAAGGGTAAGTATTTTGTCGGCTTCGCCGTAATCGACGGAACGAATTATCAGCCCCGTTACGTCCATAAATAAGCTCTCTCCTTTGCGATAAACTTTTCAACTATAACGATTATAAACTATATTCGATTATAATAAAAGACCGCTCTCGTAAAAACAAGTGCGGTCGATTATTTTCGGGTTCAAGAAAAGCAGATTGATGAATTATTTTCTGTCCTTATCCGATAGTGCTCGGTATAACATATAGTATCCTGCATTACCGCTTTTTTCAAAGGCTTTCCATAATAATTCGTCAATTTTATCAGCCATCTTTTTCCCTCATATATCGTAAACTTAAATCGTTTACGCTATTATGATGAGCAACCGCCGGGAAAAATATACCTACTTTTCAAAAAATTTTTTAATCGGGATTTTTTCTGTCGTAACCGAGTTCCCGCATAACGAAATCGCTCCCTCTCCAGTCCTCTTTTACTCTGACGAACAGCGTGAGAAAAACCTTTTCTCCCGTCATATCTTCCAGATCCTGACGGGCGTAGGTGGCGATTTTCTTGATCATCGCTCCGCCTTTCCCCAAAATAATCGGTTTGTGAGCGGCTTTTTCGCAGATTATGTCGGCGTTGACGTCCACGATACCGTTATTGCGGACTTTGTATTCTCTTATATCCACGCCTATCCCGTAAGGGACTTCCTTGTCGAGAAGACGGAGAGCCTTTTCCCTGATGATTTCCGCCGCCATAAACCGCATAGGACGGTCGGTGAACTGGTCGTCGGCGTAATATTTTATATTGTCGGTAAGAAGTTTTTTGATTTCTTTTTTCAGCGGTTCGATATTCCTGCCCCGTAAAGCGGAGATAGGCACCACCGCCGCAAGGCCGGCTATCCCGTTAAGGGCGGTCAGAATTTCGAATACCTTTTCTTTGGTGACGTGGTCGGTCTTGTTGACGGCGACGATGACTTTCTGTCCCGCATTTACGTAAGAAACAATACGTTCTCTGTCGTTTTCGTCGAAACCTTTTTCGCAATCCACCACATAAAGCACGCAGTCCACTCCGTCGAGGGCGGCGGAAGCGGTCTTCATCATATATTCGCCGAGTTTGTTGCGGGGCTTGTGAAGTCCCGGGGTGTCGATAAATATTATCTGACAGTCCTTTTCGTTGTAGATACCTAATATTTTGTTACGGGTGGTTTGAGGTTTCCAGCTGACTATAGCTACCTTTTCCCCCACGATACGGTTGACGAGAGTGCTTTTACCTGCGTTGGGTCTGCCCACTATCGCCACGAACCCCGAACGGAATTCGCTTTCTTTCCCGTTATTTTCCTTTTCGTTTTCGGGTAAGGCTTCTCCGTTTTCTCTCGGGAAACCGGCCGAAAGGAGAATTTTTTCGCTCAAAGCGTTCATTTCCTTTTCGCCTTCTTCGTCTTCGTGATCGAAACCGAGCAAATGCAAAAGCCCGTGACACACCAAAAACGCCTTTTCCCTGTCTTCCGAATGACCGTATTCGGCGGCTTGTTCGGCAGCTTTCTCGTTGCAGACGAGAATTTCGCCCAGCATCACCGACCCGTCTTCTTCGTTTATGTCCCCCGCGCCGTAATTTTCCTTAATTAAAGGCAAAGTCACGTCCTCGAGAAGCTGAAAACTCAATACGTCGGTGACTTTGTCCATACCTCGGGTTTCTTTGTTGAGTTCCCTTATTTCTTCGGAAGTGACAAAGGAAACCTCCGCGTCGACGTCTTCGGGAGCGAAATCCAGCTCCTTCCCCGCCGCATTGAAAACTTTTTTTACCAACTCTTCGTTGCCGCCGTAAACTCTTAACATTATTTTTCCTTAATATTGTATTTGATACGCTGATGGTAAAGACTGGGTATGGTCTCCACGAGCGTGTCCTCTATATCCTGTAAATCCTTGAACGTCAAAGGACATTCGGAGAACTGTCCGGAATTGGCTTTGGCGTAAATAAGATTGTGAATAAATTCCCTGAAAGCCCGCATATCCCTGTCGGCGCCCTGCGCTCTGGTGGCAGCTTCCACGGTATCGGCTATCATAATGATACCCGCCACCCTGGTCTGAGGTTTGGGTCCCGGATAACAGAACTGCTCCCTCGCCAACTGTTCGTCGGTGATGCTTTTGGCTTTATTCAGGAAATACTGCACGGGCGTGGTGCCGTGGTGCTGTAAAGCTATATCCGCTATCTCGTCGGGCAACTTGTTCTTGCGGATTAGTTCGGCTCCGTAGCCTGTGTGGTCGGTTATCATATAGACGCTGACTTCGGGTATATAATCGTCGTGCGGATTATAACCCGACTGATTTTCGGTAAAGCAAAGAGGATTTTTAAGTTTTCCGACGTCGTGGTAATACGCCCCCGCTTTGGCGAGAGCGGGATTTTCCCCGATTTTAATGGCGCACGCCTGGGCAAGATTGCCTACGGCAAGGGAATGGTTGTACGTTCCCGGAGCTTCCGAGGAAAGCCGTTTCATAAGACGGGATTCGGGCGAACAGATTTCTTCCAGACGAAAGTCGCTGAACATTCCGAACAGATTTTCGAGAAGCGGAAGGATAACCATAAACAACGCTATCCCCAAAAGCATCGAAACAAACGCCCATACGCCGTTCATCAATACGTCCAGCCAAGCGAAATTACTTTTCAGAAGTCCGCTTAAAGCCGCCACAGGCACCGCAAAAGCCAGACCTATAATCGACGCGCTGCCGATAAAGGTCATACGGGTGTAGTGTTTGCGGAGCATAATAATCATCATTGAAGAACTTATCGCCTGCGTCAATATGGCCGCCACCGTTTCCAGCAACATAATATCGGGTTCCACGGTGAAATAACACAGGAAAAAAGTTATGTCTATCAGAATATTGCTGAAAAGGGCGAGTCTTGCGTCGATAAGCATCGCTATAAGCAACCCCGAAAGAATGAGAGGCATAGCGAAAACCGAAATAAAATTGCCGAAGATTATGGCGAATAGATAACACGCAGCCACGCTTACGAGCACCACGCCCAACTGCTTATAGTCTCTCGTAAGATCCTTTCTGCGGTAGAAAATATAACCTTCTATGGTGAGGAGCATACAGAATACAATCCCCGCCAGCACGAAATATCTGTATATGTCCTTAAAGGTGACCGCAAAAGTCCTGCCGTTTATGCTGGAGTGAACCAACCCCATTATAAATGGCAACGCCAGGGAATAAACAAGCAATAATATTATACTGAAAGTAAGTCGACCCGCAGAAGCGGATTTATCTTTCTTCATAACACCTCAGGAGTTTAATTTTGTTTCTATCTCATAGTATAGCTCCAAAGTGAGGTTTTTGTCCAGTCTTTTTACGTCGTACCACTTGTCGAGGGCAACGGAGCCTGCGGGGAAGGAACTTTCCATCTCGGCAAAATACTCGCCGACTATCGCCTCTTCGTTTTCGGAAAAATCCCTCTCCTCTTCAACCGTAGCCGTTTCGTAATAGGTATGAACGTACATTTTCAGCGGGACGACGGACGGGAGGAAAAATTCGCTCACCTCTTCGTCGTAATCGGCAAACTCTCCTTTATATTCGATTTCTTTTTGGAAAGAAACTCTCGTTTCCGTCCTGCCCGTCCTTTTGCGGACTAAGACCGTTTCGGATATAACTACGGTTTTGGTTATCCAAACCCTGCCGTATATATCCCCTAACGGCTTTTCTTTGGCAATGAGCGTTTCGTCAAGCTTAACGTCGGAAGAAATAAGCGTCTGACCTTTTCTTACTGTGTCGCCTTTTTTGACCAAGCCCGTCCCCGAATAAACTATTATCCTCGTAACCACGGCGTCGTAGGAAGAAACTATGTCGGTAAAGTCGGTTTTGTCGGGAACGGGTACTTTTTCCAGTTCCTCGTAAACGGTGACTATCAGGGTATTGCCTTTAATTTCGGCGGCGCAGGAAGCCACTCCGTCGAGGGTGGTCACGGCTTTGACTATTTCTTTGCGTTCTATGTCCTTTTTTGCTACGGGAAATTCGTAAAGAGCGTTTACTGCCTGCAAAATATCGGTTTCGGCGAGATTTTGCAATCCGTTTATCTCTATCCTCGTGACCTGTGCCGAATAAAAAACCAACAATATTACTGCAAAAACCAATCCTGCCCAAAGTCCGAAGCGAAGAAAATTCCGACGTAAATATTTTTTGACCGTTTTATCCTTGCAAACGACGGTAACTTTTCCGTTGTCGGCGAGCAAAGCGAGAGCCTTTTTTCCGTCTTCCGACGGAATCCACATTCTGCATCCGCCCTCGCAAGGACGGACCTTTCTTAACGGTATCCCCGCGTAATTCAATAAGTTTACGACGAAAAGGCAATCGGCGTCGGTCTTTATCTCGAGGTAATCAATCATCTCCTTCCACCTCGAAAGCAAAAATTTTACCTTTTATGTAGGCTTCGTCGGGGGTTATTTCTAGTAAAAGCAGATTTTTTCCGCGGATAACGAGTTTCTTTTTCTTGACACGCAAAGATATTTCCTCAGCCGAACATCCGAGCAAGCCTTTATGCCCTTCCACCAGTACGCCGCAGAGGTCGCAGACGGTGATTTTGACTCCTACCGTCTGATCCGCAGGCAATCCCATCCGCATAAGCATTTCGTTATAAAAACCGTTCATAACACTATTTTATGACGGGTCTACTTCTCCGATAACCTCTTAAAAAACAAAAAAAACGGAAAGCTGCCTTTCCGTCGGTGTCTGTCTCGGATAAATTGCCGTTCCCCGTTTTAAGAGCGGTTTTTGCGGAGTTTTTCCAAAACTTTTTGAAAATAATCGGGTATGGGCGCTTCGAAAGTCATCTCATTTCCGCTGTCGGGGTGGGTAAGCACCAGTTTATAGGCGTGAAGAAGCTGTCCGTTCAGTCCGAAAGAATCCTTATGTCCGTACAATACGTCCCCCACCACTGGATGGTTTATGTATTTTGCGTGCACTCTTATCTGATGCGTTCTGCCCGTTTCCAGTTTGAATTCGCATAGCGTAAAATCTCCGAACCTTTCCAAAACCTTGAAATGCGTCACCGCCCTGCGGCCGTTGTCGTCGGGCGCCATTTTTTTACGGTCTTTCACGCTGCGGGCTATGGCTTTGTCGATGACGCCTTCGTCGTCAATGATATTACCGTGCAAAAGGGCGATATAATACCGTCCCGCTGTTTTGGTTTCTATCTGTTTTGCAAGAGAAAGGTGCGCCGCGTTGTTTTTTGCGATGACCAAAAGTCCCGAAGTGTCCTTGTCCAGACGGTGGACTATCCCCGGACGGGTAACGCCGTTGATTTCGCTCAGATCCTTGACCCTGTAGACCAGGCCGTTGACTAAAGTGCCGCTCGGAGTCCCTGCGCACGGGTGCGTGACCAGCCCCTGCGGTTTGTTTATCACCGCTAAAAAGGAATCTTCGTAAACTATGTCTATGGGTATGTCCTCCCCTTCGGCGCTGATTGCCACGGGGTCGGGTTTGGTAACGGTTATCGAGCCTTTTTTCTTGTCCCCCGCCTTGGTAACCGTCGTTCCGTCGCAGGTGACGCGTCCGTCCTCTATCAACGATTTTACGGCGGAACGGGTCAAACCCGTCTCTTCGGACAAAAAAACGTCCAGCCGCTTACTGCCGTCGGAAAAAAGTTCAATCCTTTCCATCTTCGTCCTTTGTTTCGGAAACGGGGTCTTGAGCGTTGATTTGTTCGGAAGGGGTCGTCGCTTCATTTTCCTCGGAAACGGCTGTCGCTTCGTTTTTTTCTGAAACGGTCGTTTCGCTTCCTTCGTTAAAGTCCGCTTTTTCCGTTTGCGAAGAACTTTCCTCCGAAGTCGGGACGTCCAAGGCCGTCTTTGCCGCAGTTTTATCTTGTAACGCTTCCTTTCTTTCCTTATGGAGCGTTTCGCTTTCCTTGGTGTACATAAAAAGGATATATATTATCAGTAAAGCCGTTCCGATAGTCAGACAGCTGTCGGCGAAATTGAACACGGCAAAGTCGATAAGTTCGAAATAAACCATATCGCGGACGTAACCTAAGGCGAAACGGTCGATGACGTTTCCGATAGCCCCTGCGGTTATCATAGTCAAAGAGGCTCTTAGCCAGTTATTGCGGTATCTGTAGGAATAGAAAATAAATCCGATCAAAACTATTGAACAAATCAGACTGACTATGCCGAGAGAAGTGACGGAACCGCTGAATATACCGAAACTCGCCCCTGTGTTTTCCACGGCGGTGAAACGGATGACTCCGTCTATTATGATAATGTCCTCGTGTTCTGCGCAATAGCCGTAAATAAACTTTTTGGTGAGCTGATCGACGGCAATCAGTACCGCCGCAATCAAAAGTTCCAAAAGGCAGTAAAACCATCTTTTTTTATCTTTTACGGCAACGGAAAAATCCTTTTTAAGGTTGTCGAAAACCTCTTTTGCCGAAAGTTTCTTTTTTTCTTTATCCATCGTAAATATTCTCCGTAACCGTAGTTAATTTTTTCTTAAAGTGTTTATTTTGACGCCCTGAGGTATCAGGATATACATTTTGTATTTGAGTTTGCAGATACTCCCCTCCAACGCAAACACCGCTCCGCTGAGAAAGTCCAACATTCTCTGAGCAAGATGCGGAGGTATTCCGTCGAAATCCACGATAACGCCTTCCCTTGCGCGGAACTTTTTGATAAGGTATTCCACGTCGGAAAACCTTTCGGGGGTGATTACCGAAACTTCCTTTCCTTTTACTGCCTTCCCGACATATCCGAGCATTGCAAAACCCGCCTCTCTCCGAAAATCGCTCTTCCTAAACGTACGAGGTTGGCTCCGCATTCCACGGCGGTGAGATAATCGTTGCTCATACCCATGGAAAGATAACGGAAAGTGTCGTTTTTCAACCTTGCATACGTCGAATAAACTTCATCGAAAGTACGTCTTAACTCGTCTTGTCCGTAATATAAAGGCGCTACCGCCATCATTCCGCACACGCGGATATGGGGGTAAACGCTCAGCTGTTCCGAAAATTTTTCGGCGTCCTCCAGATAAATTCCGCTCTTGGTTTCCTCTTTGCCGGAATTTATTTCTATCAGTACGTCGGTGATTTTACCGTGTTTTGCGCTTTCTTTTTCCACCGCTTCGGCAAGCGACAACCTGTCCATACTGTGGATCAAAGCCACTTTGTCTATGATGTATTTAACCTTGTTGGTCTGCAAAACGCCTATAAAATCCCACCTGAAATCGGGTACGAATTTTTCAATAAGTTCCTGTACCCTGTTTTCCCCTGCGGCAAGTATAAGCCCGGTATCCATAGCCTCGCGGATCTCCTCCAAGGTTCTGGTTTTTGTAGCCGCCACTATTCGGCAGTCGGGATTTATCGAATGTATTTTTTCGGCTATAGTTCTGATGTTTTCGGCAATTTCCATAGCTTTATAATATCACAAAGCTAAATTTATCGCAAGCGGAATACTACTCTGCGTCCTCTTTGTAAAGTTCGATACGGTTTATGCTGACTTCGTACGCCACTCTGTTTTCCACCGTGCCGTCCTCCAGCGTTTTCTGATAATTACGGGACTGTATCCTGCCGTTTACGCAGACTTTGCTCCCCACGGGCGCCTCCTTTATGAATCTTGCGTTCCGTCCCCACGCTATGCAAGGCAGGTAGTCCGACTTGTTGTAGGCTCTGTTTACCGCCAGCAACAGGTCGCATATCTCCCTCTTGAAAGGCGTCATACGGTAAACGGGTTCCTTGCAGATATAACCCACTATGTCTATGGTGTTGGGATTGCGGGCGGGGTCGTACTCGGGAATTTCTCTTACGAAAAGGGTCAGTAAAAGTTTGCTTTTCCCGTCGGTAAGTTTGTTATAACTACGGAGCTGTCCGCTTAAAGTCACCGTTTCGCCCACGCTTATACCGTCGGCAAGGAGCCTCTCCGATACCGTGAAAGGTATCACGTCCACCTGGTCGGACAATCTCGGTACCGTCAATGCGGATTCGTAAAATCCCTCTCCGTACATCTGATGAGAAAATCTCGGTTCTTCCGTCACGACGCCGCAGACGGTGGCGACGTTGTTGTTCATCAGCTCATAGTTCATAACGCTTACTCCTGCTTTCTTATTGTTGAACGGAATGTTGTATTCCGTTGTTATCGACGTAGTAATTCTCTTCTATCGTCAGTTCGTCCATTCTTACCGAAGTCAACCCTTTGTTTTTCAGCCCCAATAATATGAGCGGCAATGCGTCCACGATATGGTCGCTGTTATTGTGGCAAAGGATTATCGACCCCGATTGCACCTTGTTGAGTATCCTCTCGGCTATTTCCTTCCCGGAAAGCCCTTTCCAGTCCAGACTGTCCACCGTCCACTGAATACATTTTATATCCCTTTCCTGCAACAGTTTTATAAGGGCGTCGTTGTATTCTCCGTACGGCGCACGGAAATATTTGACTTCCTCTCCCGTTATCGCCGTGATTTTTTCGGCGGTGGTCTCCACCTCCAGCAACATATCGCTTTCCGACAATTCGTTGAAATGCGGATGATTGGTGCTGTGGTTGGCTACCAGATGTCCCCTGTCGTAAATTTCCTTTACAAGGTCGGGATATTTATCCACCCAGAACCCCACCAGGAAAAACGTGGCTTTCATTCCGTACTCGTCCAGTAAATCGAGGATTTGTTCGGTTTTGTCCGCTCCCCAGGCCGCGTCGAAACTGAGTCCTACCTTGCCTTCTTCGTTTTCCACCCCGTATATCGGAAGCAGTTTGTTACCGGCCTGCGCCGTGAGCGTGCCGTGCAACGCCAACGCCGCTCCGGTTATCAGTATAGCAATCAGCACTATCGCCGCGATTACCTTTTTTTTCCTGACGACCAAGAACATTTTTGTCACCTCTCTATCTTAATAAACGGAAGGAAAAAAATTACGGCGTAAAAAGTCGAATTTTTGACTTTTATGTCCTACGACTATTCCTTCAGTTACAAGGTATTCGTCCAAGGCTCGGGATATGCTATTTATTTTTTCGGAATCTTGCGTTTTCTTTGTTGTTTAGCTTTACAGTTTTGATTGCTTTTACCTTCTTTCCCGTATTTTTCAAGGTAAGGACGGATTAGGTCGGCGTTTTCTTTCTTGCGGTACTGGAGCAAAGCTCTCTGAACTTTTTTTTCTTCGGCGTCCTTCGCTACATAAACCTCTTCTCCCGTTTCCGGGTCTATGCCCGTGTAAAAAATACAAGTGGAACGGGTGGCAGGCGTGGGATAGAAATCCTGCACCTGTTCGGGCATATATCCGATTTTTTTCAGATAAAGAGTAAGTTTTACGGCGTCGGAAACCGTACACCCCGGGTGGGAAGATATGAGATACGGCACGAGATACTGTTTCAACCCGTGACGGACGTTATATTCGTCGAAACGGGCTTTGAACGCCTCGTAAACTCCGAAAGACGGTTTGTTCATTATTTTCAATACGTTGTCGCAACAGTGTTCGGGCGCGACTTTAAGCTGTCCGCTGACGTGATGAGCGCACAGTTCTTCGAAAAAGGCGGGATTTTTGTCCATCATAAGGTAATCGAAACGAATACCGCTCCTGATAAAAACCTTTTTTACTTTAGGTAAAGCCCTTATTTCTCTCAAAATATCGAGATAATCGTCGTGACTTACTTTAAGAAGCGGACAAGGCTTATAACCTATGCACTGACGGTCTTTACATACGCCCTTTTCCTTTTGGCGGTCGCAGGACGGAGCCCTGAAGTTGGCGGTGGGTCCCCCGACGTCGTGAATGTATCCCTTGAAATCGGGGAGTTTTGTCAAAAGTTCGGCTTCCTTTACCACGCTTTCCTTGCTTCGGGCGGAAACCGCTCTCCCCTGATGATAAGTCAATGCGCAATAGGAACAGTTTCCGAAACAACCTCTGTGGTCGGTTATGGAAAATCTCACTTCCTCTATAGCCGGCACCGGTCCGACGTAGGACGGATGCGGAGCCCTTTCGTAAGGCAAAGCGTAAACTCTGTCCATTTCCTCGGTAGTGAGCGGACGGGAGGGAGGATTGACCACGACGTAATCTTTCCCGTTGCGCTGGACGAGCATTTTCCCCGAAAGATAGTTACTGTTGCCGTATTGCAATCGGTGAGCCTTGACGTAAGACTTCTTATCCCTCGCCACCTCTTCGAAAGACGGACAGAATATAGCTTCGCAATTTTCGAGTTTTTCTCTGACGGCGGAAGAGAGGTCGTCGTAAGACGACAGATACGCCGTCCCCTCCACGTCTTTTATCTTCGTCATCGGAACGCCTTTTCTGAGGAGATCGAGTATGTTCCACCAGGCTCTTTCCCCCATTCCGTACATCAGAAGGTCGGCTCCCGAGGAAACCAGTACCGAAGGCATGACTTCGTCCGCCCAGTAGTCGTAATGCGCCATTCTGCGTAAACTCGCTTCTATTCCGCCGATAATAACGGGTACCTCGTGATAAAGTTTTTTAAGGGCACGGGTATAGACCGTCACCGCCCTGTCGGGTCTTTTCCCCGCTTTGCCGTATTCGGAATAAACGTCGGTCTTTCGGCGGACCTTTGCCACGGTATAGTTGTTGACCATACTGTCCACCACTCCGCCACTCACCAGAAAAGCTATCTTCGGCGCGCCGAAAGCACGGTAGTCGGAGTCTTTCATCGGTTGGGAAATTATCGCAACCGAAAAGCCCTCGCTCTCTATCAGACGAGAAATTATGGCGTGACCGAAACTCGGGTGGTCGACGTACGCCTCGGGTATGACCATCACGAAATCGGGCGTAAAATCACTTTTATCCGCTTTGTTGAAAGGTAAGAAAGCCACTTCTACTTATTCTTTTTATCCGAAGCTATGTCTTTACGGTAGTGCATTCCGTCGAAAGCAATTTTCGCAATGTTACGGTAAACGTTTTCGGCACATTCGGCTTTACTTTCGCCCATCGAAAAAACGCCCATAACCCTGCCTCCGGAAGTCCGCAGTTCGTTATCGATAAGTTTGGTACCCGCGTGGAATATCCTTACCGTATCATCGGTATCGCCTTGATTTATTTTAATATTCTTAACGTATTCGAGAGGATAACCGCCCGAGGTAAGCACTACGCATACGGCGGCTTTATTAGCCCGTTTAAGTTGAATTTTATCGAGTTTTCCGTCGATTACCGCATTGAAAATATCGAGAAGCGGAGTTTCCAGAAGCGGTACCGCCACCTGACTTTCCACGTCGCACAACCGCACGGTAAAGTCCGCCGCCTTCGGTCCGTCGGGAGTCAGAATAAGCGAAAACGATAAAGCCCCCTTGAAAGGTATCCCTTCGCTGTTCAACGCTTCCACCGTGGGCAGGAAAATTTCCTTATACGCCCTTTCGGCAATTTCGGGAGTATAGTTTTCGGCGGGGATATACGCGCCCATTCCTGCGGTACTCATTCCGAGATCGTTGTCGTAAACCCTCTTATATGCCTTGACGGCAGGCAGCGGCAAAACGGTCTTCCCGTCGGTAAAAGTCATAACTATTACGTTCTGACCTTCCAAAAATTCCTCTATATCCACCACTTTTCCCGCTTCTCCGAAGAGTTCGGCTATCATCACGTCATAAAGGGCGTTTTCGGCTTCACGCTGATTGCGGCAGAAATATATGCCTTTGCCCGCCGTTCTTCCGTCGGTCTTGACTACCAACGGAAAAGCGTGAGTCGAGGTATATTTTTTAGCTTTTTCATAACTGTCGAATATTTTGTATTCGGGGGCGGGAATATTATATTTTTCGCACAATCTGCGACAAAACGCTTTACTGCTCTCCATTTTCGAAGGAGCGGCTTCGGGACCGAAAACCCTGTGTCCTTTTGCCGAAAGGTAATTCACAAGCCCTCCCGCAAGCGACTCGTCGGGACTGACTACCGTAAGTTTGATATTGGGGTTGGCGTCCAGAAATTCTCCGATACCTTCCTTGTCGGTCACGTCCATTTTTATGCAGGTGGCGATGCCGGCTAGTCCCCCGTTGCCGGGTATGCAGAAAATATTGTCCACCCGTTCATCCTGTTTCAACGCCGTAGCTATGGCGTGTTCTCTTCCTCTCGAACCTATAAGCAATACGTCCATGGTTTTCTCCTTTGATTGATTCCCTTCCCCGTTAAAGAGGTAGGCTGAGGTCGCCCTCTGCGGAAAAACAATTTCTCCGCTTGTTACGTTTTTTTGCGGAAAAATCAGTTTTCCGCGGTTTGATTTTCGTCGGAAAGTTCTTCCGACGGTTGGTTTTCGTGACGGCGGCGGTTGAGTTCGGCAAGAATACGGTTATGTTCGTCGTCGTCGAGACAATATTTCCAGGTGGGTATGACCGCCAGTAAACAGCTTATCGCCGGCGGAACCGACACCAACAAGAACAAAATCATCATCAACCCTTCGTACGGTACGGCGTCTTTGGGGATACCGCCTGCGTTTATGAAAGCGTTGACTTCCGCCACTCTTTCGTCGGAAAAACCGGCTATTGCGTAAACTATACCCGAAATAATGGTAGCGATACCGCTGGTTAGCTTGGCGATAAACGTCTGCCCCGAGAAGAAAACTCCGTCGGGACGGGTACCGTTGACGTACTCTTCGTAATCCACGCAATCGGCTATCATCAACGACTGCAAAACGTTGGTAAGTCCTATCGACGCTCCCGCAAATACGAAAAGTATCACCATAATAACCATAGGAAGCGCCGAAGTAAGATTATGCGGCGCTATGAGATACATTACGAAAATAAGTAAAAACGGCAGAACTCCTATGAGGTTGGAATAATTATAGAGTTTCTTTTTGGACAGTTTTTTCAAAAACACGGGGGTAAGTCCCGACGCTATGAACATACCGCCGAAAACGCCGCCTCCGAGTAAAGCTATGTAAAGAAAGGCAAGCAACGGGTCTTTACTGGCGTAATAATAGGTAACGAGAGGCATTGCGCAAATGGTGAGGAGCATTTTCGCGCTTCCGAGTATTCCGCTGAAAAGTATCTGCTTGAAGGGTTTGTTTTTCCAGATAATGGTAAAGTTTTCCTTAAGAGTGTATTTTTTCTCGGAAGGAGATATCCTTTCACGGATAAAGAAACCGCACACCTGGAACATTCCGCACCCGATCAAAGCAAAGCCGAGGGCGGCTATAAGGAAACCGAACCTCTCCCCCTGCGCCGCACCCATAGTCGGAGCGAGCATATTGCCGAGAGCGAGAGAGACGGGTTGCATTCCGAGCAAAGTAACCGCTCCGCCTACGCCGCCGAGGATACGGGCAAGGCTCAAAAGCGTGTTCCTGTCCTTTTCCTTTTCGGTCATAAGGGCGGTAACACCCCAAAGCGGAATATCTCCGACGGTATAAGTCATCCCCCACAGGACATAGGTAAACGCCGCCCAGCCGACGATGGCTACGTCGAGCGCTTTACTTCCCTGTCCGTAAAACCCGAAACTTACGAAACAAAGGACGGTGGTTACGAGAATTATCCCGGGTACGAAAATAAGATAAGGACGGCATTTTCCCCAACGGGAACGGGTACGGTCCACTATGGTCCCCATAATCGGATCGTTGAAAGCGTCCCACACCTTAGCTATCGTCATAATAACGGTAACCGCCAGGGCAGGGATAAGAATGGTAAATTGCAGAAAATACGCAAGTCCCGCGCCAATAATGTTGTAGATAATGTTTTGTCCGGCTATGCCTATGAGGTAGGCGTTGCGTTCTTTTTTGGAATAAGTCCTGAGTTCGGCGTTCATATTCGTTCCCCTAAAAAAAACTATTTTACGATTATTTTTTCGTATTCCGACCAGGCGGACTTATAGGCGTCGTAAGCAGACTTAGGCACCTTGATCTGTAAAATCGAATTCACTTCGTAAACGTTGTGATCCTCCCTGTAAAACATAAACACATAACCGCCGATTTCCGGAGGGATGGTTGCGTTGAGATTGATTTTCCTGAGACTGTTGCAGTTTATGAAAGCGTATTCGCCGATTTTCTTTATCGTGGACGGGAGTGTGACGGTGGTTGCGCCGCAATAACCGAAAGCAAAGGACTCTATCTGTTCCACTCCTTCGGAAATTTCCACTTCCGACACGTTCTTTTCGTAAAACACCAAACTTCCCACGACGTTTACTTTGTGAACGGTTCCGTCTATGGTAACTTCGGACGGAACGGTAACTTTAACGATAGTGTTTCCGCTGTCTTCCTTACCCGAATAAGCGGTGACCTTGACGTAGGAATAATCTCCTTGCGGACTGCCTTTCACCGAAAAAAGAGTATAGGTAAGTCCTGCGTCGTCCGTAACCGACGTAACCGCTTCCTCTGTTTGTCCCTCGGCGCAACCGCCTGCAAAAGCCGCTATGACGATAATCGCCGACAATGCGAAAATCAGAATTTTTTTCCTCATCCGATATCTCCGATATAATAAATAATTAGTAAAAATTATATCATATATACATATAACCGTCAATACCGAACTTTTCCCGAAAACTTAAAAAAAGTCCCCGAGGGACTCAAAAAAAAGCTGAAATAATTCAAAAAACCAGGGATTTCGCTCAATCCGCCCACATACGGAAACGGAGTTTTTTGTATATGGAACGGGGTAGAAAATACAACGCGACAGGATAAAAAGACATCAAAAATCCTTTAAGTCCCGCTTTAAGCATTTTTCCGCCTTTTCTTCTCACCCGACACTCGTTGAGACGGGTGGAAAAAGTGTGTTTGCCCTTGGAAAAAGGCGCTTCTTCGTACTCGAGTAAAAACTCTTCCAGATTAGCCCCTCGCTCCCCGTGCGCATACATTCGGAAAAACAATTCGTAATCCTCGCAACGAAGATATTTTCTGTCGGCGGAGTAATTTCCGGCTTCGGTTAGAGCCGATTTTCTGAATACGACGGTAGGATGAATAAACGGATTTCTTTTCAACAGAACTTTCACGTCGGGGAAGGGAGGATATGACCTTTTTCCCCAGCGTTTTCCTTCGTAACTTAAATACGCTCCCGTTCCGCAGAAAGCTATCTCCTTATGCTCCTCCAAAAATGCGATTTGCTTAGCTATCCTGCCCTCTAAAGATACGTCGTCGGCGTCCATTCGCACGATGTATTCGCCTCTCGCTAATTTTACGCACTCCCGTAAACAGTATCCTAAACCTTTGTTTTCGGTATTCCTTATTAAGGTTATACGGTTATCGTTCAGGGAAAGTATCTCGTCGGCGCTTCCGTCGGTCGAGGCGTCGTCGCAAAGGATAATTTCCATTTCCCCTTCGTAGCCGTCAATCACGCTTTTTACCGCTTTTTTTACCGTGGAAGCGGCGTTAAAAAATCCCATAACCACGCTTATCATTTTGCCTCCGAAATAATTTTCAGATATTCGTTTTCAAGTTTTTTTACCGCGTTCTTTATATCGAACTCCTCGTTGACTATCGCTTTGTCCGAACGGTGAATTTTCCTTTCCGAAAAAATTTTTTCCGCCCATTCTTCCGGATCGACGACAGGAAGAAAAACGGCGTTTCCGAGGTCGGTTTCCTTGGTTACCGCGTCGGAAAGGTAACACCGCAAACCGTTATACTGCGCTTCCACGGCAACCAGCGGCAACCCTTCGTAACGGGAGGGCATACAAAGACAGTCGAAAGTCGAGTACCACCTCGCCATATCGAGGGAAGGCGTGACGAAAAGACATCGTATATTTTTCTTTTCGGCGTATTTTTTCAGCTTTTCTTTCTCCGAACCGTCGCCGACCAATACAGCTACGGTTGGCGTTTTTTTATCGAGACGAGCCGCCACGTCCAGGAAAAAACGTAAATTTTTCTGATACTCGAAGCGTCCTGCAAAACCTACGGCAAGCGAACCGTCCAAAATGCAATCCTTCCGTGTTTGAAGTCTTTTCCCCTCGTCGAAAGCATAGCGGTCTTTATCCACGGCGTTGGGCATAATAAAGACGTTTGCCCCTTCCCCGTAAAGCCATTCGGCGGAATACTCGCTGCAAGCGAATAAATGCGTCGCGTAACGGGAAGCGTGTTTTTTCAGAAAGTTCTTGACTATCGACGTGGCTTCCTTTCCGTCGGTGGTGGAATGGCTGTGGCAAATACGCACACCCACGCCGCATTGTTTTGCTATATAAAGCGGAAATACCGACAAAGCCGTCAGATGCGAATGGAATACGTCGTAACGGTTTTCGGTAAGAATTTTTTTCAGCTGCTTCATTGCAACGGGAAACAGACGAAAGTCCTTAACGTAAAATACCCTGCCGCCGAGTTCTCTTATTTCCTCGTCAACGGAACTTGCTCCGTAGGTTATGAAATCGAATTCGAATTTTTCCCTGTCGATATTGCGGTAATAATTCATTACGCAATTTGCCACTCCTCCGAGTTCGGCGTTTCCGATAAGGTGGATAACTTTGATTTTTCCGTTATTCATATTTTGCTTTCATTTCCGCAATGAGTTCGGCTGGCGGTTCTTTCAGATATTTCTTTTCTCCCGAAAGCACGGTGAAAAGTGTTTTGAAAAATATTTTGCAATCGGTAATAAAGGAAATATGTTCGTTATAATAGATATCGTAATAACTTCTGCCCTGTATGGAAAGATAACCGTTGCCGTTGACCTGGGCAAGTCCCGTCATACCCGGACGGGAAGCGAATTTCATATATTCCCATTTTTCGTAGGTTGCCGAGTAAATCGGCAGAAGCGGTCTCGGCCCCACAAAGGACATATCCCCTATCAAAACGTTTATAAGTTGGGGCAGCTCGTCCAGTTTGTATTTACGCAGAATTTTCCCTACTCTCGTGACGTTTTCGTTATCGTCCTCGATAACGGGATTGAATTTATCGAACGCCACGTTTTTGGCTTTCATCGTACGGAATTTGAATATTCTTATAATTTGTCTGTTCTGACCTTCTCTCGGCTGACGGAAAATCGCCGCGCCTTTACTGTCCGCCGCCACCGCTATACTTATGGCTATCATAAGCGGACTAAGCAAAACCAACGCCGCCAGCGCAATAATTTTGTCGAGAGAATATTTTATAAACAGATATATCTTTAGTTTCATTGCAATTAGTATGTGTCTTCCCCTATGCGGTTATGAATTTTACGGCGTGACGACCGCAACGTCAATATATGCCGAATTCAACCAACTTGCGTCTATGTTCCCGTCGGAAACGTAGACGGTGGGACGGGAAGTGCCGGTGAAAGCCTTTTCGTGCATAACAGAGTCTGCGGCAAGGTTAAGAGCATAAATTTCTTCTAACGAAGCGCAGTTATTGAAAGCTCCTTCGGCAAGTCCTTTCGTAAGTTCTCCTTCTATTTCTACTTTGGTAACGGCGGACGCCGCTCCGCTTAACGCGTAATCGGTAATTCCCTTGACTTCCGCTCCGAATTTTATCGAGGAAAGAACAAGTGTGGTATTATCGTAGTACAGCGTACCGTAATCGTTGGTATAACCGTAACGCTGAAGTCCGTCTATTTCGTAAACGACGTATTCGCCGTTTATATCCTTATCGAAGTCCGCCATCGCCGCTTCTCTTAAGCCTATGCAAAGCCCGCCGAATACGACCAACCCTGCTCGTGACGCCGAAGCGAACCACGACGTGGTACTGAACGCTTCCCTGCCTACGTAAGACAATGCGCTTGCGCTTCCGGTAGTTACCGAAGTTATCTTTATGTCGTCCTTAAAAGCGTACGCGCCTACCGAAACCACCGCCTCGGGCAACACGAAGGAAGTGTCGGAGACGGTATTGACAAGGCTTCCGCAACCTTCGAAAGCGCTTATACCTATGGATGTCAGCGTATCGGTAAGTCCTACCTCGAAAAGGCGGGAGGCTCCGTAAAAAGCGTAATCGGCTATTCTTACAATTCCCGCAGGAAGAGTGAACGTCGTGCCTTGCGAAGACGCGGCATAGAGGATAAACGTCCCTGCCGTAGCCGAATACTCTCCGCTTGACGACACGTAATCCTTCTGTTGATAAACGGCTACGTCGTCCTGCACGGCTAAATATTCGTTTTCGGCGATATAAATATTGTCGAGGAATACGTTACGGAAAGCCCCTTCTTCGATAAACTTAAGACTATCGGGTAAAGTCACCGTATCTATATCTTTTCCGTGACGGATAAAGGCGTCTTTAAGAATACCGATAACGGGTATCCCCGCGGCGTTGGTTCCGCCGTGATAAGCGGGTACCTGTATGTCTATATCGGTTCCGAGCGTGGGCGGCATAGCGTCCTGGTCGTTATAGTTTACGCTGTAGTCGTAATTGTCGAAATCGTTGTATCCGCAACCGTAAATATCAGAGTTTTCGTACTCCGAAGCCGTCATATAATCCACGACTACCAAAGCTTCCATACTACCGTCGGAAGAGGTAACTTTTTTGAACACCAAACCTTCCGAACCCTTCTCTTCGTCCGCCCATTTAGCGTAAAGGGTAATATTTTCGGTGGCTATCCACTCGAAATACATTTCCTTGGAGTTCGGATCGAACGGCACGGAATAATTTTCGTCCAGATACCAACCTGCAAAACGGTATTTAACCTTGTCGGGGTCGGCTTCCACGTCGTAACCGTAAGCTGAATTGAGATACTTGAAGCTGTCGCCGTAAGCTTTGTAAAGTCCGCCTGCGTCGTTACAGTTTTCGTCGTCTTGTTCATACTTTTGCGCCTCGGCAAGTTTGTCGGCGTAAGTTTCCAGCGCGTCAAGGTCGTTTTTCAGTCCCTGCAATTCCCTGCGAATATCGTGATACTCTGCCCAGCTGAGATAATTTGCCGTAAACACCTCTAACGTAAATTCACCGTCTTCCCAGGCGTAATCGTAAGAATAAATCTTACTAAGCAACAAACTGAAATTATCTATTTCCGATTGTTTTTCGGCAATGAGCGCATTGAGGTTATTTACGGCGGTTAGATAATCTCCCGACGGGTCGTATTTTTCAAGTAAGGTCTGATATTGCGGAGTAAGCACGGAATAAACGTTTTCTATAAAAGCCGCTTTCTCGTACATCTGCTGTCCGAATACCGTGGTGCCGTCTGTTCTGCCTTTGTAGAGCATATCGAGGGTGAATATCGTCCCTGCGGGAAGATTGTATATGACGGTATTGGGCTGAACGTCGTGATGCTGCCCGTCAAGAATAGTATCGGTATAAGCTACGGACTGAGTTTTGTCGTAAACCGATAAAGTGTAAGTGGTCTTACATTCGTAATGGGCGTAATAGAACATATTACGGGTGCGGCTGTCGAGAGAGGTGTATAAAGTCCCCTTGCAACCGTTTCCGTCGGGTTCGTACGGAAAGTCGTACCAGCCCGAGAAAGTGTAAGTCATATTGTAAGTCTGCCCGTTATAGGTCTGCGTCCTGACGATATTGGACGTGGCGTCGCCGGGAAGAGTAAAGCGTTCCTCCTCGGTAAGCCCGGCAAATTCCACATTTTTCAGATAAGTACCCGTGGCGAAATCGTATCCGTAATAAACCATTACGTCGTAAGTGCGTAAATCGATATCCTCGCAATACAATGCTATATCTGAGGTAATTTCCATACTTTGAGCGTTATCGAACACTACTTCGGAATCGGGCAAAAACGCCGGGGAAGTGTACCAGGCTATATCCCAGTCGTCGTCGTTACCGCCGTTGAAATATATCGAAGTCCATTCATCCCCTGCCTCTTTCCACCAGGAAACCACGTTGTGGAGAAGATAATAACTACGCACTTCTTCCCAGGTATCGCCCGCCGCGGAATTGTAATTCGGGTCGTAAAGGGCGAAGTCTTCCAGGTATTTCAAGGTAAATTCCTGCAAAAGTCCCCAGACAGAATCGGATCCGCTGCGCATAAGTCTGACTTTGTATTCTTTTTTCCAGTAAACGGCACGGACTGTCACGTTGCCTTTAATGGCGTTGAGATCGCCGTTACGGACGGTGGCTTTTACGTTTCCGTCCTTATCGGTGATGTAGAAAACGGCGGAAGGTTCTATCCCGTCCCTGTTCACGAAAGTTCCTGTCACGGAGTCCCAGACTTTATTCTGTGAATTGACGAGAATAACTCCGTTTTCGGTTTCGATTTCGTAGCACCATACCGTTTCGTATCCGTAAATGGCAGTCGGTTCCTTGAGGTAAAGCTCCTGCGTGAATCCGCTTATCAGAAAATCGCTATTGTAATTGACTATAAAATCCGTCTTTTTATCGCTGTCGGCGTAAACTTTTTCGGTATTTACAACGCCGTTTTTCAGATCGTTATAGAAAGGTAAATTGGTTTCGCTTACGATGCCGTCGGAAAGGTCTTCGTTGACGGCCTGATACTGGGTCTTACCGTTATAAATGCTGACTGTGTAGGTGTTTATGACGTGCAATGCCCTTATCTCCACCCTTTCGTCTTTGATTTCGATAAAATCCGAGTCCTCGGGCCACTCTTCGTAAGTATCGGACTCGTTGCGGTAAACCACCCAACGGGAAGTATGTCCTTCCTGCGTGGGCATAGTGTAACCGTCCAGGAAAAATCTCGTACCGTAGTTTACCGTTCTCGGATAAGGCTGAACCAGTCCGGCGTCGTCGGAAGCATAAACTATAACGGTACATTGAACGGTTTCGTAAACGGCTTCCACCACGACGTCAACGGTTATTTCGTCCAGTCTCGAGCCCGAAGACTGCCACCCGGTAAAACGTAACCCTTCCTTGTCTTCGGGAGCGGGATATTTTCCCAGATCGGTGATATCTATCCCCGTCCCGTAAACTACTTCGAATTCGTAAAGGATTTCTTCCCCGTCCTTGAAAGTCACGGTGCAACGGCGATTGTCCACCCATTTAGCGTAGAAATTAGTATTTTGCGTAAGAGTATACGGAGCTATGGCTTTACTGCCCGAAAAATCCTGAGTGGCGTACCACCCGTCGAAAGTATAACCTTCCCTCACCGACGGCACGAAATTGGTAATTACCGCAGTCGTTACGGGTTTTACTTCGCTTCCGCCGTTGGAATAGAAAGTCGCGGTATAGACTTTTTCTTGCCCGGGGTCGATTACCGATATCTGCAAAACCGCTTGTTTCCCGCCGTAGTTTACGGTGACGGTATGTACTCCTGCGGTAAAAAATTTGTTACGGTCGTCTTCGGAAAGCATTTCGTCGGTAAGAGCGAGCGTTCTCTCTTCTCCGTCGGAATAAACGGCTTTGAAAGTAATTTCCGACAAATCGACGGTTTCTCCGAGGACGTAGTCTCCGTTATGGGAAGTAAGTATCTCGATTTCTTTGAGATAAACTTCCTCCGCGGAATCGGTGCAGGCGGAAAAAACGCACGCCGAAAGCACGATGACCGCTAAAGAAATGACAAACAATAATCTTTTTTTACTCATAAATTTACCGCGACAAATTTAATATATAAATATATTAACATATATATCGGCGTCCGTCAACGGTCATACCCGAAACTTACTTTTTTATCCAGTAAGCGTAAAGAACGGAGTTTTGATAAAAAGCCTTGGGGAAAGAAAGTTTTTCGCCCGAAAAATCCGCTTCGGCAAACCAGCCGCCGAAAACGTATCCTTCTCTTATCGTAACGGGTTCGGAAGGGATAAAAACGGTATAGTAGGCGTCGATTTCCGTCCCGCCGTTACTTACGAAAGAAATTTCGTACGGAGTGAGAACGACGTCGGACGTATGAATACGGGAAGCGATTTTTCCCCATTCGGAACGGTAAAAGGGTTCCGCATTCACGGGAACGTAAATATAAAAATCTCCCTCGGCAAGGAGACCGACGTCGGTATCGGGGGGCGTTCTGGAAGACAAAACAACCGTTTTAAGGTTTTTACAAGCGGTAAACGCACTGCCGTCCAGGGTTTCGAGTGAACTTTCCGAAGCAAAAGTTATTTTTTCCACCGTTCCCGTCTCACCTCCGCAAAAAGCATAGGAAGCGATTTCTTTTACGGTGGACGGCAAAGTCAATTGCTTTAAGCGGCTTGCTCCGTAAAAAGCGTAAGAATCAATTTTTTCCGTGCCTTCGGGTACGGAAAAACGTTCTCCTTCTTTGGCGGAAGGATATTTTATCAGAACTTTTCCGTCCTTATCGTACAAAATCCCCTCCTTAACGCTGAAAAACGGATTGTTTTTTACTTCGAAAGAAAGAAGTTTTTCGGCTTTGACGGGAGGAGTAAAATTTTCGGTAGAGTCGCCGAGAACGAGATTTTCCGTCTGCGCCGACTCGAAAGCGCCGTCCGCAACCGTCGTCGTCTCGTCGGGAATCGCATAACTGTCGTCGGTTTTGCCCGCAGGATAAATTAGCAAGGTTTCCCTTTCGGAAGTGAACAAAACCCCGTTTTGCGAAGAAAAAACTTCTCCCGAAGCGGAAATACTTTCCAAAGAACTCAACGCCGAAAAATTGTTTCCTATCGAAACAAGCGAAGACGGCAAAGTTACGCTTTTTAACCTTAAAGCGTTTCTAAAAGCGTTGTCGGCAAGATTTTCCGTACCTTCGGGAACGGAAAAAGCGGTGACGTAAGCGGAATTTTTCTTCAGGGAAACGGGATATTTCAAAAGCGTTTTTCCCCCGTCGGTATACAAAACTCCTTCTTTTGCGTCATAACCGCCCTCCCCTTCGTCGATACGGAAAAAACCTTCGAGATTGGGACAGTAATAAAAAGTTTCGCCTAAAGTTGAAAGTTCGGAAGAGAAATAAAATTCTTTCAGAGCGTAATAATCTTTCAAAAAACCGTCGGACACCTCTTTCACCGGAAGTCCGTCGTGCATAGCCGGCACGACTACGGCGGCGGCGTCGCCGGTATAGGACGTCAAGACGTAACTCTCTCCGGTTTCGGAAAGCGCAAAAACAAGCTCCTCGTTCCCTTTGTTTATATCGATATATTTTGCGTAAAGCGTAATATCTTTAACGGGTTTATAAGGAAAAACTACTCTTTTTGAGGAAAAATCCTTGGTTTCGTACCAACCTTCGAAAACGTACCCTTCTTTAGTCGGCACTGGTTGGGAAATAATTTCGTCGGTAAAAATCGATGGGATGTTCTTTCCCCCGTCGGTAAAAAAAGCTACCGAAAATTCCGTCGGCGCGCTTCGTTCGGAACACGCAGCCGACATACAAGTAAGGACGATTATGAAAACGATAAAAATCAATCCTCGTTTCTTCATGAAAGTTTTAAGGTAGTCAGGGCGTATTTTTTCATAAATAAAAACATTATTTCGTCGGGTACGCCCATACTGCGCATAAATAAGTCGGTATCGGTATTTACTTTCACTTTAAGACAATAATTGGCAAGACACATTGCTGTAGCTTCGCTTAAATCTTCTTCGTCCACGTCGAACATATCCGAAAGCCTTTTTACCAGCATCGACAGGAGCGAACATTTGAGCGGAATATAGATATCGGTAAAAAGAAGTATCTCCACGCATTTTCTGTAAACGGCTTCCCATTTCGAAGAAACTCTGCGGTGAATTTTGGTGACGGTGGCATATGTCGCGTAATTTTCGGTAAGTAAAACTATCTCCCCTTCGTATCCCGTTTCAAGCAGTTTTTTTACGACGGCTTCTTTTATCCTTATCGACGGCCAGTCCGATCTCAAAACCTCTTTCAACGCCTCGATAAGTGCGGGACGGGAGGGAAGTTTGGTTATCGAACTTATGACTTTCAATACCTTGTCGGTATGCCCCACTTTGCAAAAATCACTGAAAAGTTTTGCGTTTTCGGTATCCATTTCAGGAATTTTCAGTACCTG
Source organism: uncultured Clostridia bacterium (assembly GCA_944349655.1). GTDB lineage: Bacteria > Bacillota > Clostridia > Christensenellales > DTU072 > CAG-1782. The sequence continues at coordinate 29,713 of CALVNL010000011.1, forward strand.
CAACAGCGTTTTCGCGACAGAATCGATGAATTTAACCGACATATAACCATACAAGTGAAAGTCGTCCAGGCTGTCCGAATCTATATAACGGGAAATAACCGTGACAGGCGCGCCTATAACGGAATAAGCGGCTTTATACAGTCCGAGGTATTTGTTTTTTTCGCCTTCGTCGCCTTTGATTTTGGATATCGCCGCCATATAATAAAGGGACTCTTCGTCGGTAGCGTAAACGGACAGAACTTTAGTAAAAAACTTTTCCGCAACGGGTATAAGTCCGCAACGGTAATAAGCTTCCCCGGCGGTTTTCAAAACCACGGGGTCTTCGTCGTCCAACAAAAGGGTCACTCCCTCCAACGCCACGCGGCGGGTATTTCTGCCCGATTTCAGCATCGTATAAAGAAAATCCGCCCTGAAGGGAGCGTTGATGATAACGTTCATCATAAACACGCCGAATTCGTCGAGGTCGAAAGCGTTGTCGCTTCGCGAGGCTTCGTCCAAAGCGGCGCATACGTCTTCCATTAAATCGAGATTGGGACGGAGTTTGGCAAGAGCTGCCGCGGCGGCGCGGTAATTCCTCTCCCGTATCAGGTTCTGCACCCGACAATATTCCAGATACTCGTCGTATAAAGGAGCTTCTTCCTCGTAATAATCGTTATATTTTTTCTGCATTTTTACGGGAATTTTTTCAAACGACTCTTTAGAGGAAACAGCCAGATCCCTTGCCAGAATTTCCACCATGGCTCCGCCGTTTTCCACCCTGCGGAAACATTCGAAAAACATTGAGTTTACGAGATGTCTTTCTTTATCCGAATCGGCTTTTTCCATAGCTTCGTTCAAGTTTATGCTCGCCACTACGTAATCCCCTTCGTCGATGGCTTTTTTAGCATAATCTATGAGCTTAAAAAAATCCGTCCTTAATTCTATTATTTCTCCCATAATTTATCCAGTTCCTCTTTTCCGTAAACGTATTTCTTTTCGCAAAAATGGCATACGGCTTCTATATATCCCCTTTCGGCGAGGATTTCTTCACATTCTTGTTTCCCGATGCCCTTTATCATCGAGTCTATTTTTTCCTGCGAACAGTTGCAACGCAGGGTCAGGTCTTCCTCTGCGTAAAGCTCGGCGTCGAGATGGGAAAAATAAAAATCGTAAATTCCTTTTACGCCTTTTTCGGCTACGAGGTCGCTGACGTTTGAAAAGTTGGTCATTACGTCTTCGAGAATAAACAGCATATCTTCCGTTATCCCGGGTAACGCCTCTACCACCACTCCGCCTGCGGCTATACAGCCGTTTTTATCCACTTTTACGCCGAAAGCCGCGGTGTTCTTTATTCCTTCGCTGACGAGAAGATACTTTGCGAAATCTTCGGCTATCTCTCCGCTCACGAGTTCGCACCGCCCTACGTACGGCTCTTTCAGTCCGAGGTCTTTTATGACGGTTATAAACCCGTCTTTTCCCACGCCGCCGCCTACGTCGAGGTGTCCGTCCGCCCGAAGCGGAAGATCGACCGACGCATTGTCGACGTATCCTCTCAAAGCGTGATCGCCGCCTGCTATTACTATGCTGCCCAGAGGGCCTCCGCCGTTTACCGTAATACTGAAAGTGTCCGAGGGAGATTTCAGATTGGCGCAGACGTACGCGCCCATAGTGAGCGACCTGCCCAAAGCCGCCGTCGCCAGCGGCGAAAGCGAGTGTATCTTTATCTCTTCGTTTACCATATCCGTCACGTCGATGAACGCGGCTCTGGCAAATCCTCCGAAAAGTCCTGTTTTTATAATTTTATTCAATTCAATTCTCCTATAAGCGAAGGAATTTGCTCGGCTTTATCTGCAAAAAATGCTATTCCCTCGCGGTATTTTCCGAAATCTTCCTTCCTGCCGAATCCGTAATTTACGATACCTGTTTTTATCCCGCATTCCGCCGCTCCTTCGGCGTCGAAAACGGTATCTCCTATCAGTATGCTTTCTTCTTTGGAAATTCCGCACTCGGAAAACAAGGCTTCCAACACTTCCGCCTTATGCATACGATCCACTGCGTTATTGCCGTAGATTGCGTCGAAGTAATCGGCAACGTTCATCAGTTCGAGAATGGTTTTCGCCACGGGTTCGGACTTGGAAGTTGCGACAAACAACCGTTTCCCTTGTCTTTTCAATTCCCTTAAAGCCTCGGTTATGCCGTCGTAAAGAACGTTGGTAGCGGAAAGGTCAACCGTCAGGTAAATTGCCCTGAAACGGTCGGCTGCTTCCTTGAAGCCGTCGGTAAGAAACCTCTTCATCGTGGTTTCCACCGGCGGACCGATAAGTTTTCTTCTCTCTTCTTGCGGCGGCATCTCGAGTCCTAATTCGGAAAACAGTTGTTCGTAAACGGTGTAAATACATTTACTGCTGTCTATAAGCGTGCCGTCCAGGTCGAATAATACGTTTTTTATCATTACAAAAGTTCGGCTATCTGTGCGTTGATACGCTCTTTCAGTTCCTCGTTCTTACGCAGTTTTTCCTTTTCCTGCTCCACTAAGGCTGCGGGAGCTTTTGCCATAAATCCTGCGTTGGACAACATTCCCTTTCCGCGCTTTATCTCGTTTTCCACAACGGCAAGTTCCTTTGCCAGTCTGGCTTTTTCCTTTTCGAAATCCACCAGTTCCCCTAACGGTATCAGAATTTCGGCAAAAGACGTCGCCGCGCGGCAGACTTTTTCCTCCGAAGTAAATTCTTCAGCCGAAGCTACTTTGGTTACGTTAGCCAGTTTTTCGATGTAGATAGCTTCGTTCAGCACGTTTTCGGCTCCGCTGCCGAGGTAAAGGCTGAATTTCTTGGTGGGCGGTACGTTCATGGACGCCCTTATCGCACGGACTTTGGTTATAATTTCCTTTACCTTTTCAAATTCGTCGTATTCCTTCCCGAACACGAATTTTTCCTCATACACGGGATATTTTTCCGTCATTACGGTTTCGCCGTAATTTAGTTCCGTCCAGATTTCTTCGGTGATAAACGGCACGAAAGGATGCATAAGTTTCAGTATTTCGCCTAAAACATACCTTATAACCTTCAAAGTGTCCGCTTTCTTTTCCTCGTCCTGTCCGTAAAGCACGGGTTTTGTAAGTTCGATATACCAGTCGCAGAAATCACTCCAAACGAAATCGTAAATCTTAGCCAACGCCAAGCCTATCTCGTATTTATCGTTGTTTCTTCTTACTTCCGCCGTCACCAGCTGAAGTTTGGTCAAAATCCATTTGTCTGCGTCGGTAAGCGTTTTCCACTCTCCCGACACGTCCTTGTTTTCGAGGTTCATGGACACGAAACGGGAGGCGTTCCAGAGTTTGTTAAGGAAGTTTCTCGCCGCTTCCATCTTGTCGTCGCTGTACCGAATGTCGCTCCCCGGCGCCACGCCCGAACAAAGCGAATAACGCAACGCGTCGGCTCCGTATTCGTCTATAAGCACCAGAGGATCCACGCCGTTACCGAGAGACTTACTCATTTTTCTGCCTTGAGAGTCCCTCACTATTCCGTGGATGAGAACTTCGGGGAAAGGCGTTTCGCCCATATGTTCAATCCCCGAAAAAATCATTCTCGCCACCCAGAAAAAGATAATATCGTATGCCGTGACGAGTAAACTCGTGGGATAGAAATATTCCAGATCTTCGGTTTTATCGGGAAAACCTAAAGTGCTGAACGGCCACAACGCCGAACTGAACCAGGTGTCGAGGACGTCTTCGTCCCTGCGGATATTTTTGCTTCCGCAATGGCTGCAAACGTCGGGATCGGTCTTGGAAACCGTCATCTTGCCGCAGTCGTCGCAATACCAGCAAGGTATTCTGTGTCCCCACCAAAGCTGCCTGGAAATACACCAGTCCTTGATGTTCTCCATCCAGTTAAAATATATTTTTTCCATTCTTGCGGGAATGAATTTCGTCTTGCCTTCCCTGACTACCTTTATGGCGGGGGCGGCAAGTTCTTCCATTTTAAGATACCACTGTTCGCACACCCTCGGCTCGATCGCCGTGTGGCAACGGTAACATACGCCTACGTTGTGGGTATAAGGCTCGATTTTTTCAAGAAGTCCTGCTTCCTTTAAGTCGTTTACGATGGCTTTTCTCGCTTCTTCACGGGTCATGCCGCAGTATTTGCCCGCATTTTCGTTCATAAAGCCCTTATCGTCGATAACCACGACGGTTTCAAGATTATGGCGTTTTCCCACTTCGAAGTCGTTGGGGTCGTGAGCGGGAGTTATTTTAACGGCGCCCGTACCGAAGCCCACTTCCACGTATTCGTCGCTTATTACCGGAATAACTCTGTCGGTAAGCGGCAAATTCATAGTCTTGCCCACCACGGACTTGTATTTTTCGTCCTCGGGGTTGACTGCCACGGCGGTATCTCCGAGTATGGTTTCGGGACGAGTGGTGGCAACCACCATATATCCCGATCCGTCGGTATAGGGATAACGTATGTGCCAGAGGTTACTGGCCTGCTCTTCGTACTCTATCTCGGCGTCGCTTATCGCCGTGCCGCAACTGGGACACCAGTGCGTCATACGGTTGCCGCGATAGATAAGCCCTTTTTCGTAAAGATTGACAAAAACTTCTCGCACGGCTTTGCTGCATTTTTCATCCATCGTGAACGCTTCCCTCGTCCAGTCGCAGCTGGAGCCGAGACGCTTTAACTGTTCCACTATCCTGCCGCCGTATTTTTCCTTCCAAAGATATGCCCTGCGTAAAAATTCCTCCCTTCCTACGCTCTCTTTGGTGAGACCTTCTTTTTGTATCTGTTCCACTATTTTCAGTTCGGTGGCGATACTGGCGTGGTCGGTCCCCGGCAGCCAAAGCGTGCAATAGCCGTCCATTCTCTTGTAACGGATGATTATATCCTGCAAGGTGTTGTTCAAAGCGTGCCCCATATGGAGCTGCCCGGTTATGTTGGGCGGCGGTATGACTATGGTAAAGGGACGCTTGTTCTTGTCGATTTTCGGCGTGAAATACCCTTTGCGGCACCAACGCTCATAAATGTCTTTTTCAAACAGCTTAGGTTCGAAATTCTTGTTCATACGGTTACTTCCTTATAAATTATTCTTTTTCTTCGGTTTATTTATTTTCTTCGTTTTCTACGTTTGCCGCTTCTTCCGATACGTTTTCCTCGGAAGCGTTTTGCTTGTTCGCTTCGGCAAGTTGGTTTTCTTTATACTGTTTGGACGCGTCTATTGCGTAATTTATGGCGGCTATCCAGTTGAGTACGAGTCCTATGGTAACGACTATCCAGTCCAGTCCGTATTCTCCCCAAAGTTTTGCTATAAACGGATGGAAGAAACAGGCTATCATACCTACGCTTAAAGTCGCGCTCGCCACTTTCCCGAGCATATTGGCTTTAATGTTGACGTCGTTGAAAAGGAAACTTCCCACAACTATCATACAGATTTCTCTGAGGGCAAGGAAAATGACAAACGCCCAGTGAACATATCCCACCACTATCAACGCTACAAGACACCCTATGTGCATGGCTTTGTCGGCTATCGGGTCGATAAGCTGCCCCAGATACGTGCCTTGATTGTATTTTCTTGCGATATATCCGTCGAAAAGGTCGGTGGAAGCGGCAAAAACCATTACCGCAAGTCCTATGTAAACGTAATACTGCGGATGAGAGTTTTCCAGTCCGCCCAAAATAATGAGCGTCATATAGACCGGTACGCTCAAAAGACGTATAAGGGTCAGAAAATTAGGTATAGTAAAAATCTCTTTTTTAGTTAAAACAAGTCTTTTCATAAATCACTCCTTTACCTGTTACGGAATTTTAATCAGTATATTATTTATTTTGTTCGGTGTCAATTTTTTGACGCTTCTTTCGCTTTATAAGGATAACGGTAACCGCTATAGCCGCCGCTACGGGAATAACGGTCAAAAACCACAACCAACGCAAATCGGCTTTGCTACCGATAAAAATATTTATCTGTCCGAAACTTTTGTCGAGATAAATCGTCGTATAGTCGGTCCCGTATCCCACTTTACATTTTTCCACCGTTTTTTGACCGTTTTCGTCGAAATACGTCACCGAAACGCTTACCTCGCCTTTATAAAATGGCATTTTTACAAGCAACGGCTCGGAAAATTCTTCCCGGACTTCCGTCCCGTCCTTTCTTAGAGTGAAATTGACGGTATAAAGCTCTTTCGCGCTACTTATGCCGAGAACCTTTTTTTCCTCCGTTCTGTCCACGACGTCGGGATTATAATAGGAAGTCTGGAATATATATTCGGCTTTTTCTCCGTACTTTTGGGAAGCAAGCACCGCCGAGTTCATAATTTCGATATTCCCGCCGAAATACTCCACGTAAGGATTGAGAACGGTATATTCCTTAACCCCTTCCGCTTTCATTTTCTTAAGTTCGGCGATATAGCCCATCGTTTCGTAAACTGCGTTTTGGGCTTCCTTAATTTCGGTTTCGGAAGCCTCTGAGTTCTGTATCAATAAGAAATAAGTATAATACTCCTTTTCCAGTTCCGCTTTCAGCTCTTCGGAAAAATCGTCGTAGGACTGAAGCTCCGTTATCTGATTTTCCACGGCTGACTCGAAACCTTTGTCGTAAGTTGTTTCCTTAAGTTCGACTATCTTACACCTTGCGCCGTTACCGACGTTGTCTATAATATCGATATAATAAACGGCGTTGCCTGCCGTGGTTTTCAAACGGTAATTGTAGGTACTTCCGCCCGAAACCGTGATTTCTTCTATTTTCGTCCACGCGCCGCCCGAATACTTTAATACGGTAAAGGCTTTCAGTCCGGAATCGGCGCTTAAGGTATATTCCCTTTTATTGCCCCTGACGGTCACGTCGAAAACGTATTGACCCGACTCATAGCTCCAGGAAAGATAATAAGCCTCGGGTACCGAATTGTCTATCGCCCGACAATAGAGTATTTCCGAGTCGTAAGCTGTTTTTTCTTCCGTCCCCGACATATATTTTACCGTGAAAACGAAAGCGCACCATTGTTTAGCCGTTATCTCGAAATAAGCGTATTTATTCGGAGTCGGCTTTTCGTAAACCGTCATTTCCTTCTTTTCGACGGTAAACGTTTCGATAAGAGCGTGGTCACTCGCAATGTTGTTTTCCTCATCGGTTTGCACGGTATTTTCCGTCGTATCGGCTTCCAGCAATTTTACTACGCTTACGGTGACGGAGAGGATATTTTCGTAGGCTTCCTCCTTTATCGGCACCACGTAAACGCATCCGTCCACCCCGTTATAATAATTTGCCGTTCCCTTGACTTCGAAAGTGCTCAGATAATAGACGGTTTCCGACAAGGAATAAGCGGAAACGTCCGTTCCGCTTATTACGGTACCCGCAGCGAGAGTCGCCGCTATTATAATAAGGATAAGCAATAACTTTTTACCGCGAAAAACCGTCACCGTCAAAAACCTCTTTTAATCCTTTTTATGGTTTCCTTTTCCCTCTCGGTATCGGCAGTTTTTCTTCTGTTCTGCAAAGGAATAAGGCATACCGCTACGATAACTCCCAGTATCACCACGCCTATTGCCGAAACGATAACTATAAATTCATATCTGACCTCGGTCTTTCGGAAAACTATTTGTCCTGCGCTCGACGCCTGGAAGGTAATATAATTTCCTTCCCTCGTAAACACTACGTTCTGTCCTGCCAGAGCCCCCGCTCCTTCCACTTCGAACTCGACGTCGAGGAACTCTTCGGGAATAGCCACATAGACCTTGAAGGAATTTTTAATTATGGTATCCGCACCGTTTTCTTTAATCGTATAAGCGATTACCTTGGTGGTTCTTCCCGTTACGCTTTGGAAGAAGTCGGCTTTATTCTCTTTGCTGTCTATAACCGAAAATTCCACCGTCGTGCCGGAATTGAATCCGGTAGTGCTGGTAATAAAGGAAGAAGACTTGACGTCGGAAACCTTGTTGACGTAAATATTTATCTGTCCGTAATAAACCGGCGGCACGAGGTCGTAGTTAAACGCCTGCAATCCCGTCAGAGTATAGGACGTGATTTCCACGTAATGCGAACCTACGTTCACCGCGCCTTCCGCCGTCCTCGCCGTCATCGCGATATTGACTTCGTCGCCGTACAACACTCCCGAAAGTTGTCCTTTTATCGACAGCGAAGACACTCCGTCGTAAACTTTGTCGGAAACTTCGATATTGGTCACGGTAAGCGGTTTCTTATTTATTTTGAACATTGCCGAAACCTGTTTCTTTTCGTAGTTGTCGTCGTTGAAATATACGGTTATGTTGTAACTTCCCGCGTCGGTGGGCATTACGGTGTCGTACCCCTGGTAAACGATATAATAACTTACGTTTGCCGGACTTGTGGTTATTATCGGAGGCACTACCGAGCCGTAGATCTGATTTTCCAACGTGGCAGTATCGAAATAAACGTTTTCTATCGTGCCTCTTTCCACCTTGTAAAGGATACTCTTGGTCGCGGTATAATTCTTGTTGACGAGTTTTACCGTGACGGTGTAAGTACCTATTGCGCTGGGCGGAACGTGACTGTCGTAAGTCAAACCGCTCTGAGCGGAAGCGTATTTAATTTCGTACGTGGCGGCGATATTGACGCCGTTAACCACTTCGTCTTTCAAAAGATATCCGTTTTTACCGGGTGTTCCCGCTTGATACAGACGGAAAGAAGCATAGAGCAATTTTCCGTAAGTCGTGACGTATTGCTGAACGATATCGGAACTGCCGCTTCCTTTCACAAAATCCATATCGAGGTCTTTTTTGGTAATGGTTATGGCAAATTCCACCACTTTGGAGGTATAATTTTCATCTTCCACCCACGCTTTGAAATAATACGTTCCCACATCGACTATGTCTTCGTCATTATATACATAGTCCGCAGACGACGGGTCGTACTCGCGGAAAGTGATATTATGCACGACTTTCAGATTTCCGGGAGAAGTGGTAAAGGTAGGATAAGAAAATCCCTCGGAATAAACGTACGTTGCGTTTCCTACCGAAATTTCCGCCACGCCCTTGTTCACGGTAACGGTGGTTTCTCCGGTAAAGGACGCGAAGTTTGCCGAGTCGTCCGGCATAAAATTATATGCTACGGTAAAGGTTCCCGCTTTTTTGAAAGAAAGCGAACTTTCCACGAAAGTAAATTTACCGGGTACGGGATTATTGAACCCGACGTAATACACCAGTCCGTAGTCGCTTCCCGAAACCAAGGAAGACTTTATAAGACTGTCTCCTACCGTAATTGCGTTCGCTTTAGGAGCGACTGCCCTGTCCACCGAAGCTTTGGCTATGGTGAAATAAGGATTGCTGCCGTCGGCAAAGGTTGTATTCGTCACGCGGTAATTGGAATCCAGACTTACCGCCTGAACTCTGTAGTTTCCTGCGTTGACGGGATCGGAAACGATACTGTTGTCGCTCGACGTAAAGGTTATCGAAACTCTTACGTTAGACGGAGAAACCGTATAGGAAATTTGGTTTTTCCTGCCGGTTCCCGTATAAGAAGTCTGAAGTTTCGTAAAGGTAACCGTCGCATCGGCAGGCGCTACGTAAATTTCTATTTCGCAGGTCTGTTCTGCGTAATTTGCGTCGGTGGGCAGGAACACGACGGTAATAATCCTCGTGCCTGCGTCGGGATAAACCGAACCGTCCCTGACTTTGAAAAATCCTTTGACCGCAACGTCTTCACGGGTGGCTTCTCCTCCCACGAGATTGAGTTCGGAAAGGCTCTGTCCGTATTTAAGGTTATAAGTAATATCCCCGTCGGTAATGGCGGAAGCCACGGGTTTTGTTCCGATAATTACCGTCATACTGCGTATAACGTAAGCAAATTCCGCATACCCGTTTACGCCTAAAGTATAGTTGTCGTCGTCGAGAGTTACTCTGACGGTATATTCTCCCGCATTTGTCGGAAGGGTTTCGGAATAGGTGTAAATTGCGGAGTAATAATGTAAAGTACTTCCCACGGTCACGACGTTGCCTTCCGCATCGGTAAAGGTTATTACGGGAACCGCCGCCTTGCCGTAATCGTATTCGAAACGGTTGCCGCCGCTTGCGTTTACCGCCGTGACGGATTTTTTTGCGACGGTGTAAACGAACACTTTGGTTCCTTGTTCGTTTTCGTTGTCCACGCTGACTTTTACGTTATATTCTCCTGCGTTCACGGGAGTGTTGGAGGAATAATACGCGTCGGAATCGGCTGCGCGTTTATATTCGAGCGTGTAAGTTCCCGCCGTCATGGCCACGCCGTCGTAAAGTGCCGACGGAGTTACGAAGGAACCGTACTCCGAGGAATAAACCGAAAGCGAGAGACGGTCCGAAACGTCCCGTTTCAAAACGGTAAATTCCACGGTTTTCGTCCCGAAATAAAGACGGCTTCTTATATTGATAACAACCGTATATACGCCCGTTTCGCGCCCTTCTGCGATAACTCCGTTTTCGTAAAGCGTCAACGTGACGTCGCTTTCTTCTATCTGCACTTCCACGTTATTTGCGCTTATTCCGAGGTCGGATACCGAAATGGCCAGTCCGTCGTAATTTTTGGAAAGATTTTCCACCACTATGTCTTCTTCTGGAATATAACCTACTATGGATATTTCCACCGTTCCCGTCAGATCCTGATAGTTTTTGGTGACGAATAAAAATTCCAAAGTTTTTCCGTCCATATCCAAAGTCGGATAAGTTTCGGGTGCAAGAGGTATTCCGTCGAGAGTAAGACTGAGCGTTCCTTCTCTGTCCAAAGCCTTACCGTGTTCGTAAACGGTAAATACGGCGTCTTTCAACGGCAATTCCGCAAAAGCGTCGAGAGTGAAAGTATATTCTCCCGTCCAGGGAGCCTTGACGATATCGACGTCGATAGTTCCCGTCATAATCGTGTACGTTTCGTCGTCAACGGGCATATAAATAATTTCCGCTTTATCCCCTACCTCCAAAACGGCGTCGGGATTAACGAAAGAGAGTTTGCCGTTGGCGTTAAGATACTCTACATACTCGGCATCGCCCGTAAACGCAAGATTGAACACGCTTAAAGGATTGCCGTAATAAACTCCCGACTTAGGAACGGAAACGGTTATTTTTACTTCGCCGTGAATTCCGTCGTTTACGGCTGTATCCGTCCAGTCTTCGTTACGGTTAAGTCCCGGAAGCGGATTTTCCCCTTCCACGAATACGGTAAGAGTGGCTTCTCCCGATTCATACAAAGCCGTATTGTCGGGAGTGAACATAAGTTTTACGAAATTATAGTTTGCATTTACGAAAGTGGTTTCTTCCACGCTGAACGTACCGTAAACCGTCTTTCCCGACAGAGTGGCGCGTCCTCCGCTCAAGTCGCCCGAGGTAATGGTCTGACCCACTTCGAACTGTTTGGAAACGGTAGGAAGAACGGTTATTTCGGGGATTCCTCTGTTGACGACGAAATCTCCGTAAACGAGAGTTCCCGTATAGTTCTTGGACACCACTTCCAGGCTGACTTCGTAAGTACCCGGTTCTACGGGCGGATTGGAGGTACCGTTGTAATAAACGTCGATACGGAAATCGGCGTTGACGCCGTATCTGTCGTAAATAACGTCTTCGGCTATGTCGGGCAGCGCATAGAAAGGACTTCCGTTATATCTTACGACGAATTCGTCGGCATTGAGCATTACGATAAATTCCGCTACGTCCCTCTTGACTATGTTAATACGGGTAGTACCTGTATAAACGAGATAATTATTATCTATTTGACCGTCTTCTCCGTACGCGGTAAACGTATAAGATACGTCGTGAGCCCCTGCCGAAAGAGTTTTCATTTCGTCTAAGTTAAGCGCGAATACGCCTTCGAGTTTTTCCACGCCGAAATAAATTTCCCCCTCGGTCAGACATTCGGGCAAGGTATCGGTATTATACTCGTAATTGCCGAAGACGGGAGCGGATATGGCATTAAGGGAAGCGGGTTTAATGGTGTATCGTACTTCCTTCACTCCCTGATAATTCTTGTCGTTGATGGTAAATCGGATAATATGATATTGTCCTTCCGTGTTGGCGTTCAGTACCTCTTCGGTAGTAAACTCGTCGCTGCCTTCGGCACAGAATTCCAAAGTATAATTCAATCCGTAAGGAACGGTTACTGCGGATATGGCAGCCGATTTTCCGGTATAAGTACGCACCAGTTCGTCCGCAAAATCAATTCTTGCGGTATATTTTGATATAGTCAGACGCTCTTCGCACACTATGATATCGGAATAACCGTTGTTGGCTACGGCGTCGAAGGTCAATACTATAAGATATTGTCCCGCATTGGACGGTAAAGTTTCGTAAAACAAACCGTTCTCCTCGCCGTTTTCGTCGAGTCCTCTGTAGGAAACGGTAAATACCGCCATATTCAATCCCAACGTGACGGAAACGTTCCTGGGTACGTTATAGACCTGTTCGTTGTTGGAAACCGATATCTGCGTTTCGTCCACGGAAATTACGAAATCGGTGGTCACGTCGTCGCAGTAATAATTGTTGCTTCGCAAGGAAAGTACCGCTTGATATTTACCTATATCGCCAGGGCTACCGTTGAGACGTATTCCGTCCGAATAGAAGGTCTGCACGACGGATTCGGAAATAACGTTGCCGTCAACGTCTTTCAAAACATAATCTACGCTCTGGTTCTTGTTATTGAAAGGTTTGTTGTTTTTGACCACCGTAAGGATCGCTTCTTTCTTTTCCACGGTAAGGATACATTCGATACTGCCGCCGTAGTTATAGTCGTCTACGGTGACCCTTACCCTGTAGTCGCCTGCGGGCAAAGCTCCGCTCGAAGGCACTATGGAAACGAATTCCGTAATAACGGGCAGATACTCGTACCCTTCGATATAAACGTTGCTGTAAACTCTCACGTCGTTTTCCACTTTATACCATACAGGGGTCGTGTAAGCGACTATGTCGGAAAGGTTCAGCGACGCGGTATCGAGAATGCCGTAAACGTAAGCGGACGCCGAAGCCGTCATTGCCGAACCGATGTCGTTTTTACCGACGGTAAGAGATTTCGTAAAACGAAGCACGTTGTAGTTCACGGTATCGTCGGGCGTGAAAAGAATATCGTAGTCGTAAGCGACTCCCGTCATCAAGAATATCTTGTCGGCGGGATAATCCATCGCATAAGTTCCGCCGACTACTTTGCCCGTTACCGCGGAAACGGTTTGCCCTCCGCTGAAAACCACGTCTTTCATCAATTTTCCGTAGCTTACCGAAACGGCGGAATTAAAGATATCGGGGGACGTCTTATTGACGAGGTCGGCTTTGTCCACCCTTAAAGAAAATTCCTTGCTTCCGGCATAATTGGCGGCGGAAACGTTATAAATCGCCCTGTAAACGCCCACGGTCAAATCGTTTGCCGAAGCGGGTTGATAAAGAGTGCCGTCCTCGCCGTAGAACGAGAAACCGCCGCTTATATCGGGATAACCTTCCTCCAATCCGTCAAAACTTACCGTAGGCAAATCCACTTTCCCGTAAGAATAAACGTAGAAACCGTCCTGAGCCTCGTTCGGGAAATCGAACATTATATCGACGACCTTCTTGTTTACGACGATTGTGAAGGAATATATAACCTCCGCCACGCTTTCCGAATTTACGGGCGTAACCGTCACGTCGAGGTAATAGCTGCCCGCTTCGTAAAGTCCGTCCTTTACGCTGCCCAAAGAATAAACGAAACCGAGTTCGGCGTCGTCCGCCTGTACGTCGGTATAAATCCCTTGTTTTGCATTGACGAGTATCCTGGGCAAACCGATGAAAACTATATCCTCAACCGAGGTTATCGGCGTTCCGAAAGAAATATCGGCAACACTTACGTTAGCGAAATCGTACTGCGCTTTCCCCACGGTAATAGTGGTCTGTCTGTAAAGAGGTTCGAAGTTGGCGCCCTCTTCTCCCGACGCCACAAAGTAAATATATACGGTATGGCTACCCACCGAAAAACCGTCGTAAGCGTTCATTTCCGCTAAAAATTCTTCGGGGGTTTCCGTTTCCTTATCGTAAAGTCTGTAAGAAATGAAAAATTCTCCTTCCACGGGTCTTACTTCGGTAAGTATTCTGCCGTCGGAAGAAAGATATTGATAAGTATAATTGACTCCCGTGTTGGTTCCGTAAGTTAAGGTAACGTCGCTGAGAGGTTGTTTCCAGCTGAGGTGGGAATCTTTTGCAGAGGTATTGTACGCGACGGTAGGTACCGTTATTCCCAGAATACTGCTGGAAGAAGTGGCTTTTCTCACGGTATAGAGAGTATAAACCGGTACTTCTTCCACGAAATTATTTTCGTCGAGAACGATTTTCAGAACATAAACCCCGGCGTTTTCGGGCGTACCCGTGCCTGCAAAATACTCTTCTTCGCTCACTCTGTTTTCCTCGGTAGCGGATTCTATCCAGCTGCCGCTTCCCGAATAACGGAAAAATTCGTAACTGTAATTCAATCCGCTGTAAGAAACGGGATTGCCGGAAGGAGGATTGAATACGGCGGTGGGGTAAAATATCGATAATTGTTGATAATTGAAGGATTTTTCGGAACAGGAAATATCGAGGACGCGTTTTTCCACGATGAGCTTGAAGGTCCACTCTCCGGTGTAGTTGCATCTCCCCTCGGTTATCCTGATTATCACCTCGTATTCTCCCGCCTCGGTAGGCGCTACGAGGACTTCGGACGCATTCGGATCGGAAAGAGATTTATAATAAACCGTTCCGTATTCGGTAAGGATAAGCCCCTGTTCGGAAGCAAGCGCCGAAGTCAACTCGAAAGTCACGGGTTTTTCGTTCCCGTCGTAAGAGGTAACTATTTCGTTGTCAGAGCCGAGTCCATTTATTGATATATTCACTTGTTTGGAATAACCTATCTCCACCGCCAAAGTGTAAGTGACGGTATCGTAGTTGGTATCTCTGACGAATTTTCCGTTTTCTTTGACGAAAACCGGTTTTCCGTTGACCATATTGTATTTGATCGGCACGAATTGCACCGCAACGTTGGTGATCCCCGCTTTAGGTTTCTTATATCCGTCCCCGGTTTTGTCTATGTTGGTTATAATGAAATATCCGTAGATGCCGTCGGAAGAGCGGTCGCTGTAATACATTCCGTCGGTACGGTTCAACGCCAGAATGGAATCGTTGAACTGTTGAGGCACGGCGGATTCGTCGAAATCGATTTTTGCAAGGCTCTCCCCGTAACTGACGTCTCCGCTTATAGTAAGTGCGTCGAGGGCGGGTGTAGCGGGTTTTATAACGAGTGTACCGGTTTTCTTGCCGTAATAGGTCCTGTGATTGAGCAGTTCGCAACGGTAATAGTAAGTCCCGGCATTGACGGGGAGATTGGTGCTGTACTCGCCGTCTTCCGAGGTTGCGTAATAAGTGGTGACCGTACCGATGACGTTGACGCCGTCCACGCTTATTCTGGTCTGAACGCCCTTTCCGCTGCCGTTATAAATCTGGGTTTCGTTGCTTACCACGATTTCCGCATATTGCTTAAAGGTAAGAATCATTCGTCGCGCGTCGGGATTTTCGCTGAATACCGAAGTTACTTCGAAAGTGTAATTTATCGTGGACGACTGCATTATTACAGTGGAATAGGACGCGTCGTAAACGCTGTTGGTGGTGGAAAAACTTCCGTTTTCGGTTTTGAAATTGGTTAAAACGTATTTGGTAATGGAGGTTTTGGTAAAGCGAACCTGAACCAGAACCTTATCCCCTCTTTTGAATACGGCTTCGTCTTTATAGGAAGTGGGTTTGCCGAGGTCGTCGAGAGTAGCGAAACGGAGCGAAACTTCCGAGGTGCTGATTTCGCTGTCGTCTCCGCCCATTCCCAATACCATACTGTAATCGAATTCGTAATCGGCTACGTCCACTCTTATGAAATATTTTATGGGACCGATTGCTCTGTTTCCCGTGCCGTCCACCGTAACGAATTCTATGGAAAAAATCCCGTTCTGTTTGTAAACGGTTTTGCCGTCCTCTACGGTTTTGAGACTGAGAATGAGATCTTGGTAAATTACGGTATCCTCTCCCAGTCCCGCCGTAACGGTACAATACACTCCCGTGGCTTCGCTGAGCGCAAATCCTTTACTGGGTTCGCCGGAAGTTGTGGGCGCCCTGTCGAGAAGAGTGGCTTTGTAGTAAATTTTCTGATCGCTTCCGGCAAATCCCGCCGAAACGTCTTTGCCCATAACCTGAAGCGACTGCGAAGTAAAATGAGGTATTATTTCTCCGGCGCCGAGATTGACTCCGGAAATAACCTGTATTTCGCTCCCGTCCTCCTGCTTGACGGTTTCGTAAGTATATGAATTGGCGTTGGTATAATAATTTTTACCCGTAAGTCCTATGTATTTGTTATAAAAATCGTCACTTGAAAGATACGGTTGATTGGCAGAGGCGTTGTCCATAAAGAAATTCAGAGTTCTGGTAACGTTGGAGTTTTTTCCGTTGGCTCTCCAAAGCCCTGTGTTCATTACAAGATTGGTAACCGTGGCGTCCTTAACCCTGAAAGCAATAATCTCACCCGAATAATCATCGCTTATGTCCACGTCGTGAACCACTCCTTCCGCATCGGTGTAGGAATATCGGTAAACTCTTTCCCAGTAACCGGTATTGAAATCGGGTTTGATAATGGTTTCGAAGGAATTTCCTTCGAGAATAAGTTTACGGTAAAGTCTGCCGTGCGGACTCTGTTCCGCTCCGAAAGAATTGGCGGTGGAAAGACTGTATTTTTCGTTCCCCGACTGAATGACGTTATTGAATACTACTATGTCTCCGCCTTTTACTATATTCGTGGCAGTGGCCGGATCGCGGTATCCGGACTGATCGTAAATCGTTATGCCCGCCGCTCCGTCCACCACGGTTATATCGGTACGGGGAGATACCGTGGTTCTTATTCCTATCTCTTTGATAGCTATACTGAAGTTGTTGTTGGTCTGGAAATCGCTCAGAACGACCGAAACGTATCCGCCGTCCACGAACAATTTGTCCAAAGCCAAGGTGCATATCGTCACCATTGCGCTGTTTACTGTGTTGCTTGCCGGGAATGAAATGTTGCCTTTGATCTCTTTATAGTTGGGAATAACGCTACCGCCTTCGCCTTCTTCTCCCGTTCCGTCGTAATAAGTCAGAGTAGCCGAGGCTTTTTCCTCTCCCGCGTCGGCGTTTTGCGGAGCCGCATAAATCAAATAAAGGGAAAGCTGCACGCTTAAGAGTCCGTCGTTAATGGCTGCGGCAAGGTCCCCGGCAGGGTCAATCCCGAGATTGGCGTTAAGAGCACCCGACGGTCGATTGTTCATATAAACGATATCCCCGTTTCTGCTGAGCGAAAAGGAACCTCCCGAATAGAAATCTCCGCTTACGTAATAATTTCCGTCCACGGAGACCCCGTTCCCGAAATCCAGGACGGTATCGTAATAATAACTGTTGGCAAGATCTTCGTACGTGGAAGAATCGGTGTCGAAAACGAGGTTTTTGTTCTGATAAAGAGGAGCTGCGTAAACGGAGGAAACAGAAACGTCGGACGCGGACGTCAACGCCAACGTCAGAAACGCCAACGCCAAAATCACAGTCGTCAAAATCGCAAACGCCTTTTTCTTGTACCTGTCCGTCCGTAATAACATACCCAGCCTCCGTTAAAAGGGCATACCTCGCCCTTTAATTTCAGAATGTATTTATATAATACTATATAAACCGTATTATGTCAATACGTCCCCTTTCGCCTTTCGGAGAATAATTTTACCTCCGAAATCCACTTTTTCGACAAAATTCCCTTCTTTCTCACGCTTAAAGAATTATGAAGGGAAAAATAATAAGGAAAGGACGACTATTTAATCGTATTTATCAAATGTCCGCAAAAAAACGCCGAAACTACAGGGGCGGAAAAATTTTGAAAATATTGCCGTCAATCACTTGTAAAAGGGAAAAGTTAGTGTTATAATGTGGACAATTAGCAGTCGAAGCATACGAGTGCTAACAACAAAAAGTAAACATAATTGCATCAAAGGAGGCATAAAAATGACTTTGAAACCTTTATTCGACAAAGTTGTGATCAAACTCGACGAAGCCAAGGACGTCACCCCGAGCGGGATTATACTTACCGGCAGCGCCAAAGAAAAACCCACTATGGCGACGGTTATCGCGGTAGGTCCCGGCGGAACCGTGGACGGCAAGGAAATAAAAATGGAAGTTAAAGTCGGGGATAAGATTTTATATTCCAAGTATGCGGGAACGGAATTCAAATTAGACGACGAAACCGTCACCATCATCCGTCAGAGCGACATACTGGCGATAGTAGAGTAATCAGAGGAGGTAAACATTATGGCAAAGCAATTCAAATATGCAGACGAAGCGAGAAAGGCTCTGGAAAGCGGAGTCGATTCTCTGGCAAACACCGTTAAACTCACTTTGGGGCCCAAAGGCAGGAACGTGGTTTTGGACAAGAAATTCGGCGCTCCCCTCATCACCAACGACGGCGTGACCATCGCTAAAGAAATCGAACTTAAAGACCCGTTCGAAAATATGGGCGCGCAGCTTATCAAGGAAGTCAGCGTCAAAACCAACGACGTAGCCGGCGACGGCACCACCACGGCGAGCGTTCTGGCTCAGGCCATTATCAAGGAAGGACTCAAGAACGTGGCCGCCGGAGCCAATCCCATGGCGTTACGCAAAGGTATCCTCAAAACTGCGGAAAAAGCCGTGGAAGAACTGAAAGCAATCAGCAAGGAAGTCAGCGAAAAGAACGAGATAGCAAGCGTGGCGAGTATTTCCGCCGGAGACGAAAAAATCGGCGAACTTATCAGCGAAGCTATGGAAAAAGTCGGTAAAGACGGCGTTATCACCGTTGACGAATCCAAAACGATGCTTACCGAACTTTCCGTCGTGGAAGGTATGCAGTTCGACAGAGGCTACGCCAGCCCCTATATGGTCACCAACACCGACAAGATGGAAGCCGAACTCGACAACCCCGTCATACTTATTACCGACAAGAAAATTTCCGCAATACAGGAAATCGTTCCCCTGTTGGAACAAGTCATCAAAAACGGACTCAAACTTCTCATAATCGCAGAAGACTACGACGCAGAAGCTCTCGCCACCATGGTCGTTAACAAAATCAAAGGCGTGTTCAACTGCGTAGCCGTCAAAGCCCCCGCTTTCGGCGACAGAAGAAAAGCAATGCTCGCCGATATGGCTATCCTTACCGGAGCCACCGTGGTAAGCGAAGAAATGGGTCTGGAACTTAAAGACGCTTCCTTGGAACACCTCGGACGCGCAAAGACAGTAAAGGTAAGCAAGGACTACACCACCATAATAGACGGTATGGGAGATCCTTCCGCCATCGCCGACAGAGTAAAGGCAATAAAGAGAGAACTCGCCGCAACCACCTCTTCCTACGACAAAGAAAAACTGGAAGAACGTCTCGCGAAACTCGCCGGAGGCGTTGCGGTAATCAACGTGGGCGCTGCTACGGAAGTCGAGATGAAGGACTCCAAACTCCGCATTGAGGACGCCTTAAGTGCCACTCGCGCCGCAGTAGAAGAAGGCGTGGTACCCGGAGGCGGTATAGCTTTGTTGAGCATTGTGAACAACGTTAAGAAATTCGCTTCCGCCCTTGACGGCGACGAATCTACCGGCGGAAAAATCGTTCTGAAAGCTCTGGAAGCTCCCGTTCGTCAGATAGCCGCAAACGCAGGCGTGGACGGCGGCGTGGTAGTCAATACCATCCTTTCCAACAAGTCCGCAACCTACGGTTACGACGCAGCCAAAGACGTATATTGCGATATGATGCAGGCGGGCATAATCGACCCGACCAAAGTTACCAGAAGCGCATTGCAGAACGCCGCAAGCGTAGCCGCCACCCTGCTCACTACCGAGGCGTTGGTAGCGGACATCCCCGAACCTCCCGCTCCTCAGATGCCCGCAGGTATGGGAGATATGTATTAAGCTCTTTA
>CALVNL010000012.1 GCA_944349655.1 uncultured Clostridia bacterium
GCCGGCGCAATGCCGACGTTTTTCTCAAAAAAGAGGGAACAAAATGAATATGTATCAGCCTTTCGGCTCGGATAAGCGTTTGCTTTTTACACCTCTATTTTAACCTCGGCAACATTAAAATAATATTAAATATTTCCGAAAATTTTGTCGGAGAAAAAAATAAGTTTTTCCGTTGTCGTCGCACGGGAAAAAAGACTCTTGCATTGACTTATATTTTAGAGTATAATAACATAGATAATATTTTATATTATCCGTTGTATCAATTTCTTACGAGGAAAACGTTATGAAGAAGACAGGAACGCTATTGCTTATAATTATTGTTTGTTGTTTGTCGGCGGCGGCTTTGGTCGCTTGCGGCGGCGACACCTGTCGGGTGGAGTTTTACGTTGACGGTGCTCTTTACGAATATTTCCTCGTGGAAAAAGGCGGTTATATAGAAGAAGTTCCCGCAGTTCCGGCAAAAGACGGAATGACCGGTGTCTGGAGCGAAACTTATTTCGAAGTTATAGAATCCGATATGAAGGTATATGCCGTTTATTCGGAAAGTTATTTTACCGTGACTTTTACCGTGGACGGCGAGGTTTTGCAAACGTACAAAGTAAAAAAGAATATGTCCTTGGCCTCCGTTCCGTCCGTACCCGTTAAAGACGGTTATGCAGGAGTCTGGAGCGTTACCGATTTTTCATCCGTGGACAGGGACATTACCGTATATGCGGTTTATACCGAATTGACTTCCTCGGTCACGTTTATGAACGGGGACGAGGTGGTTTCGGTGGAATACGCCGACGGAGGGCAACTGTCGGTTGTTCCCGCAGTACCCGAAAAAGCCGACCTTACCGGGAAATGGATTACCGTGGAAAACGGAACGGTCAAAGACGCTGATTTTTCCTCCATAACCGAAGACATGACGGTTTATGCTTATTATTTCGTAACCTTGACTTTAGTAGACGCTTATTCGGGAGAAGATATTTTTATAACCGATATAGGGGAGGAAGTGAAGTCTGTTTCGGCGGGAACAAGGGACGGTTACGACTTTTTAGGTTGGTATACCGATCCCGATTACCGCAACGAAGTGAGTTTCCCTGCAGCATTTGAAAAAAATACCATCCTTTACGCACGATGGATAAATAATTATGCCGACGCAGGCTTTACTTTCGCAAACGGGCTTGTTACGGGATATACGGGCAGCGAGACTAATGTTTCGGTACCTTATAAATATACCGAAAACGGTGAGGAAGTGATCGTAAAAGCGGTGGCGGACGGAGCTTTTCAAGGTCAATCGTTCGTTTCCGTGACCTTACCTTCCACCGTGACGGAAATAGGCGCCGACGCTTTTGCAAACTGTCCTTATCTTACCGAAGTGAATTTTTCCGACGGTAGTTATATCGAAAAAATAGGCGATCGCGCCTTTTATTCCTGTTCTTCTTTAGAAGGTTTCGAGTTCTCGATTTTTACTTCGGAAATAGGGGTTTCGGCTTTTGAAAATTGCACGGCGGCGAGAGTTTACGACGGGCTTGGAGAATCCGTCGCCGAAGTTATTTCCGACTATGCTTTCAAAAACAATACCCTTCTTGCGGAAATCGTTCTGCCCGAAACTTTAACGGAAATAGGCGTGGAGGCTTTTGCTTTTGCGGTCAATACCGAATTCGAGTTCCGCGGCGCGGCCAACCTTGCCGTAATAGGTAACGGAGCGTTCGAAGGCTGCGTTAATCTTTACGAATTTTCCGCTCCGGCACTGGTGTCGGCAGGAACGGGCGTTTTTGCCGACTGTTATTCTCTGCGCAGCGTAACTACGGTAAGTAATATTCCTTTGTATTCCTTGTTCGGGGAAACCGAGCCTTCTTCGGGCAGATTTTACGCAGTAGACGGGGAGGACGGCAAGCGGTATTATTTACCCGAAAGCCTGTTTACCGTGTTGGTAAATCCTAACGTTCAATCCGATCAAACGCCTGCGGGCACGGTGACAAGCGGCGCTTTCAAGGATGCATATTCGGTAAAAGACGTCATACTTTCTTCCGGAATAGTTTCCGTGGAGAGTTACGCTTTTGCGGTAACGAACTCGGAAAGTCTTTCTTCCTCCGAATTTAACGTGACTATGCCTTCGGGACTTAAAGAAATATCGGCTTACGCTTTCGCAGGCAGGAGAGATTTACGCAAGATTAACTTCCCCGTTTCTTTAGAGTCGATAGGGGAAAGAGCCTTTTACGGATTGGATAAACTTGCCGAAGTGACCATCGGCGACAACAGCGCATTGGTTTTCGTAGGGAAGGAAGCGTTCGGAGAAACTCCGTGGTTTGCAAATTACGTGGGCGTAGTCAAACTCGGCAGAGTTGCCCTCGGCATAAGCGAAACATACGCGTCATCCGTGGGAAAATCCAGTCTTTCGGAAGACGATTTCCGCTCCGTCGATACCATTAGCGAAGGCGCTTTTTACGGGAATTCGCGTATAGCGGCGGTAAGTTTGCCTTCAACGGTAATTTCCGTAGGAGACGAAGCCTTCCGCAATATGAAAATGCTCACTTCGGTTTCGCTGACGGGCAAAGCCGTTCTCGGCGAGAACGTTTTCGGCAGCAATCCGCTCCTTGCGGAAATAAAAATCGGAGCAAGCCGCTTACCCGAAACTTTATTTGCCGTTTCGGAAAACGAAAGTTCAGATTATATTGTCTATGTTAAAGACGGAGTGAATTATTATATACCTGTTTCATTGAAGAAAATAACGATAGTGCCCGACGAGACTACGGAAATAGTCGCAGGAATTTACGAAGGTTTCGGGGCGGTGGAAGAGTACGTTCTGGAGGAAGGTTTTACCGTAATATACGACGGGGCTTTCGCCGACAATATTTATCTCGAAAAAGTAACCCTTCCTTCTACGCTTACTTCTTTGGGCGTATCGAACGGGGAAGAAGCAAGGGGTGTGTTCGACGGAGACGGACGTCTGTACGAAGTTTCTCTCCGTAACGGTTCGGTGCTGTCCTATATAGGAGACAAGACCTTTTACGAAACCTCGCTCGGAGGCTTTACCTTCCCGTCCGCTTTGACTTATATAGGAAAATCGGCGTTCGAAAACACCGCTTTAAGACGTATCGTATTCGAAAGCGGCGACGAAAACCTCGTAATAAGCGAAAGGGCGTTTTACGATTCTCTCAAAAAAGACGTTTCGGGTTGGAGCTTCAGACTCGACCTTCCCGACAACCTTACCGAAATAGGAGCGTATGCCTTTTACGGTTGCGACGGAATAACGGAATTGACTTTGGGCAAGAACGTGACCGTTTTGGGAGAATACGCATTTGCTTATAACGGTCTTTCCTCGATAATTATTCCCGAAAAAGTGAATTTCTATAAAGAAACGGTATCGGAAAACTCTTCTTCGACGGAAAAAGTCTGCGTTTCTTACGGATTGTTGCAGGGCAATCCTCTGCGGAGTCTGACTCTTTATTCTGCAATAAGCTTAAATGAGCTTTTCGCAATAGGCGAAGGCGACGAGATGCCCTCTTTGCTTACCGAAATCACCGTGGCGGGAGGAGACATCGTGGACGGACAGTTTGCCGGATTGACTTCTCTGCAAACGCTTAACCTCATAAACGTGGGGAGCGTGGGCGCAAGCGCGTTCGAAGGATGTACCGACCTTCTGAGAGTAACTCTTCCCCGTACCGTGGTAAGCGTAGGAGACAGAGCCTTTGCGCAATGCACCTCTTTAAGCAGTTTTGTTTTCGAGGAAAATTCCGCTACCGAAAGCATCGGGGAATATCTTTTCGACGGTTGCGTTATGCTTAAATCCACGGTTTTCCCCGAAAGCGTAAAGAATCAAACTTTTACGGGCGTATTCAAGGGTTGTGTTTCCTTGATTGAAGCGACTATTCCTTCTTCCGTCACCGAAATAGGCGAATACGCTTTTTACGACAACCGAGTACTCGGTTCGATAACTTTACCCGAAGGGGTGGTTTCCGTCGGCAATCACGCATTTGAAAATTGTGCGGTGTTGGAATTTTCCAATATCCGTTTCGACGACCTGGTTTCCGTCGGCAGTTACGCTTTCGCAGGTTGCGGACGGCTGAAAGGCGTTAAAGCCGAAAATATTTCCTCCATAGGAGAGGGCGCTTTTTCCGGTTGTTCGGAAATAAAGGAAATAACGATAGTCGACGAAACGGTATCTTATTATATAGACAGAGAGGAAATCGTCGTCACCGTCAACGTGTCTTCTGCGGCTGTCGCGGTTGCGGCAGGGGCGTTTACGGGTTGTGACGAGCTTACCAATGTAATGCTTTTCACTTCTGCGGAGAACATAAACGATATGCTTACTTCGGTAAAAGGCGAATTGCCTGCGCAAGTCAAGGTTTTCGTTACGAAATCGGCTTACGCCGTAGTCAGTGAGGAATTGAAAACCTTTTTTGCGGGAAGACTTTACGTCAATCCGTCGGAAATTCAAGCAGAATACGAGTTTAACGAAGAAACGGGAGAAGCTACTTTAACTAACGCCGCTTTCGACGGAGATACTCTTTTCCTGCCGGCGTACGTGGAAAAGGACGGAACGGAATACGCTCTTAGTGCGATAGGCGACAGCGTGTTCAAAGGAAATACCTCGATTAAGGAATTGATAATACCTTTTACGGTAAAGAGGATAGGCAATTATTCTTTCAAGAACAGCGCGATAGAAATCGTACGTTTCGAAATCGGGTCGCAACTTTCGTCCATAGGAGACGAGGCGTTTTTCGGGTGCGCGGTTTTGAAGGAGATAGAATTGCCCGACAGCCTTACCGAAATAGGAAACAGAGCTTTTTACGAAGCCGTAGCGTTGGAAAATGTGGAAAATTCGGGAGATTATTCCCTTCTTTCGGTAATCGGAGAATATGCTTTTTATCGCACGGCGTCGTTGAAGACGATAAGTTTCGGAAAGAACCTTAAGTTAATTTCCGCAAACGCTTTCAACGGGTCCGGTCTGACTTCTTTTACCATAGCGGAAGGAGCGACGACGTTAATTTCTTCGGGAAGTTTTGCTTATTGCGATAAACTGACCGACGTCAACGTGCCTGTCGGGTGTACGATAGAGGAAGGAGCTTTTCCCGCAGGAATAACTTTCTGAAAACGGGGAAGGAAAAGAATCGGTTTACCGATATAATGTCAATAACGGAGAAAATCCGAAAAATAAAGGAGAATATATGAAAATATACCAGGCGAGCGGAGAAGGCACCGTCGAAGTGGAGAATATCGAACCTTCGGAGGGTTCCAAGGTTAAGATAAAAGTCACGCACGTTATGCCCACCGCTTCCGATTTGAACTTTTTTAACGGCAGCGTAAAAAGAGAGTATCCTTTCGTGTTCGGACATATGGCGATAGGCGTCATCAGCGACGACCGTCCCGAATACGGATTGAAGAGAGGTACGAAGGTTATCCTCAATCCTTACGTGGTTGAACCGTCCGACAGACTGGACATTCCCGGCAAAGTCCGCACGAGAGGGGTGGATATCGAAGGGTTTATGAAAGATTTTGTCTTTCTGGATATAGAAGATTTTGTTCCTTTCCCCGACGAAGTGGAGGAAGAAGAAGCGATTTTTGCCGAAAAAATAGCCATAGCGATGGCTGCGATCAATAGTTTCCGAGTAGAGAAAGGGGACTATATGGTAATTATCGGCGGAGGAACGGTCTGCAACATAACAGCGCAGCTTGCGTTGTATTTCCAGCTTATTCCCATACTTATCGACAATAACAATACCCGCCTTGCCAAAGCGAAAGAAAAAGGTATTTATTATACCGTTAATTCCTCGGAAGAAGTGCCTCTCGAAAGAGTCAAGGAAATAACCGGCGGCAGAATGAGCGAACATACGATAATAGAAGTGTCCGCCTATAAGAGCGGAGCGTTTCTGTTTGCGCTGTCCAGGACGGGGGGAGACTGCACTTTGATTTGCGAAAACAACGTGGTCAAAAGTTTTGACGCGGACGTTAGCGTGATAAGCCGAAAAATGCTGAAAGTCAAAGGAGTTTCCACCGGGGCTTTCGAATTCAGTTCCGCTATCAACATCCTTGCGCAAAAAATTCTTAACTTAGACGATTTTATAGAAAAAAAGGTCGATATAGACGATATCGAACCTCATTTAAGGGATTTAACCGAAAATCCGAGCAAATACTATTCCACTTGGGTGGAGTTGTAATTCAGTCGTTTTTCAGAAGAGAGCAAACGTTTACCACGTCGCCCGCTCCCAGGACTAATATAAGGTCGCCGGGAGCGGCTTTTTGCATAAGACAGGCAGCCGCGTCCACGATATTGGCAAAATATTTTTTGGAGGGCGATTTTACTTTCGCATAAAGATCTTTAGCCGATTTTCCTTTATCGGGAGTTTCTCTTGCCGGGTATTCTTTCAATAAAAGCAATTCGTCCGTACCTTCGAAACACGTGCAGAAAGAGTCGAAAAGACGGGCGGTCCGACTGTATGTATGAGGTTGGAAAAGGACGTAGAGTTTCCCTTTATCGCTTTTTATTCTTAATGCGGTGGATATTGCCGCTTTTATTTCGGCAGGGTGATGGGCGTAGTCGGTATAGACTTCCGCTCCGAAAAATTTCGAGATTTTTTCAAATCTTCTTCTGACTCCGGAAAATTGTTCCAGAGAAGCGCCAACAACCGTCGGGCTTAACCCGACAGTGCGTGCCACGGCATAGGCGCACAGCGCGTTCAGCACGTTGTGTTCACCGGGTACGGATAACTCTATTTGTGTTTCAGGGATACCTAAATGCACAACAGAGAAACCGAAAAAACCTTTTTTATACTCTCTGACGTTTTCGGCGCGAAAGTCGTTTCCTTCGGATAATCCGAAAGTTAAATTTCGGTTATGGCTTTGTCGGGCGGCAAAGTAGAAAGTATCTCCGTTGGTTACCGACACGCCTTTAATGCGGGAAGCGTCGAGGAAAGCGTCGAAAGCGTCGTACACGTCCGACAGGGTGCGGTAAGTGTCGGGATGATCGCTGTCGGCGTTCAGAACTATACCTATATCGGGACGGAGGGACAGAAGGCTTTTGCGATACTCGCACGCTTCGGTCAGGAAATAGGTTTTACCCGTACATACGAAATTGCCGTTTTTTACGGTATCGCCGCCGATATGTCCGTAAAAAGGCAGTCCCGAAGCAAGGAATATTTCCGCAAGCATACTCGTTACGGTGGTTTTGCCGTGCGTTCCGCCCACGGCTATCGTGTAACGGAAAAGAGAACTTATTTCCGAAAGAAAAATCTGTCTTTCCAGGCAGGGAATGTTTTTCGATCGCAGAAAGGTAAGTTCCGGGTGGTCGGGTTTTACGGCTCCGCTGTATACGGCTATATCGGGAGAAAAATTTTGTTCCGGCGGGGACTGTATTCTTACCCGACAGCCTTTTTCTTCCAGCAAGGGGATTTTTTCCCCGTAGTTATCGTCGTAACCGGTTACTTTTTTGCCGGAAAACAGACAAAATTGCACAAGCGAAGACATACTTACTCCGCCCGCTCCGATGAAGTGTATGTGACCGAGTTTTTCGAAATCGAGCATAAAATATTTTATGAAGGAAAAATTATTTTAGTGAAAGGAAATTCGTGTTTCCGAAATTTTCTTAACTATGCAAATTTTGTTGACAATGCGAGTTTATTTTTAT
Source organism: uncultured Clostridia bacterium (assembly GCA_944349655.1). Taxonomy (GTDB): domain Bacteria; phylum Bacillota; class Clostridia; order Christensenellales; family DTU072; genus CAG-1782. Next base: position 7,613 of record CALVNL010000012.1, read on the forward strand.
ATAATAACCATACTTCCGTTTGTATGACGGAGACTATGAGGTGAAACTATGAAAGAAAAAATACATCCCGATTACAAGATAGTTGACGTAACTTGCGCCTGCGGAGCTAAATTCAAGGCCGGTACCACCAAGAAGACCGATTCCCTCAAGGTGGAAATCTGTTCCGAATGTCATCCTTTCTATACCGGAAAGCAAAAGACCGTTCAGTCCGGCGGACGTGTGGAACGTTTCAATAAGAGATTCGGTTCTGCCAGCCTTAAATAGATTAAGTTTATCGATTGACGTCGGCTGTGCCGTCGTCGGTTCGACAGGTCGCAAATAATATCCCTCGGGGATATTTTTTGTTTATAAACAGCGTTTTTGAAAGGGAAGCTTTTTCCCTTCGTACGGATTATAAATTCCTGTACAGGGTTGGGAAAAACTCCCGATGCCGCATTCTACAGGCTCGATGAGAAAGAAAAACAGTTGCAATATCGGCGGACAAGCCGTCTTAGAAGGAGTTATGATGCGGGGGGAAGGCTCCATGGCTACCGCCGTACGTTCTTCCGACGGCGAAATTTTATTGGAAAGTTCCCGTTTTACTCCTCTCAAGCAAAAAAGTAAACTTTACGGCGTACCGATTATCAGAGGTATAGTCAGTTTTGCCAAGTCCATGGTGGACGGTATTAAACTCATAAACCGCAGCGCCGAAGTATTCGGAGCCGAGGAAGGCGAACCCGGTAAATTCGAAAAATGGCTTGCCAGGAAGTTCAAAGTCGATATTATGAACGTCGTCCTCGTCATAGGAGTGGTGCTTGGATTGCTTCTGAGCATAGGGCTTTTCGTTATTTTGCCCCAGCTTGCGGCGACGGGAATTTTTGCTTTAGCTAAACTCGATTCTTCGGGGTTCGGAATGAGCGTTGTTTACAATCTTATCGCCGGGTTTATCCGAATGGCGATTTTTATACTTTATTTGGTGCTTGTCAGCCTGATGAAAGACGTCAACAGGCTGTTCCGTTATCACGGAGCCGAGCATAAGACCATTTCCTGTTACGAAAAGGGTTTGCCGCTTACCGTGGAGAACGCCCGCACGATGACTACCGTGCACGACCGTTGCGGTACCACCTTTATGTTTATCGTTATGGCTTTTTCCATATTGTTCTTTTCGGTATTTCCCGTGGAACTTCTCGCAGGAGGGGGAAAGGTAGTCAATTTTATTCTGAGAGTTCTGAGCCGTATAATAATGATACCCGTTGTGGCGGGAATATCGTACGAATTTCTGAAACTGTTCGCCCGTTACGACAATGCGTTTACGAAAATCTGCAAAGCTCCCGGGCTGTGGCTTCAGAAACTGACCACCAAAGAACCCGACGACTCTATGCTGGAAGTGGCTATAGCCGCTTTCAACGAAGTGCTTTTACTGGAAAGCGACAAGGAGTACCCGACCAAGACCTTCCCTACCTTTTCCACTGTGGAAAAGACGGTGGCGGTATTCGGAGATAAATTAGGCGATAAAAACGAAGCCGAACTTATAGTTATGTTCCTTACGGAGGCAAAGACCCGTTCCGAACTTTACGACGGACGGAAAGTGCCTACGGAGAAATACAAACTCGGAGAAAAACTTGTAGAACGCAGGAAAAAAGGCGCGCCTTTGCAATACGTTCTCGGCACGACTTGTTTTTACGGGTTGGATTTCCGAACCGACAGCCGCGCGCTGATTCCGAGGTTCGATACCGAGTACGTTGCGGAAGCCGTGTTGAAAGAAGCGGCTCGTTACGAAAATCCCGAAATTCTCGATTTATGCACGGGAAGCGGAGCTATAGCCATAGCCGTAGCCAAAAACGTCAAATGCCGAATGACGGCTACCGACGTGTCGGCGGACGCAGTGAGTTTATGCAAAGAAAACGCCGAGCTTTTGGGAGCGGAAGTCGAAGTTTTGCAAGGAAGTCTTTTTGCTCCCGTCAAAAAGAGAAAATTCGATATAATAGTCTCCAATCCGCCTTATATTCAGTCGGGAGCGATAGCGGGACTGGATAAGGAAGTGCGGGACTACGAACCGCATATCGCTTTGGACGGCGGACCCGACGGACTGGATTTTTACAGGGATATAACCTCAAAAGCGGGCAAATATCTGAAAGACGACGGAGTTCTGATACTGGAAGCGGGAGCGGGACAAGCCGAACTCATAGCGCAAATGCTGGACGGTTACGAAGTAAGTTTCGCTTGCGATCTGAACGAACCGCCGATAAAAAGAGCGGTTATCGCCAAAAAGAATGCTGCGGATATTGCAGAAGAAAGCGTTGAGGAAGAGTTTACCGTTTCGGACAAGGGAGCGGATAAGGAAGCGGAAAAGCTTTCCGTGGAAGAAAACGGGGCGAAAGAGGAGGAATAAAGTGTTTGAAAGACTTGCGGCGATGAAAGAAAGGTTCGAAAAACTCAACGAACTTATAGCCGATCCCGAAGTTATGGCGAAAAGAGAGGAGTGGCAGAAACTGGTAAAGGAACACGCCTTGCTGCAACCCGTCGTGGACGAGTACGAACGTTATCTCAAGAACGAGTCCGATATGGAAGAGTGTAAAATTCTTATGTCGGGCGAAGACAAGGAGATGGCGGATTTTGCCGAAAGCGAATATTACGAACTCAAGGAAAACGGCGAAAAAATTATTTCCGAGCTGAAAATTCTTTTGCTTCCGAAAGACCCTATGGACGACAAAAACGTTATTATAGAAATAAGAGCGGGAGCAGGCGGCGACGAGGCGGCTTTGTTCGGAATGGAACTTTTTAGAATGTATCACCGTTTTGCCGAGCGTCTGAGATGGAAAATAGAGGATATCGACGTCAACGAAACCGAACTCGGAGGGCTTAAGGACGCCACTTTTATGATAAAGGGGCAGGGCGCTTACAGTAAAATGAAATACGAAAGCGGAGTCCACAGAGTTCAGAGAGTGCCCGAGACCGAGTCGCAAGGCAGAGTGCATACTTCCACCATAACGGTGGCGGTTTTACCCGAAGCCGAGGAAGTGGACTTCGAGATTAACGAAAAAGATCTCAAGATAGACACTTACCGCAGCGGCGGAGCGGGAGGTCAGCACATCAACAAAACCGACAGCGCAGTCCGTATGACGCACCTTCCGACGGGGATAGTGGTGGCTTGCCAGGACGAAAGAAGCCAGATAAAGAACAGGGAAAAAGCCATGAGGGTATTAAAAAGCCGTCTTTACGACTATTATCAGAGTCAGAAAGACGCCGAATACGCCGCCAACCGCCGTATGCAGGTAGGGACGGGCGACAGAAGCGAAAGGATAAGAACCTACAATTATCCGCAGGGCAGGGTTACAGACCATCGTATAGGACTTACCGTCTATAACCTGCCGCAATTTCTGGACGGGGATATGTTCCAGGTCATAGAAGCCCTGGCTCTCGCAGACCAGAACGCAAAACTCAGCAAAATGGAATCTTAACGCACAGGAGGGTGTTATGGCATTAACCAACGACGTTTTTTTAAGTCAGAAATATCATATTCTGGAAGAACACAGTTACAATTACGAATTGCAGGACGTCAAAGAACCGCAGCTTTTCCGTAATTTTTTCGATTACACGTCCATTCCTAAAGTTGCTTTCAACTTCCGTAACGTACCTCTTAACTGTCCGGAAGAAATCTGGATAACCGACACCACTTTCCGCGACGGGCAGCAATCCCGTTCTCCTTATACCGCAGAGCAGATAGTGGATTTATTCAAAATGCTCCATAAACTCGGCGGACCGAAAGGAATCGTTCGTCAGAGCGAATTTTTCCTCTACAGCGAAAAAGACCGCAAAGCGGTGGAAATGTGTCAGAATTTAGGCTACGAATTCCCCGAAGTTACGAGCTGGATAAGGGCTAACGAAAAGGATTTTCAGTTAGTCAAGAGTATGGGCGTTAAGGAAACGGGGATACTCGTGTCCTGTTCCGACTACCATATTTTCAAAAAAATGAACCTTACGAGAAAACAGGCGTTGGATAAATATCTCGGTATAATCAAAGCAGCCCTCGACGCCGGTATCCGTCCGAGGTGTCATTTCGAAGACATAACGAGGGCGGACTATTACGGTTTCGTCATACCTTTCGCAAACGAACTCAAACGTCTGATGGACGAGAGCGGAATACCCATAAAAATCCGTTGCTGCGATACTCTCGGTTACGGTATTACATATCCCGGCGTGTCCCTCCCGAGAAGCGTGCAGGGGATAGTTTACGGACTGAAACATTATGCGGAGATACCCTCGGCATTGATAGAATGGCACGGACACAACGATTTTTATAAAGCCGTCGTCAACGCCACCACTTCCTGGTTGTACGGGGCGAGCGGAGTCAACTGTTCTCTCCTCGGCATAGGGGAACGTACCGGCAACTGCCCGTTGGAAGCCATGGCGATAGAATACGCTTCCATAAAGGGAACCACCGACGGAATGGATTTATCGGTTATAACCGACATAGCGAGGTATTTCGAAAAGGAACTTGATTACGTCATACCGCCGCAGACGCCCTTTGTGGGTAAGAATTTCAACACCACCCGAGCCGGAATCCACGCCGACGGACTGTTGAAAGACGAGGAAATATATAATATATTCGATACCGAGACCATACTTAACAGAAAAGCCTCCGTCGCCGTGGACAATTACAGCGGACTGGCGGGCATCGCTTACTGGTTCAACGCCTACTTCAATCTGCCAGAGGTCAATAAGGTGGACAAGAAAGACCCGATAGTCGCCAAGATGAAGGAACTGGTGGACGCCGAATACGCCGCAGGACGCACTACGGCGATGAGCGACTACGAACTCAAACAATTCGTGAAAGACCTCGATATGGACTTTTACCGCAAACTGAAATATCTTTCGCAAAATTAACCTTTCGGGTATTGTGAAAAGCCGTTTGCTGTGTTACAATAATATCGATAATTAAATTTAACCGTTAAAGGAGATTTATATGATAAAGATTATTTACGGAGCCAAAGGAAGCGGAAAAACCAAGAGAATCCTCGACAGCGCCGAAGTCGCTTTAAGGACTACCAAAGGCGACGTGGTTTTCCTTGCGGCTACCAGCCGTTACAGAATGGAAATTAAACCTCAGATACGTTTTATCGATACCGTCAGCGAAGGTATCGGTTCCAAAGACGCCCTTATAGGGTTCCTGAAAGGCTTGCTTTGCGGCAATTACGATATAGAATACATTTTCATCGACGGGTTCTACAAAATGATGGGAGTGGACCTTTTCGACCCGTCGGTTGCGGAATTTTTCTTAGCATTGGAACAGCTTTCCGATAACGTGAATTTCGTTCTGACTGTGTCCTGTGACAAGGAAGAAATGCCTGCGTTTATCGCAAAATACGTGGACTGACGGAGGAACAATGGAGTTTTTCAGCACGAGAGGAGCCGGTCCCGTAAGCGGGGCGCAGGCCATTATCGACGGAATAGCCAAGGACGGCGGGCTTTATGTCCCGTCGTCCTTTCCTAAAATTACGACGGAAGATTTACGGGATTTAGCCCAACTGGAGTACTACGAAAGGGCGGCGTACGTAATGAGTCTTTACCTTACCGATTTCGACTACGAACAGTTAAGGGAATTTGCCAAAAAAGCGTACGACCGTTTCGACGGAGATCCCGCGCCTTTGGTAAAGGTGGACGACGACACGTTTATTCTGGAACTCTGGCACGGACCGACCCTTGCCTTCAAGGATATAGCGCTTACGATGCTTCCTTATCTTATGACTTCCGCAAAAACCCGTCTCGGCGACAAGAGCAAGACTCTTGTGTTGGTTGCCACCAGCGGAGACACGGGAAAAGCGGCATTGGAAGGATTCAAGGATGTGGAGGGGACGGAGATTATAGTCCTTTATCCCGAAGACGGCGTCAGCGATATGCAGAAAAAACAAATGATAACCACCGAAGGCGGCAACGTTCACGTGGTGGGTATAAAGGGGAATTTCGACGACGCTCAAAGAGCCGTCAAAAAGATTTTCGCAAGCAAGGAAACGAACGAAAAACTCGCAGCCATGGGGTACGAACTCAGTTCGGCAAACTCTATAAATTTCGGCAGACTGGTGCCGCAGATAGTTTACTATATATCTTCTTACGTCGATTTGATGGCGGCGGACATCGTGGACGAAGGGCAGGAAATAAATTTCGTGGTGCCCAGCGGCAATTTCGGGAACATCTTAGCCGGTTATTACGCCAAGAAAATGGGCTTGCCGATCAAGCAGCTGATTGTGGCAAGCAACAAAAACAACGTCTTGACGGAGTTTTTCACAAGCGGCGTTTACGACGCCAACAGGGAGTTCTTCAAGACCATGAGTCCTTCTATGGACATACTGGTAAGTAGCAATCTCGAAAGACTTTTATATGAACTCGGTTCCCGCAATCCCGATTACGTCAAGAGTCTTATGGCTAAACTTTCCGACGGGGGATATTACACTGTGGACGAGGACGACCTTTACGACAAACTGCCCGAGTTTATAGGTTACTTCTCCACCGAGGAGGAAACCGCCGAAGTTATCGACAACTTTTTCGATGAGTACGGATATCTTTTAGATCCTCATACGGCGGTAGCGGTCAGCGCTTTGTTCAAATACATAGGCGAAACGCTGGACAGCGATACGCCCACAGTGGTGGTCAGCACCGCAAATCCTTATAAGTTCCCGCAGAGCGTTTACCGCTCGGTCGCACACGCAGAGGAAGAGGACGCCGAAAAGGCAATAAAGAAACTCAACGCTTTCAGCGCGGCGGAGATACCTGCGGCTATTTCGGGATTGAAGGACAAGAAAATCCTTCACGACAAAACGGTGGAAGTAGCGGATATAGAACAAACCGTACTGGATATAATCGGGAGCAAGCAATGTTAGGAGACAAGAAAGTAGTATACAGCGCCGTTCAGCCTACGGGGTGCATCACTCTCGGGAATTTTCTCGGAGCCATCAATAACTGGCTCAAGATGACCGACGATTTTCTTTCGATATTCGCAATAGCCGATCTGCACGCTCTTACCGTAAGACAAAATCCCGCCGAATACCGCCAGAGGGCGATGAGTTTCTTTGCGCAGTATCTCGCCTGCGGACTTGACCCGTCCAAAAGCATACTTTATTTTCAGTCGCACGTTCCGCAGCACGCAGAGCTTACCTGGATACTGAATTGTTTTACTTACGTAGGCGAAACGGGGCGTATGACCCAGTTCAAGGACAAGAGCGCAAAACACGCCGACAACATCAATATGGGACTTATGGACTATCCCGTACTTATGGCGTCGGATATTCTTTTGTATCAGGCGGACTACGTTCCCGTGGGCGTGGACCAGAAACAGCATCTCGAACTTACCAGGGATATAGCCATAAGGTTTAATAATCTCTATTCTCCCACGTTTACCGTCCCCGAACCGTATATCGCAAAACAGGGCGCAAAGATTTTTTCCTTACAACAGCCGGGACAGAAAATGAGTAAGTCCGACCCCGACCCCAACGGATATATCAACCTGATAGACCCTCCCGACGTCATCGCCAGGAAATTCAAAAGAGCGGTGACCGACTGCGACGGAAAAATAATATTCGACGAAGAGAACAAACCCGGAGTCAGCAACCTTCTGACCATTCTCGCTACGGTGACCGACAGAACCGTGGACAGCGTGATAAGCGATTTCGAAGGGAAAGGGTATGCCGAACTGAAACAGGCGGTGGCGGACGCGGTCATCGAAAAACTCCGTCCCATTCAGGAAAACTATAACCGTCTTGTCAAGGACAAGGCCTACCTTACCGAAGTATATAAGGACGGGGCGCAGAAAGCTGCAAAAATCGCTTCCCGCACGTTAAGCAAAGTATATCGCAAAGTCGGACTTGTGGAGGGTTGATGTTCGGATACGTAGTCATCGACAAGCCGAATATACTTATAAAGGATTACAACACTTACAGGGCGTATTACTGCGGACTGTGTAAATCCATAGGAAAAGTCAGCGGACAGCTTATGCGGTTCACGCTCAACTACGACATAGTATTATTGGCGCTTTTGGGGCATAATTACGAGGAACTCGATCCCGTATTCAAGGAAGGGCATTGTATAGCACACCCCGTTGGACCCAAACGCACGTATGTGGAAGATAATCCCGTTTTGCAGAGGATAGCCGATATAAACGCTATTTTGGCATACTATAAATTACTGGACGACGTGATAGACGAAGGGAAACACCGTTCGTTGAAGAACGCGTTGAAGCCCGTTTACAAAAAAGCCGCCGCAAGGCAAAAGGCTTTCGACCAAGCGGTAAAAAACGGTTACGAAAGGCTTCGCAGAAACGAAAAAGAGAATTCCTCGCTTACGGTATGCGCCGAGTGTTTCGGAAGTATGCTTATGGCGGCGGGGGACGCATTGACGGAAAAATGCGACGTTCTTTTACGTGAATTTTTGTTTTATACGGGGAAGTGGATATACGTTATCGACGCTTACGACGACATAAAAAAGGATTTTAACAAGAATTTCAATCCGTTTTTAAGAGACGTTAAAGTTTTGGACGATAAATTTTTTAATGAAGCGGAAGCGGTTGCAAGGCAGATAACGTACGATTGTATAGAAAAAATAACCGATTGTTATAATCGTATGGAGATAAAAGTCAGCGAAGGACCTTTATCGAATATTGTTTACAGAGGGTTAGCCGAGCGTACCGAGTACGTAATAAAAAAGAGAGGTGAAAAATGGCCAAAAATCCGTTTGTAGTACTGGGAGTAAGCGAAAACTGTACTCAGAACGAACTTTACGAAGCCTATAAGAAAGAAAGGGCGAAATATGCCGATTTACGTTTCGAACCGGGAGAGAAAGGCGCGGAAGCCTGCGCGAGGCTGGAAGAAATAGAAGAAGCCTACGCCGAAGCCAATGAAAAACTCCGTTCCAATTTCGACATAAGCTATACGGGCAACGATTTAAGCGACGCCGACAGGGCGATAAAGGAAGGGAAACTGGACGAAGCGCAAAATATTCTCGACAACTGTCAGAACCGCACGGCGGAGTGGCATTATCTTCAGTCGGCTATATTCTACCGCAAGAACTGGACCGCGGACGCTTTGAAACAACTGGAATACGCCTGTCAGATGGATCCTACAAACACTAAGTATTCTCAGGCGAAACAGGCTATGGTTAACCATATTAAAGCCAATTCCCGCGCGCAACAGAACTCTTTTTATAACGGCGACAACAAGGAGGAGAGGACTTACGTCAATATGAATAATTCCGCTCCGCAAAGGGGTTGTTCTGCCTGCGACTGTTGCTCCAGTTTGATCTGCGCCGATTGCTGCTGCGAATGTATGGGCGGCGATCTGATTTCCTGTTGCTAAAATGGCGGTAAAAAAAGACATAGGTAAAAGACTGGCTCTTGCCGGAATAGGTACGGCGATTTCTTTGATTTTCGTCGTGCTTGCCTATTTTATTAAAAATTTAAGCCTTTCCTTTTACGTCCTGAGTGCGGGCGGCGTTATGCTTCCTCTTACCAAAGGTTATTTCAGGGAAGGTTTTTTGACTGCCGTGGCTGTGAGCGTAGCGGGTTTTTTTATAGTCAACGTATCCATAATTCCTTTCGTTATGGCGAGCGGTTTTTACGTCGTGGCAAGTATTTTTCTTTACGAAAAAAAATTCAACCGCTGGATAGGGTATGTTATAAAACTTGCTTATTCGGCGGCGGTTTTCTTCGTATGCTATAAGGTACTTACTCTCATAATGATAGATCTGACCGTTTTTCCCGCGATAGGAAATCTGTCTCCGGCTGCTTTGTACGCCGTTCTGAACGTGATTTTTTCTTTAGCGTTCATACTTTACGATTTTTTACTGGAAAAGGGTTACGAGTATCTGAAAAAATTGCTTGAAAAACTTTTGAAAAGCAACTGACTTTCAGAGCGCCTCGGGCGTTATTCCTCGGTGGCGAGTACCGCCTGCATAAAAAAGTCTTCGAGTTTTCCGTTTGAAATATAATAAAAAGTCCGTTTTCCGTCTTTTCTGCTTCCGACGAGATTTTTGTCTTTGAGATTACGGAGCTGATGGCTTACCGTACTCTGATTAAGCCCGAGGATAAAACTTATATCGTTCACGCAAAGTTCTCCTACCGAGAGGAGGCTGAGTATTCTCATTCTGGTACGGTCGGCAAAAAGCGCAAAAAAATCCGACAACTCGTCGCTTGCCGCTTCCAACGGCAGATAATTTGCAAGAATATCTTCCAAAGTCATATTTTTACGCTTCTCCTTTCAAGAATATTGTAAATCCGTCACAAACACGGATAATGCCGCATATTGTAAATTAACGAAAAATAAAGGGGGAAATATGTTCGGAAACAATTCACTTCCGTTGCTTCTTCTGTTGCTGCTGAGCAAAAACGATTCTTCCTGCGGCTGCTCCGACGAGGAAAATTCCTGTTGCGACAAAAACACGCTCGCTATGTGTCTGTGTCTTTTGTGTCTGATGTAACGTCTTGCTTTTCGGGAGGTTTTGGTATAAAATAATTACATAAATATTTCACGAAAGAGGGGCGTATGGTTACACTCGGAAACGACTGGGACGAAATTTTAGCGGAGGAATTCCGGAAGGAATATTATAAAATCCTGCGTGGATTTCTCAAACACGAATATGCCGCCGAAACGGTTTACCCGTCGATGTACGATATATTCAACGCTTTCAAAGCCACTCCTTACAAGGACGTGAAAGTCGTGATAATAGGTCAGGACCCTTATCACCAACCTTCTCAGGCGCACGGAATGTGTTTTTCCGTCAACAAAGGCGTTCGGCTGCCTCCTTCGCTACGAAATATTTATCGTGAGATAAGTGCAGATTTAGGTATCCGTATGGGTGAAAACGGATACCTTATGCCGTGGGCAAAACAAGGCGTGCTTCTGCTTAACACTATCCTTACGGTAAGACGCGGGCAGCCTATGTCGCACGCGGGATACGGGTGGGAGACCTTTACCGACGCAGTGTTAAGGAAGCTTTCGGCAAGGACGGAACCGATTATATTTATGCTGTGGGGAGCTCCCGCAGGCAAGAAAGCGGCGTTGATAGACGCACGAAAACACGTTATTTTAAGGGCGGCGCATCCGTCTCCTTTAAGCGCGCATAACGGGTTTTTCGGATGTAAACATTTTTCCCAAGCCAACGAGCTTCTCGTAAAATGGGGTAAAGAGCCGATAAACTGGCAGATTTTGTAAATTTTTTCCTTATAGGGGCGAATAGGCGGAGCGTTAAAAATACCTCTTGTCAAATCTTTGATACAGTAGTATAATATTTATATATTTATACGTAAAGGTGTAAGTGCGTCCGTCTATGAAAAGGAAATTCTTTTTTGTTTCTTTATTGATAATTATTCTTATCGCTGCCGCCGCTTGTTCGGTGGATATGACTTTTTCGGACGCGCACGTTACGAAAATTTCCGTTTCCGGACTTACCGTTACCGATTATATCGCCGGGGATACGCTCAATCTCGAAGGCGTTAAGCTTGCGGTTATGTATTCCGACGGGAAGATACAGAACGTGGATCTTTCTTCGGAAATGCTTTCGGGTTACGATATGTCCGTTCCCGAACAGAACAAGTCCGTTACGGTAAATTACGGAGGAGTTTCCACCACTTTCACGGTAAACGTTTTCGACCTCAATTTCAATTCCGTAGTCCTTGCTTCTCCGCCCAATAAAACTCTTTACGTCGAGGGTGAAAAGATTTATACCGACGGCGCAAGCATCAACGTTATCTACGACGGCGGCAAGACCGTCAACGTCAAAGTCACCGACAAGATGTTGGCCGATTACGATAACACCCGTGTGGGCGAGCAGGATATTTATATTTCTTATCACGGCTATATGCTTTCTTTCAAAGTAACATTCCAGGCCAAGACGGTGGGAGATATTACCGTGTTGCGGGAACCTTATCAGAATTCCGTTTTCGTCGGAATGGGCGATAAATTGGATATTTCTGGAATGAAACTCAAACTCATTTACGACAACGGACTCACTCCCGAAGTCAACGCTTTGGACATTGCCGATTTATTGAGAATATACATAGCCGATTCCTCGGTCAATACCGTCGTGGCAAGAGTGGCTTATTTAGCCGAAGATTACCCCGCCGAATTCACGTACGAATTCGCCGGTAATCCTCTCGAAGGGATAACCGTAGGAACTTATGTTGCGCCTAATACCGAAATCGCAAGCAACGGCGTTCTCGACAACGTAAAAAGCAAAACTTACGGCGTGGTGAGTTCTATCAGCGGAAACATAATGACGGTAAGCACCGTAGTGGAATACAACATAACGGACACTTCTCTTCAAGAAGGACAAATTCTTCTTACGGACGAACTTATAGGAACTTTCGGCGGCGCCAACATTTACGCCCGTGGCGGCGGCGGTATAGTCACTTCGGTAGGCGGCGGCAAAGTCGTTATGCAAACTTTACCCGTAGGGTCTTTCAGTATTAACGTTAAAGCCAGAAGTTATGCGTCCATGGAAATCATCGATATGCCCGTTACCAATACTTTCGTAACCGATATCGACAACATCATACAGGGCGACACGCTCAATCTTTCCACCGGCAGAGTGAGGGTATATTACGACGACGGCACCAGCGAAATTTATTCGATGGACAACGCTCTTATAAAAGTCGTAAACAGCGACGACGATCTTCTTAGAAAAGAAATAGATGATCTCGAATTCGAGAATGTCGACAACGTGACCAAACTTCCCGCCGAAAGGTATCAGTTAAAATACGAAGTGGTGCACGATTACGGCAGCGACGTCAAGATAGTGGTTTCCGTCGTGGACGAAAACGGTAAAAATATGTACGTTCAGGACAACCGTTACGTTTCGTTGGAAGAAGCCACCAACTATACCGTTTCCATTACTGCGAGTATGGAAAAGGACGGAAAAACGCTTTACAGCGAATGTGTTTATTATCTGGCAACGGAAGGGGCGGGAGTCAGGCACAATCAACTGGACATTACCGCCGCAGGCCGTCACAACCTTTTGGTAATTTACGGCGGAGTGGAAGCCAACAGCATAGGTTTTATAGTTACCGTAATTCAGCGTTATCCCGAAAAACTCATGATAGTGGAAGGTACCGACAACATCTCGGGCAGAACTTTCAACAAGGGTGACAGAATTTCTCTCGGGACTTTGCAATATTACATTGTTTACAACAACGGCGAACAGAGTGAACCCACCGGAATTACCGAAGATATGCTTTCTTCCGATTCCAGTCTTATTTGCGATACGGTAACGGATCGCAAGGAAATCCGTTTCGTCATACCCGGTACCGACGTTTACAGCGCTACTCTGACCTGTAAAGTTCAGGCGTTGCCGATTAAATCCATAGGTTTCGACCGCACGCCTTTGAACGTGTTCCTCACTTCGGCGGGACAGGAGTTCGAGCTCGACGGCGGAGTTTTGAGAATTTATTATCAGAACGGCAAAGTCATGACCATAGGCGACGTGGTCGGCGGAACGACTCTCGGAGAACTCTACGGTAAAACCTCGGGAGAACGGATAGAAATCATCTGCGACGAAAACGACGTTAAGCCGCAGGATCCCGACGCAATAATAGCCGGCACCGTGCCGCCGTATCACGCACAGGTAGTCTATTACGACGCAGACGGCGCTTCCGCTTCCTGTTATATGGATTATTATATTATTTCCAAACAGGTCGCTTCGGTAAAAGCAATGGCGGAACAGGAATATTACAAGAGCGTTTACGTCCAATGCGAGGACTGGGATCTGACGGGAATTACTTTGATAATTACCTATGTGGGAGGCGGCTCCAGCGTCGTTAACGCCACCAAAGGTATGGTTTACGATTCAACTACCGATTATATCGGAACCGATATTCCGCTTAAACTTTCCTATATGGGAGCGGTGGACGACAGTACGTTGACTTTCGACGTTATCGCCCGTATGGAAACTTCTATAGAAGTAAACGTGAAAGGAAAAGACGTTTACTATACCACCGATAAGGAACTCGATTTGTCCTCTTACCGTTTCAATGTGTTTTATAATGCGGGAGCTCCCGCCGAAGTTCTCGGAATTACCGAATTTACGGGCGGAGAAGACGCCGTGGGCTGGTGGTACGAAGTTTACGATTTACAAGGCAACATAGTACCTTTCCGCAGGGTAGGCGACAAGATAATCCGTCTTTACCATACCACTTTCATAGACAGCGAATTCGGCAGAGTTTACAATACGGTTTATTGTGAATTCGAAATATCGGTGGAAGAAAAAGAAATCCCCGTCACGGGCATAATTTACGAACCCGACGGAGACCCGGCGACCAATACCGTTTATCAAGGACTGCCGGTACTGAGCGAAACTGCCGCAGGGTGGGATTTGTTCCTGTCCAGATACGATAAAAACGAAGGCGTGATGACGGAAAAATATATTACCGTTCTTTACGAAGACGGGACGGAAGGTTATGCGCCTATCACCTCCGATATGCTCAATTATTCCAAAAACGACGAAACCAAAGGTTACCGTAAAGTGACCATAACTTATAAAGGTAAAACCGCAGAAGTTTACGTAAGAGTTCTGGACGCAAAACTTTCGTCCATAGTTATCGAGAAAAAACCCGTTACCAACTTTATAGTGGGGAGCGACTTGAGTTTGGACGGCGGTATTCTGAAAATAGTTTTCGAGGTTTCGAGAGACGACGGCACCATCGACTATTTGGAAAAATATATGTCTATGGAAAACGAGCAGATTACCGTAACCGGTTTTAACAGCAATATTCCCGATAACGTCGATAGCGTTGAACAGGAGCTTACGGTAACGTTTAAGGATAAGACTACTACTTATAACGTAATCGTTTATAACAAGCAAGTCGTGACCTTCCTTTATCAGAATACCATATTCTTCTACGGCAACACCAAAGAAGCCGTGGCTACTCCCGTCAAACTTATACCTGAATTCGACTTGCCTTCGAGTGAAAATATCGTTATGCACTATGCCTGCAGCGAAGACTTTATCGCTGAAGCAGACCTTGAGTCTTTCATAGCCGCACACGAAGGTTTGTCCGAAAGCGATTTCATAAAAGTAAATTTACTTGACGAAACAGTTTATGTTTTATCTTCAAAATTACGGGATAAGCATTATTACGAGCCCGCTCCGAACGAAAGCGACTATTACCTCATTATGGAAGTGGAAGGCAACGAGTATTACAAGAGCGGATATTATTGCACGCAGAAATACACTATTATTCCCAAAGTCATTGAAGTAAGGGCTATAGACTCTACCGAAAACGCTTTTGTGGTGAGATATTCCGCAAGCGATAATCCTATGGCAATATATTATCTGTATTCCAATCTTACTTCGGTAATCAGCGGACTGGTCGGCGGAGTCGTATCCAATGTAGAACTGCTTTCGCCGAACGCCGATTATTTCGAAATAGCGGTTTATGTGACGAGCGAGTTCGATGAAAACAACGCGTCCCACGTCGACGCCGTAAGCGCGGTATTTACTGCGGTGCAAAACGATCTTATCACCGGACAAAACCTTAAACTTACCATAGGCGAAAAACGTAAAGGTATCAATATCGGTGCATATAACGGATTATATCCCGAATTCGCAAGCTACCGTATAGTTTCCGGCGAAACGCTTACTTTAGGCGGAGTGTTGGAACTTCTCGACGGACAACCTTGTCTTGCTATGTACGACTATGCTACGGGAGAGTATTCTCTCGATAAAGGTACGTTATATCATAAGAACTACAATATAGATTTCATAAGCGGCAGCTTTACCGTAGTATCGAGGGAAATCAGCGGTTACGGATTTAGCGGAGGCGTTTGGGACGAAGGTGCGAATACGCTGAATGTGAAACTGGGTTCCGAATGGAATATTTATGTGCTTAAAGGCGGTTCTTCCAGAACGCTCGATAAGCAGGAATTATCGTTCTATACCGACGACGGTTACGTAAAACTGGAAGAAGAACCCACGAGTACCGGGACGTATTACGTCAAGGTAGCCGGAGACGGAGCGTTTACTATGAGCGGAAAGGAAAAGAGACTGGACTTTATATTGATAATTACCGAATAGAGGATTATAAAAAGAAGGAGTAAATATGAGCAACAACATTTTGGTCAAAGGCAAAGGGAACATCGCTAAAATCACCGTAGACGCCATAAACGGGTACGATCCGTTCCGTAATAACAAGAATAAAAAACTTTTTATTACCATACTTAAAGACGTAGCGGACGAAAACGTTTGTCTTATCGCATATACGGTGGTCAACGGCGCGGCACATTTCATCGTAAAGGGAGAGAATGCTTCCGCCGTGGACAAATACACGGAGACCGTTTGTTTCCGTTTCGGGAACGAGTACGACGGAGAGGGAGTGGATTACGGCTATCCTTTCAGACCCGGTTTTATAAGACAAAATATAAAGGGCGACGACCTTATCGACGCCGTCGGCTACGTTCATTCTTTATCCCCTTGCGATCCTGCGGAATACAAATATAACTCCTATAATTATATATTGAAAGGGAATGCCGGGGCGACTGCGGTGATTATCGCAGAAAACGGCGGTGAGATAAGCCGCGAGGAGTATCTTGCCCGTCTCGGACAAGGTTCGGTAAAAAAATATAAAGCCTCCCGTTCGGGTAAGGAAAAAATGAGCAAAGTTATCGGAGAAGCCAACAAAAGATACCTTTGCGGAAAAAATTACGGAGAAAACGCCGTAGTCTTCGTGCTGGCTGAAATATGCGACCGTTGTAAGGTAGGTTACAAGAAAGCGGCGCGCGTTATGGGGATTTCTTATAAAAAACAGCCCGAAATGATGATAGCCACCATCTGTGAAATGATGGAAAGGAGAAAGAGAGATTTCTTTACCGCGGTAAGAATTATGAAACTCGATAAGGAAGACCGCAACGTGCTTTTGTTAAACTGCGTGGTGGAACTCAACCGTGTGGAAAATTATTCCTACGACCATATCGTTACCGTACTCGGGATAAGCGATCCCTTCTACGATATCATAGTGGAGGTATTTCGGACTTTACACCGTCTTTACGGATATAAGTTTGAGGAATTGTGCGTAAAATTCCATTTGCAGAACGATATTATTTCCATAAGGCAACGTTGCGAATTCTGATTTTTACAATCAAAATTTGTCTTTCGGCACAAAATAGAGGTTGACTATAAAATAAAATAATGATAGAATATATTTATTGAAAAAGGGAGGTAACAAGGTGGTTCCGCAACAGCGCGCTCAGCGTAAAAAAAGAAGTTTGAAGTCGAGATTCAAAGCAACCGCAGGGAAATATTTTTTCCTGAAATTGGGGGTGGCGCTCTTGTCTATAATACCCATCTTCGGATTTCCCAACGCAGTGTGTATCTTTGAACGCTATAAATGCAGAAATACCGAAATAGTCGGTATGCCTCTGGAGTTCGTCGGCAAAGCCGGAAATTTACTTAAGAATTTGATTATATGGGGATTTTTCACCATAATCACCATCGGCATATACGGGATTTTCCTCGCTCCGCTTCGTTTCCAGCAATGGAAAGTTTCCAACACCGTTTTCGGACCGGTTATGATGTAAATTTTTCTTCAATAATCAAAAAGGAGCGTTCGGCTCCTTTTTTTATGATTATTTTCAGAATGATTTGTCAATTCTTGTTGGGTATGGTATTATTTTTTTATGAGCGTCATTACCGATAAGCTGGCCACCCTGCCCGAAAAGAGCGGCGTTTATATAATGCTGGACGAGTATGAAAACATACTCTATGTCGGCAAGGCGAAAATTCTGAAAAACAGAGTAAGGCAGTATTTTCACAATAACTTGAAGAGCGAAAAGACTATGGCGTTAGTGGAAAAAATAGCGGATTTCCGCTATATCATAACGCCTAACGAGTACGAAGCCTTAATTCTGGAAAACAACCTCATCAAACAACACAATCCGCCTTACAATATTCTTCTCAAGGACGACAAGACATATCCTTATATACGAATAAACGTAAAAGACAAGTTCCCCAGAGTAGAAGTCAGCTACCGTCTTCGCAGCGACGGCGCAAAGTATTTCGGACCTTATATGTTAGGGATTTCCGTTTACGACTTGTTGGAAGTTATCCGTACCGTTTTCCCTCTCAGGCATTGCAAAAATATGCCGAAAAAAGAATGCCTCGATTATCACATAGGACTTTGTTCGGCTCCGTGCAGCGGGAAAGTGACCGGCGAAGAGTATGCCAAAGACGTTTCCGACGTAATAAGGTTTTTGGAGGGAGATTATAAATTCGTGGAGGATATTCTTCGCAAAAAAATGCTTCTCTTTGCCGAAAAAGAGGAATTCGAACTGGCAAAACACTATCGCGACGTCTTGGGAATTTTGGAAAAACTGGTCAGAAAACAGACTATTCCTTTCAAACAAGACCTCAATATAGACGTTTTTACTATGGTCAGTAACGGACTTTATTCGGTAGTGAACTGTTTTTCGGTGAGGGGCGGAAAATTCCTCGGCGGCAACAATTATCCCTATTACGACGTTGACAACGCCAACGGGCTTGCTTCCTTTATTATGCAGTACTACGGGAAAAATCATATTCTGTGTAACGAAATAATAACGGGAAAGGAATTGGAGTTCAAGGAGGAACTTGCCGATTATATCGGGCAGAAAGCAGGCAGAAAAATCGTAATAAATACTCCGTCGGGAGGGATACGGAAACAACTCGTGGAAATGGGAGAAACCAACGCCACGGAGTACCTGTCCACCCAGATGGAAAAATTCAACCGTTATCAGGAGCTTACGAAGGGAGCGGTGGAACAGCTGCAAAAACTTCTTTCCTTGCCCGTTTTACCGAGAAGGGCGGAGTGTTACGACATATCGCACATCAGCGGTACCAACAAAGTCGCCAGTATGGTGGTTTTTACCGACGGAGAAAAGGACTCCCGTCATTACCGCCATTTCAAGATAAGAATACCCGGCAACAACGATTTTGCCTCTATGCACGAAGCGTTGACGAGGCGGTTGGAAAAAATAGGAAATTGCGACGACCTTTCTTTTTCGGCAAAACCCGACCTTATCATTATCGACGGGGGAAAAGGACAACTTTCGTCGGCAATGAAAGCTGCGGAGGAAACGGGACATTCCGACGTCTGCTTCATAAGCCTGGCAAAAAGGGAAGAGGAAGTCTTTTTACCCGGAAAGAGCGAAAGCGTAATTTTACCGAGAAACAGTCTGGCATTGAAATTTATCGTCAGGATAAGGGACGAAGCGCACCGCTTTGCCATAACTCATCACCGTAATCTTCGTAAAAAACAGATGACCGAAAGCGTTTTGACGAAAATCCCGGGTATAGGAAAGAAAAAGGCAGCCGCACTTGTAGCCTCTTTCCATAAAATTTCCGCAATAAAGGAAGCGGAGGAACAAGAACTTCTCGCCGTAGCGGGAATAAACCGTAACGATGTGGAAAATATAAAAAATTATTTCAAGGAGAACGAAAGTAATGAAGTATAAAATCATTTGTTGCGATCTCGACGACACTTTGCTCGACAACGACGGAAACGTTTCGGAAGAAATAAAAAAGAGCGTGGCTCGTTTCGTGAACGCAGGGGGAAAATTTACCATAGTGACCGGCAGAATGACTGCCGGAGCCCGTCCCGTCGCCGCAGAACTCGATCTGCACGGGGAACTGATAACTTACCAGGGGTCTGTGGTGACAGACATAGATACGGGGGTTGTCCTCGACAGCATAAGTATTCCGTGGGAACAGGCTGCGGAGATAGGCAGGTATCTCGAGAGCCGCTCGGTATATTATCAGACCTACGAAGGTGACGAATTCATTACCGAAAAAGCCAACATCTATACCGTTTATTACGGAAGAATATCCCACGCGGAATTTCGCGAAACGAAAATAAAGCTCAGCGACTACATAACGAAAACACATCTTTCACCTCCCAAACTTCTGATTATGGAACCCGAAGAGGTGGTTCCCGCACTTAAGGAGGAGCTTAAGGAAAAGTTCGGGCATATGTTCAGGATAAACACCAGCAAGCCTTTCCTGATAGAAATAATTCCCAAGGAAATGAACAAAGCCGTAGCCGTCGAAAGGTTGGGCAAAAAGTATAACGTCAAAAAAGAAGAGATAATCTGCATAGGCGATTCGGAAAACGATTTACCTATGATACAGTACGCCGGGTTGGGAGTAGCCGTAGCTAACGCTAGCGACCTTGTCAAGCGTTACGCCGACGTCATCGCTCCCTCCAACCAAGAAAACGGCGTAGCTTGGACGATAGACAATTACGGCTTTCTGAAATAAATTATACGAACCGATTTACCGATAGAAAGTATTATAATGATATCCGCTTCATAAGATTAGTCGTGAGCCTTGTGCGGTATTGACTATTTTTATTAAAGAGGGTATAATATGAAAACCGATTTAACCCCTTTGGACGCCTCTAAAATTTCCTCTTTGGGGGCGGGCGGTATGTTTAAAAACGTGTGTATTGTTAAAGAAAAAGGCGATATAAGGCGTTTTTACGAAAAGTACGGCGGGGAAAAAATCCTCATAGCAGGCGGCTTGACCAATACTCTTGTGTTAAGCGGCGGAACCGATGAAAAGGTACTTTTTTGCGGACTTTTCAAGGGGACGGAAGTAAAAAGCGAGTATATAAAGTGCCTTGCCGGCGAAAGATTGTGCGCCGTGGCGAGCGAAGCGGAAAAAAACGGGCTTTCGGGTGCGGAAAATATTTCGGGAATACCCGGGACTGTGGGCGGAGCGGTATTCGGTAACGCAGGAAGTTTCGGTAGCGAAATATCCGACCTGGTGGTCAACGCAGAAGTTTTCCGTACCGACGACGGGAAAACGGAGATTCTCGACCGACGGGAACTCGGATTTTCTTACCGCAAGAGTATTCTGAGACCCGATAAGGATTTCGTTTGCGAAGTTACTCTCAATTTTAAGCGGGAACAGCGGGAAGAAATCAGAAAAAAAGTTATTTCCGTATCCGCAAAAAGAGCGGCGACGCAACCTAAAAAACCGAGCTTAGGCAGCGTTTTCAAAAGAGCGGGCGACGTTTCCGCAGGGTTCTATATCGAAAAAGCGGGCTTAAAAGGGTTTGGCTATGGCGGAATGGCTTTTTCCGACCTGCACGCCAATTTTATAGTAAACAAGGGCGGCGGAACGCCCGAAGAATATCTTTATCTTATGACGCTTGCGGAAAAAAAGGTTTTCGAAACGTTCGGGATAAGACTTGTCAGAGAGGTAAAAGTTTTAGGTGAGAGCGGAAATTCTTGAGGAAGTCAGGAAGGACTTTTTATCGACGGAAGAGAAGGACTGTTGCAAGACGGCTTTTCTCAGCGCGGCGATAAGGGGGGCAGGCGAACTCGGGTTTACCTTCAAGGGTTTTGCCTTGTCTTTCCGCTTATCCGACCCGAGACTTGCCGATAAGATAGCCGAATGTATAAATTCCCTTTGCAAAATCAACCTTGTAAAGGAAGAAAGCTATATCGATATGGGGTATTCCAAAGGGAACTTCTACACTCTTGCCGTACCCGTGGAAACGGCGGCTTCACTTTTGGAACGGTGCGCCATCGTCCGCAACAAATGCGAAATAGTGGAGGAACTTCCTTCCTCTCTGGTGGGCAAAAACTGCTGTAAAAAGGCATATTTACGAGGGTTGTTTCTCTCCTGCGGATATCTTGCCGTACCCGATCAGATAAGCGAATGGAGCGGAGGAAAAACCCGTAGCGGCTACGCTATGGAATTCAATCTTAATTCCGCCATAGTTATGGAAGGGGTAAGGAAACTCATAGCGACGGCTGCGAAGCTGCCGTTATCGAAAATTCTGGTACGCAAGAAAGGAAGCGTAGTTTATCTGAAAACCGCCGAAGCGGTAAGCGCGGTGCTTGCGGCTGCGGGGAGTTCGTCGGGGGTATTGGCTTTACAGGAAATTATCGCCGAGAGACAATGGAAAAACGATATTAACCGAGTCAACAATTTCGATCTTGCCAACGTGGAAAAATCCATGGCGGCAAGCGAAAAACAGCTTGCGGACATAGAAAAAATCGACCGCACGGTGGGGATAGACTCCTTAGGCGCGGCATTAGCAGAAACTTGTCGCATGCGAAGAGCTTATCCGGACGCGGGGTTAGCCGAACTCGGAGAAAAATTCTCTCCTCCGATAAGTAAAAGCTGTATAAATCACAGATTACGTAAAATATCCGCTTTGGCGGAAGGTTTGAAAGAAAATTAAAGGGGAAAAGGACATAAGAGAAATATGAAAGAATTTATACATTTGCACAATCACACCGAATACAGCCTTCTGGACGGTTGCTGCCGAATAAACGCTTTGGTGGACAAGGCTGCGGAATCGGGAGCGAGAGCCGTCGCTATAACCGACCACGGCAATATGTACGGGGTTATGAAGTTTTATCACGCTTGTCTGGACAAGAAGATAAAGCCCATCATAGGGTGTGAGTTTTACGTTGCGGAGGATCTGAAATTAAAAGACAAGGAACACTCGACGAGATATCATCTCATTTTGCTTGCCAAGTCTTTACAGGGTTTTCACAATCTTATCAAACTTTCCAGCATAGGTTACGTGGACGGATTTTACGACCGTCCGAGAATAGATTACGAGGTTCTGAAAACGCACTCCGAGGGACTTATTTGTCTCAGCGGCTGCGTGGCGGGAGCTTTAAGTCAATTCCTTCTCGACCCGAACCGTTCCGATCCGTACGGCGACGCCTTGGCGTACGCTAAAAAAACCATGGAAATGTTCGAGCCGGGCGATTACTATATCGAAATACAAAACCACGGGTTGGCGGACGAACTGAAAGTTCTGCCTTTATTGCGAAAAATAGCAAAAGAACTGGGTATTAAAACGGTAGCCACGAACGATTTGCACTATCTGAACAAAAGCGACGCCAAAGCTCACGACGTTTTACTCTGTATTCAGACGATGCGCGACTACGACGACCCCACGCGTTTCCGTTTTCCCAACGACGAGTTTTATTATAAGAGCTATGATGAGATGTTAGAGCTTTTCGGGGAGGAAGAGTCTCTTCTCGCAACGATAGAAATCGCCGACAAATGCGACTACCAGATACCGCTCAAGCAGTATAAAATTCCTAAATACCAATTACCCGAAGGGTTCGAAACAGATAAAGATTACCTGGAATATCTGGCGTTCAACGGATTGAAAGAGCGTTACGGCACCATTACGCCGGAGATAGAGGAAAGAGCGAGATACGAACTGGACGTTATAAACACGTCGGGATATAACTCCTATTTCCTTATCGTGTGGGATTATATAAACTATGCAAAGTCCCAAGGTATTCCCGTAGGACCGGGCAGAGGTAGCGGCGTGGGCAGTATCATAGCTTACGCCATCAAAATAACCGACGTAGAGCCGTTGCAATACGACCTGATATTCGAAAGGTTTTTGAACCCGTCGAGACGAACCATGCCGGATATAGACGTGGACTTTTGCAGCGACAGACGAGAGGAAGTCATTGACTACGTCCACAAAAAATACGGCGACGAAAACGTGGTACAGATAATAACTTTCGGTAAAATGAAAAAGAAAAACGCCATAAAAAACGTGGCGAGAGTATTCAAAATACCGTTTTCCGAAAGCAACGCATTGGTGAAATACATCACCGACAACGACAAGAAAGTCCATATAAAAAATCTCCTCGACCCCAACGACAAGAATTCTGTTCCCGAGCTTATCGAACTGTATAAAAACGAAAAATACAAAAATATTTTCGACATAGCCATGGAGATAGAGGATATGCCCAGAGACAGGGGCAAACACGCCGCCGGAGTAATAATCGGCAGTTCGGCAGTCAGCAATACCGTACCTTTGAGCCGCAACGGAGAAGACATAACCACACAATTCGATATGAACGAATGTGAGGAGTTAGGGTTGCTAAAAATGGACTTTTTGGCACTCAAAACCCTGACCGATATAAAAATGGCTTGTGACTTCGTGCACGAATACAAGGGAAAGGACGTGGATTTCCATCAACTCGGATACGAAGATCAGGAAGTTTACAAAATGATAGGTAACGGCGAAACGGAGACGGTATTCCAGCTGGAAAGCGGCGGTATGAAATCCTTTATGAAACAGCTTAAGCCGACGCTTCTCGAAGAAATTATCGCAGGGGTAGCGCTTTACCGACCGGGCCCGTTGGAGTATATTCCGCAGTACGTTTACAACAAGCAGCATCAGGACAAGATAGACTATCGTCATCCGAAACTGAAGGACATATTGAAAACCACTTACGGCATTATAGTGTATCAGGAACAGGCGATGAGAATAACGCAGGTTTTGGCAGGTTACACTATGGCGGAAGCCGACAACTTCCGTAAATTCATATCCAAGAAAAAAATGGAAGAAGTTCCCGCCCAAAGAAAGAAATTCGTGGACGGGTGCGTGGCAAACGACGTGGACAGAGGATTTGCCGAAAAACTCTGGGACGACCTGGAAGCATTCGGAAACTACGCTTTCAACAAGTCGCACGCGGCAGCCTATGCGGTACTGAGTTATCAGACGGCATATCTGAAGCACTATTATCCCGTGGAATATCTCTGTTCCGTCATAAACAACCGTCTGGGTAATTTCGACGATACGGGCAAGTACCTCAAACTCATAAAGGATATGGGACTTACCCTCTATCAACCCGACATAAACGCGTCGGGTGGAATTTTCCTGCCCGAAAAAGACGGTATCCGTTACGGTCTCGTGTGTCTGAAAAACGTAGGAAAGGCGGCTATAGACGCAGTGGTGGCGGAAAGGAACAAAAACGGTCCTTTTAAGGATTTATCCGATTTTATACGCAGAGTACCGAGCGAAGCCATCAACAAGCGTATGGTGGAAAGTCTGATAAAGGGCGGAGCTTTCGACTGTTTCGGCTATAACAGAACCACCCTTATGGCTAACTACGAACAAGTTATGGATATGGAAGCCAACACCAAAAAACTTTTAAGCGACGGACAGATGGTATTCGATTTTATGTTGCGAAGCAACTACAAATACAAAGTGCTGCCCGAAAACGAAAAAGTCAAGCTGGCGTTCGAAAAAGACGTGGCGGGCAGGTACATTACAGGACACCCCCTCAACCGTTATGCCAAGGAATTCGAAAAGTTCCGTTTCAATACCTCTATGCTTCTGCCCGTCAAGGTGGAGGAAACGGTGGAGGAAGGCGAAGGAACGGAGGAAGACGCAGCCGTTAGCGAAAAGGAAATTTATCAGGTAAAAAACGGCGAGAGAGTCAGTTTCGGCGGGATACTAAGCGGAGTTACGGTAAAAACTTCGCAAAAAACGGGTCAGAGATGGGGTTATGCCACGTTGGAAGACCTTTACGGCAGTACGGAAATAGTGTTTTACGGTAATACGTATAAAAACTATTCCGGCTTGCTTACCGACGACGCCATAGTCAAACTCAGCGGAAAAATAGTCCTCGCCGAAGATCTGCCGCCGAAGATAGAAGTGCTGGCGGTCACTCCGTGGGAAGTGTCCGACGCCGCACCCGTGGAAGACGACAGAACGCTTTGCCTCCGATTGGGGGACGACAAATATCTTTTCGACAGGGTAATGGCATACCTGAAAGACCACATAGGACCGGGGTGCAAAGTCATAGTGCAGCTGGAAAGCACGGCGCCCGACGGTACGAGAAAGGCAAAAGGTTACAGAATGAACTTTACCGTGGAAGGAGTGGATATGCTGAAATCCGATCTTATCGGAATGCTCGGCTACGGCAACGTAAAAATCATTTCTCCCGAGGGGAAAAACTCTTGATTTTTCGATTAAATACAGGAACCGAAGGCGTGATTACGCCTTCTTTTTTTGCGATTTTCTTGCGGAAATAGAAGAAAATATAGAGCATGGTCACGACGGCTCCCGCCGTTCCGAGAACGGGGTAAAGGGTGTTGACGATAAGGGCAAATCCCGCTTGAGAAGCGAGGGTAGCCAGAGCGGTTACGACAACCGATTTTATTTTCCCTTTTCCTGCCGAAACGGCAAGACTTCCCGTGAGGGTAGTAAAGATGGCAAGATATACGACTATGTCGCCGAACTTTTCCATTCCCGCCCGTTTTGCCGCCACGAGAACGGGCATCGAAGAAGACAAGTCGTAACGAATGATACAGTAAACGGCGACGAGGAGAGCCGTCAGCACGACGCCGCTTATTACGGAAGTCGCCACGCACTCTTTTTCGGTAAAGTCTCCGCTCATAGTGGACACGAAATATCCGCCGCCGATCACGTTCATCGCGGCATAGGTAAAACTCGGTAAAATTACGAATTTTTCCTCGGGAGGAAGGGCGGGACTTTTAAAAAAAAGTACGGCAACGGTGAGGATAATCAACGGAACGAGCAGGAAATTGACGAATTTTATTTTTTCCACTCCCGCGAGGACCACGATAAGGGAAAGTACCGCACTTATAATTCCGCCGCCGTGGAACCCGAAAAGGGAAAAAATAACTTCCTCGCTTCCCGCTATCATGGCGCAGTAAGTGACGGCGTTACTTATCTTTACGATAAATTCGGCCACGAAAGCACCTTTTCCCCAAAGCGCAGAGGGGTCTCCCGAAGTCAGGCGTCCGGCTTTCAGAAAAAAATAACAGCTTGCGCCGAGGCACATTCCGCTGAGCAACGGAACGAAAATCGAAGTATGCCCGAAGTATAGAGCTATTTCTCTTCCCGAAGCGAACCCGGCTCCTATCAAGGAGCCGATAAAGGTAGCCGCGGTAGCGAAAATTCTGTAACGCATAGCATTATTCTATGCGTTTTAAGTTAATAATTATTACAAAAGTGTTTTATTTAGAGGCGCTGTAACGGATTTTTATGATTTTTTCCAACAGGGCGACAGTCCCGTACATTACCGCAGCAAGCACGCACAGCACCACCGTGCTCGCCATAACGAGGTCGAGTTGAAACACCTGGCTTCCGTAAACTATCAGGTATCCTATACCTTCCCTTGAAACGAGGTATTCGCCCATAATGGTACCGACCCAGCTCAGTCCGACGTTTATTTTCAATACCGAAATGAGATTGGGCATATTCGCAGGAAAAACCAGTTTGCGGAAAATCTGTCCTTTGGTGGCGTGCATGGAACGAAGGAGCATAATTTTTTCCTTGTCCACCGACTCGAAGCCCGTGAGCATACTTATGACGGTTATCACTATGCAAATAAGTACCGCCATTGCGATAATTGCGTTTTTGCCTGCTCCCGCCCAGATTATGATTATGGGTCCGAGGGCTATTTTCGGCAGGGCGTTGAGGGTGACCAGATACGGTTCCGCCACGTCTCTCATAAGTCTGTTCCACCACAGCATAATAGCGATTACGGTACCCAAAACCGTAGAAATAAGGAACCCGGCTACGGTTTCGTATAACGTTGCGAATATATGCGGAAAAAGGTTGTGCTGATTGTAAAGCTGCCCGATTATTTTTACTATTCTCGACGGAGAGCTGATTATAAACGGGTCTATTATTTTGAAGTAGGCGACAAGTTCCCATATCAGAAAGAACAAGGCGAGGATACCTATCCTTAAAGTCAGAGTCACTCCTTTACGAAGACGTATTTTTTTCAGAAATTTTTTGTGTTCGGCAGTCATTTTTTATCCTCCAGCAACTTCCATACTTTCTCGAAGTATTGTGAAAAGTCGGCGCATTCTCTTCGTCTGAGAGGCGTCAGACTTTTATCGAGAGTAACTTCTATTTCGGCGACGACGGTGGCGGGGCGAGCAGACAGCACCACTATTTTGTCGCAAAGCGATATACATTCGCTGATGTCGTGCGAAACCAAAAGAGCGGTCTTTTTTTCCTGTTTGATAATTTCGTAAACGTCGTCGGCTACGTTCAGTCGGGTCTGGAAGTCCAACGCCGAAAACGGTTCGTCCAGCAACAGTACGTCGGGGTCGGTAACCAGAGTTCGTATAAGCGCCGCCCTCTGTCGCATACCGCCGCTTAATTCCGACGGATGTTTGGTCG
This sequence comes from uncultured Clostridia bacterium, assembly GCA_944349655.1. Taxonomy (GTDB): domain Bacteria; phylum Bacillota; class Clostridia; order Christensenellales; family DTU072; genus CAG-1782. Next base: position 35,541 of record CALVNL010000012.1, read on the forward strand.
CGAATTCTCCCAATCCGTATTTTTCCAACAGTTTCTTGGCGTACAGACGGAAGGATTTATCTTTTCTTTTCTGAATTTCCGGACCGAGACAGACGTTTTTTTCTATGGTACGCCATTCGAAAAGCTGATCCCTTTGCGGCATCAGGGCTATTTTGTCGTCGGTCTTGGAAAGTTTTTTCCCGTGTAAAAGTATTTCTCCTTCGCCGGGTTCGGTTATGCCGGCAAGTAAGTTCAAAAGGGTGGTTTTGCCGCAACCCGACGGTCCTACCAATCCGACGAAAGTCCCTTCTTCCACCCCGAAACTCATTTTATCCACCGCTTTCGTTTCGTTGTCCTTGCTGTGGTAGGTGAAGGACACGTTTTTCAGTTCGAGTATCATTGCGTTCTCCTTAGGCGGAAATTATTTTTCCGCGAGTATTTTTTCCACGATGGAGTTGTCGATAATTTCCGAGTATGCCGGACGGGAAGTTATGGTGCCGCATTCGTACAGAATATCCAGCATATGCGAATAGCTTTCCTCCGTCATGACGGGGTTGGACATATATGCGTCGATCGCTTTGTAATTTTGCACGCTTTTTACCAGAAGCTCTTTGCTCGTGGTGGGGAAACTTTCCCGTAAAGCGTCGGCAACGGCCTCTACGTCGGCAGTGGTTACGAAATCGATGGCTTTTATTATCGCTCTCATAAAGTCCGCCACTTTGTCGGGGTTGGCTTCGATATATTCCTTGGTAGCCATAAAACAGGTGTAGGGAATGTAACCCGCTTCCGCTCCCACGCTCGCCACGATATAGCCTTTGCCCAGTTCTTCGTATTGACTGGCGTTGGGTTCGAACATAGTGCAATAGTCGCCGGTGCCGCCTTCGAATGCCGCAGTTATAAGGTCGAATTGCACGTCGTAGTTCAATATCACGTCGGTGCCGATGGTAAGGTTGTTAGCCCGTAAAGCGTGTTCCAAACTCATGGCAGGCATACCGCCTTTTCTGCCGCCGATTATTTCCTTGCCGGCTACGTCCGTCCATTCGAAATCGGGTTCGGGAGTTCTTCCCACCAGAAAAGCGCCGTCGCAACGGGTGAGCTGACCGAACACGACAGGATAATTTTTACTTCCCTGTAAATTGACGTAAACCGCCGCTTCCGGTCCCATAAGACCTATATCCGCCTGGTCGCTTATGACCGCAGTCATACTCTTGTCGGCTCCGCCTCCGTTGGTCAGTTCCACTTCCAGTCCGTATTCGGCGAAATATCCTTCGTTGAGTGCGACGTACAGCGGCGCGTAAAATACCGAATGAGTGACTTCGTTGAGCCTTATGACGTTATCGTCCGAGTCGGTACAGGCGGCGAACATAAAGCAGGACGCCCCGACCAATGCCACGATAAGTAAGATCAAAGTTATTTTTTTCATATTACCTCCGATTTTTCCGTGCGGAAAACTTCGGTTTTACGGAGTTTCCGAAACGGTTTATAATACATTCTATGAAAGAGCGGACGGAGGGGGGAACAGAGTGGGGAATTTTCAGAAAATTTTAATCTTTTTATTATTAAATAATAATCGGAGTAAAATTTTTCATAACATTGTATTCGCACTTAAAGTGTGCTATAATAGCTGTGAATTTCGGGAAACACTATATATGGATAATAAAAAGATAATAAAAGTAAATCCGTGTCTTATCGTTTTGCTCCTGACCGCCGTTATTTTTGCGGCGGCGGTTCTTTCCGTATTCGCTTCCGTCGAAACCAAAGCTTATGCTGCGGAATTACCGTCGGTAAACTCGGTTACGGCAGAGAGCGTGACAGAAACCGATCTGCAAAATTTTCTTACGACGGGAAAACTTAATTATACCAGAACGGCGTACGAGGATAAATATTCCCGCAACGTCAGGATAGAATTTTCCGCACTCGGGGCTTCGTTTTACAGGATAGACACCGCATACGGAGCCAACGCCCCCGTACTCGGCACCATGACGCCCGTTCCTTCGGGAGAAACTTCGGTATTTTACGACGTTAAACTCAGCGGAGAAATAACGGTTATTTTCACCTCTTTCGACGAAAATCAAATCGCAATCGGTTCGGTTTCGAAAACGGTGAAAAGCGATAACGATAAACCTTCTTTTGCTTCGGTAAACCGAATGACCGACTGGCTTCCGGCAGGAGCGGTGTTCGACATAAAAGTATTCCTCGAGTCCTTTGCCGACGAACTCAGCGGACGGGGCGGCATATTTTATTCGATTAACGACGGCGCGATTACCGCTCTCGACGCGGGAGGCGACGTTTTCACTTTACGGATAAATTCCGACAGCGTGCTGAAACTCTATCAGTTCGATAACGCCGGGAATTTGCTGGAAAGCCGTTACGATTTCGATAAATTCGATACCGTGGCTCCGCCGAAACCCGAAATAATACTCACGCCCAACGTGGATCCGTCGCAATCCAACGGATATGCGGGATATTTTACGGTGGAACTGAAGTTCTATGCCGACGACGAAAGCGGTTTGTCGGAGGATTGTTATTACGTTCTGAACGGACAAAGGACGATTTATACCGGACCTTTCCGCCTCGACGAAGCCAGAACTTACGAATTGAAAGCGTATGCCGTGGATAACGCAGGGAACGTTTCGGCAGCCTCTCAGGTTACCGTGCCGAGTACCTCTTTCGACCGAGTTCAACCTTCGGTCAACAATCTGACCGTCGAGTACGACGTCCGCTCCGAGCTTCCCTGTACGATTACCTTTGTTTCAAGCGACCAGATGAGCGGGATAAAGTACGCCTATATCGAGGGAACTTCGGTTTACTTTACGCTTACCGCCGGAGGAGTTTACCGAGCTTCCGTCGATTGTTACGGTAAAAGCGGACTGGTGGTGCTGGTGGAAGACCGAGCAGGCAACGTTTCCGTCAACCACGTCGCCGTAAATTATTTCGGAATAGACAGCATTGCGGCGGTTATAAGAAGCTGTGCCGAGATGTATAACGAAACGGATTTTTCTCTTTACACCGAAGAAGCCGTGCAGAGTATAAACGACTGTTACGTCGAACTCAACGCTTTACTCAGTTCCGACCTTTCGCAGACGGGAGATTTCAAGGCGGTTTCCGATAAGATAGCAGAACTGATAAGCGGTAAAAACAAGTTCGTTTATTCCATACAAACGCCCACCGAACACCTGAGCGGTGCGTTGACTTTCGATGTCGATACTGAGGATTTTGCCGGTTACAAGATAGGAGACGAGATAAAACTCGTTTTCAACGCAGAACAAGTTACGGGCGAGTTTGTGTCTTTAAGCGGATTTTCCGAAGGGTTTTACGACGTGTTCAGCCTTAACGTTTATCATAACGGTACGGCGGTATCCGACCTTGCCGACGGAATTAAAATTTCTCTCAATATGCCCGTGGGGTATTACGAAAGGAACTACAAATTGATAAACGTAGCGGATATGAGCGTTGTGGAAACTTCCGCTTACAACAATAAAATCGAATTCAAACTGAATAAAAGCGGCGTTTACGCTCTCGTGGTAAGCGGCAGTCTTGAAAAGGCGGGAACGCAGACGGGAGAGAAAACGATAAGCGTTTTCGGCAGAGAATTAAGTTACGGAGTTTTCTTCGGAACGGTATTCGGCGTGGCGGGGGCTGCGATAATCGCCATAGTCGTCATAGTTATCGTCGCAAAAAGGAGAAGGGGATAAATTATGCTCGCAACGGTCACGGGTTACGCGCTTGACGGGATAAAAGGTTTTCCCGTCGAAGTGGAAGTCTTTACGCAAAGGGGACTTCCTTCTTTCGAAACGGTGGGACTTCCCGCTTCCGCCGTCAAAGAAGCAAAGGAAAGGGTTCGTTCCGCCATAAAAAACAGCGGTTTCGATTTCGGTTCTTTCCGCACCGTTGTAAATCTTGCTCCCGCAGACGTAAGGAAAGAAGGGTCGGCTCTCGACCTTGCCATAGCGATAGGGTATCTGTGTTCTACCGAAACCGTTTCCGCAAAGAACGTATCCGATTACGTTTTTTTGGGAGAACTCAGCCTCGACGGAAGTTTAAGAAGAATTAACGGCGTTATGCCGATGCTTATTTCGGCGTTGCAGGAAGGATTCACGAAATTCGTCGTGCCCGAAAGTAACGCCAAGGAAGCCTCTTTCGTTACGGGTGCGGAAATTTATGCCGTAAAGAGTCTTTCGGACGCAGTCAATCTTTTAATCGGGTTCGACGTGCCGAAGGTTCCGTGCAGCGGTTACGACGTGGACGAAGACCTCATCCCCGAGGTGGATATTTCCGACATAAAAGGTCAGTTGATGGCAAAAAGAGCGTTGGAGATAGCGGTAAGCGGCGCGCATAATCTTCTTATGAGCGGTTCGCCGGGGACGGGGAAAACAATGCTTGCCCGTTGCGTTACGGGGTTAATGCCCAAGATGACGTTTGCCGAAGCGGTGGAAGTTACCAAAATTCATTCGGTGAGCGGACTTATAAAAGAAGAGGAAGGGATAGTCATGCGACGCCCGTTCCGTACTCCGCACCATACGGCGAGTTTGTTCAGCATAACCGGCGGCGGAAGCAAAGCCACCCCCGGAGAAGTGAGCCTTGCCCACAACGGAGTTTTGTTCCTCGACGAAATGCCCGAGTACCCGAGGAAAACGCTGGAAGCGTTACGCCAACCACTCGAGGACGGAGTAATTACCGTGTCCAGAGTGGGAAGGACGGCGGAATATCCTGCGGATTTTATGCTGATAGCCAGTATGAATCCTTGTCCGTGCGGATATTTCGGCAGTTCGGTTAAACAATGCACCTGTACGCCGAGGGAAATACTCAATTACGTTTCCAAGATAAGCGGACCGCTTCTGGACAGGATAGATATTTATATCGAGGTCAATAATATCGAATACGACGAGTTCCGTTCTTCCGCTCCGAGCGAAACCAGCGCAAAGGTCAGAGAAAGGGTGGAAAGAGCGAGAGAAATTCAACGTAAACGGTTTGCCGAAGACGGTATCTACGTCAATTCCCGTATGAACAACCGCCTTATAAAGAAATATTGCGCCATAGACGCCGAAAGCGAGGAAATGCTCGGAAAGATTTTCAAAGCCCGTAACCTCAGTCCGAGAGCGGCAACGAGGATACTCAAGACCGCAAGGACCATAGCAGATCTTGCCGGACGGGACGGGATAACTTTCGACGACGTGGCGGAAGCGATACAGTATAAAACCGCAGACAAAAAGGAGATGGCGTCGCTTTGAAGTTTACCGAAACGCAGAAAATAGCTTACGCGCTTATCAAAACCCCGGGGATCGGGTTTGTCAAAGGCAGACGTCTGATGGAAAACGCAGATTGTTCCGACGCGGAAAAGTTTCTTTCTTCCGCACGGAATTTTTGTTCGGCGAAAGAGTATTCGGAAATTAAGGCGACTTTCGACGTTACCGACTTCGAAGCGAAGGAAAGGCTGTTTACCGAGAAAGGTATAATCCCCGTGGCGATGACGGAAAAAGAATATCCCGAAAGTTTGTTGCCTTATTCCGATATGCCGATTATACTGTTTTGCAAAGGCGACGTAAACCTTCTCAATACGGAGTCTTTCGCGGTGGTGGGAACGAGGTATCCCACCCGTTACGGCAGGAGGGTCACCGAGGACTTCGTAACAGCCTTGAGCGAGAGGTTTTGCATAGTCAGCGGACTGGCAAGGGGAGTGGACGCCTGCGCTCACAGAGCGGCGCTGGACGCCGGAGGCAAAACGGTGGCGGTTATGGGTTGCGGTCCCGATATAGTGTATCCTTCGGAAAATTACGCCTTATACAGAGATATAGAAAATTACGGTCTGATAGTCAGCGAGTACGAACCGACCACACCCGTCAACGCTCATAATTTTCCCGCAAGGAACCGCATTATAAGCGGATTGTCGAGAGGAGTGCTGGTAACGGAAGCGGGACTCAAAAGCGGCACCATGCTCACCATTAACAGCGCGCTTAAGCAAGGAAAGGACGTTTATTGCGTCCCCGGAGCTATCTACAACGAAACCAGCGGCGGCTGCAACAGGAGTATAAGGGAGTGCCAGACCAGAGCGGTATTGTCGGTTAACGATATTTACGAAGATATGGGAATATCTAAAGAAACCTTTTCTCCCCCGTCGGCACTACAGCTCGACGTCAACGAAAACGCCGTACTGGAATTGCTTAAAAGGGAGGGCGAAAGCCATTTCGAGGAAATTTTACCCGTTACCGACCTGACGGTTGCGCAGCTGTCTGCGTTACTGTTCAAGATGGAAGTAGCGGGACTTATATACAAAACCAAACAAAATTACTGGAGTGTGTAATGAAACTTGTTATCGTGGAGTCGCCTACCAAGGCGAAAACAATTCAGAAATATCTCGGGCAGGACTATAAGGTACTTGCCAGCGGCGGACACGTCTGCGATTTGCCTGAAAAAAGCCTGGGAATAGAAATCGAAAACGATTTCAAACCCGAATACGTACTCGTTAAAGACAAAAAAGAACTTATAAAAAAACTCAAACAAGCCTCCAAAGACAGCGAAGCGGTTTTTCTTGCGACCGACCCGGACCGAGAAGGGGAAGCTATAAGCTGGCATCTTTCCAACGTGCTGGAACTGGGCGACCGAGCCAAGCGCATAGAGTTCAACGAAATTTCCAGCAAAGCCGTCAATGCGGCGTTAAAGAATCCGAGGGACATCAATATGAACCTCGTTAACGCTCAGCAGGCAAGAAGGGTTATGGACAGGCTGGTGGGATATAAAATCAGTCCCATCCTCAATCAGAAAATCAAGCAAGGCTTGTCGGGCGGCAGAGTGCAGAGCGCGGCGTTAAAAATGATAGTGGACAGGGAAAGGGAAATAAGAGCATTCGTTCCCGAAGAATACTGGAATATTTTTGCCATGCTTCTCAAAAAAGGCAAGACGGCGGCGTTGAAGGCGGCTTTAAGCGACCGCAACGGAAAGAAAATCAAAATCTCCAACGGAGAAGAAGCCGAAGCGGTGCTTGCCAAACTCAAGGAAGCGTCCTATATCGTGGACAGCGTAAAAAGAGGGGTGAGTAAATCCCGTCCCAATGCGCCTTTCACCACTTCCACCTTGCAACAGGACGGGTCGTCGAGATTGCAGATAACCGCCCCCGAGGTTATGAAGATAGCGCAGCAGCTTTACGAAGGTATCGACATAGAAGGAGAGGGACATACAGCACTGGTCACCTATATCCGTACAGACTCCGTAAGGGTGTCGCCCGACGCGCAAGTTGCGGCAAAGGAATATATAGTCAATCATTTCGGAAGCGAGTACGCGCCCGAAAAACCGAATATTTACACCGCCAAGGGAAGTAACGTTCAGGACGCGCACGAAGCTATACGACCCATAACGCTGGACAGGACTCCCGAGAGTATGAAGTCCAAATTAAACCGCAATCAGTACCGTCTTTACAAACTCATTTACGACCGGTTCCTGGCAAGTCAGATGACCGACGCCGTCTACAATACCTTAAACGTCCATATCGACGGAAAGGTATCGGAGGAAGAAACGTACGGATTCAAGATTTCGGGCAAGACGGTTATTTTCAAGGGTTATACCGTGGCGTACGAAAACGAAAAGGAAGAGGACGAGACGTCCGACGACAAGCTGCCCAATCTCGAAGAAGGGGAAGAGCTGAAATTAAAGGAGCTTAAGAGCGAACAGAAATTCACCAAGGCCCCCCCTCGTTATACCGACGCGACCTTCATTAAGGCTATGGAAGAAAACGGAATAGGGCGTCCGGCTACTTACGCTACCGTAGTCAGCGTGCTGGCAAAAAGAGAATACACGCAAAAGGACGGCAAGCAGATAGTGCCTACGGCTTTGGGCGAAACGGTAGTTGCGTTTATGGAAAAGAATTTCGCCGATATCGTGGACGTACAGTTCACCGCTTCCATGGAAAACGAACTCGACGCCGTAGTCAACGGTACCGAATGGCAGAAGATAATCGAAGACTTCTATCCGCCTTTCGTCAAGAGCCTGAATAAAGCCTATGCAGGCGAGAAAAAGGTTAAGCTGGAAGAAGAAGTCACGGACGTCATTTGTGATAAATGCGGGGCAAATATGGTGGTCAAAACGGGCAAATACGGAAAGTTTCTGGCTTGTCCGAATTACCCGAAGTGCAAAAATATCAAAAATATCGTCGAGTCGGTAGGCAAGTGTCCCCGTTGCGGCGGAGATATAATAAAGAAAAAGACCCGTAACGGCAAGGTGTTCTACGGTTGCGGCAATTATCCCGATTGCGATTTTATGAGCTGGGAGCTTCCTGCGCCGATATTCTGTCCCGATTGCCGTCACGTTATGCGGATGATAGTTAAAGATCAGAACGTGCGTTACGTCTGCACCAACAAAAATTGCAACAAGACGATTATTCCCGAAAAAGAGCCTTCCGCGGAAAATACGGCGGAGAAAGAATAGTTTTTTATGGAAAGGATAAAAGTCATAGGGGCGGGTCTTGCCGGTTGCGAAGCGGCTTACAGGGCGGCAAAGGAAGGGTTTAAGGTCACCCTTTACGAAATGCGTCCCTCCGTTATGACGCCTGCGCATACGGGAGGAGGGTTTGCCGAACTCGTGTGTTCCAATTCCCTGAAAAGCACCGATTTATGCACGGCTCAGGGAGTATTGAAAAGGGAAATGAAACTTCTCGACAGCCTTATTATCGAGGCGGCGGAAGCGACGGCGGTTCCCGCAGGGGGAGCATTGGCGGTGGACAGAGAGAAGTTTTCGTTGTATATTGAAAATAAAATAAAATCTCTGCCCGAAATAGAGGTCGTAAGGGCGGAAAGGACGGAAATAGACGACTACACGGTGATAGCGGCAGGACCTTTGGCAAGCGCGGCGCTCACAGAGGAACTCAAGAAGGTAACTGGCGGAGAGTATCTCAACTTCTTTGACGCCGTGGCACCGATAGTGACGAAAGAGAGTATAGATTTTTCCAAGGCGTTCTATGCGGGACGTTACGGAAAAGGCGGAGAGGATTACCTTAATTGTCCTATGGACGCCGAGGAATATTATACCTTTTGCGAAGAACTGGTTTCTGCGGAAAAGGCGGTATTGCGGGAGTTTGAGAAAAAAGACGTTTTCAATGCCTGCATGCCGGTGGAAATTATGGCGGCAAAAGGGAAAGACACCTTGCGTTTCGGTCCGCTGAGACCTGTAGGACTGACCGACCCGACGACGGGGAAAAGACCTTTTTCCGTGGTGCAACTGAGGAAAGAGGACGAAAGAGGTTCGATGTGGAATATCGTCGGATTTCAGACCAATCTGAAATTTGCCGAGCAAAAGAGAGTTTTTTCCCTGATACCCGCCCTGAAAAACGCCGAATTCGTGCGTTACGGAGTTATGCACCGCAACACGTTCGTAAACGCGCCGAAAGTTTTGGGGGAAGGATTTTCCCTTGCCGCCCGACCGAAGGTTTTTCTTTGCGGACAGCTCAGCGGAGTGGAAGGATATGCCGAAAGTGCGGCGAGCGGGATTATCGCAGGGATAAACGTCTGTCGGGTTCTGAAAGGGCAAAGGCCCGTCACGCCGCCCGAAAATACGGCGATAGGGGGACTTATGAAATACATAACTTCCCCCAACGAAAATTTTCAACCAATGCACGTAGGTTTTCCGCTTATGGGAGAGCCGATAACGGGGATAAAAGACAAAACTAAACGCAAAGCAGCGTATTCCGAGAGAGCGGAGCGAGATTTCGCCGTTTTCAAAGAAAATTTATAATAGAGGAGATAATGCGTTATGGAAATCAAAGCAACCACTATATGCGCCGTCAAACGGAACGGAGTTACCGCAATGGCGGGCGACGGACAGGTTACGATGGGGCAGTCCATCGTGATGAAAGGCAACGCAAAAAAGGTGAAGAGAATTTACGACGATAAAGTCGTGGTGGGCTTTGCCGGGAGCGTGAGCGACGCATTCACGCTGAGCGAAAAGTTCGAAGAAATGTTACAGAAATATTCGGGGAACCTTATGAGGAGCGCGGTAGAGCTTGCCGAGAGCTGGAGAAAAGG
>CALVNL010000013.1 GCA_944349655.1 uncultured Clostridia bacterium
CACCCTTCCGATAGTTTATAAGAAAGGCTATTCTTTTGACGGTTGGTATAAGGACGCAGCTTTGACCGAACCTTTCGTCGGTCAATACGCTCCCGACAGCGACCTTACTCTTTACGCCAAATTCAAGGAAGGGATAACGGTCAATCTCGTTTATTACGATAATTTTAAAAATTCTTCGAGTACGCCGAAATACTATGTCGTCTCCAAGAACGGGAGTCTTGCAGAACTTACGGGCACGTTGAACGAGATAGGAAGAATCGTCGATCAGGACGGACAGGGGAAATTGTTCACCCGTTGGGCTATAGACAAAAACGGTACGCCCATATCGGCTTATCCTACCTCCGAAGTGACTTATTATGCCTATTACACCGCTCCTGCGAAACTGATTACTAAAATTCCCGGAGGGTACGAAGCCGAGTATTACGATACGTTACAAAGAGCTTATCTCAACAACGGAGCAAACTATACTTTCGAAGAATGGCTGAATATGCAGGGATTCGAAAATACCTTGCTTTATAATTCGGGAATGGACATCAATCAGTATAAGCCTGATTTCTGGTACACCGACGAAGCCTGCACGCAGAAAGCGGATCTCTCCGTTTGGCCTACCGTCAATACCACTCTTTATATGAAGATAGTACCGAGAGAAAAGATTACGTTTAACTATAACGGAAGTACGGTCTCCACGTTTATTTTCGATACCGATTATCCCGATGCAAACAGCGTTTACGAGTATTTAAACTATTACGGCTTGCTGCCGGGTAACAGCTGGGCGTTGGGAATCGATTCTTCTTATATGCTGGAAGGCTGGTATACCGACGTGGCATTAACGCAGAAATACGAGATTTCAAGGGTAGACGGGGACTTCCCGGACGAAAGTATATCCCTTTACGCCAAAGTTACGGAAAATTACAATTTTATCGTCAATGCGAACGTAGAAAGCATCACCACAGACGGTGACTTCAGAATGGGCAACGACGCTTTCCCGGGGTTGGGCGGAAGCGGTTATACGAAATCGCTCCTTAAGTCGGATATATACTTCGAGATGGCATCCAACGATTTGACCCTTGCCGAATATATCGCCGAACTGGAAGGAAAATGTTTGGAAACAACCGTTTTACATGACATTAATACCTCAAAAGATTACGTCTTTACCGGATTCTATACCGATGCGGAATGTACTTCCAGATATACTCCCGGGGCGGAGATGGACTCCGCAGTAACCATTTACTTCGGCTGGGAAGAACAACAAGCCGCGTAAAATAATCTTTGTTTTCGAAACAAGCCCGAACTTCGGTTCGGGCTTGTTTCTATTTTTTGCAAAAACGGAACACTAAATAACAATTATTCCAGGGGTCCCCGAAAAGCGGTACGCTTTTTGGGGTTGTTATTCCGTGGTCCCCGAAAAGCGGCACGCTTTTTGGGGTTGTTATTTAATCGCCTTTGGTGACTTTACCTGTTGTGGCGTCCTGAAAAATCAACCAGTAGCCGTCGTAAGGACGCATATCGGGAACGGTCAGCCAGGAGGCCATTTCGTCGGCGATTTTGGGCGGAGTTACGTTTTTCTTTCCGGGCACGCCGTAACCTAACAGGACGGTTTTCCCGCTTTCGGACAGCTTTCCTACGACGTAATAGTCCTCTCCGTCGTAATTTATCTTGACCCATTCCGAATCGGGGATAAGGGCGGAAAGTTTTTTTTCGGTAGGATAAACGACGAAAAGCTCTTCGTAACGTTCTCTTATTCCGCTGTAAAAATCTTTTTTTTCGGCGGTTACGGCGTCTTTTATCTGCTCTATGTCGGCTACGTTTATTTCCTCAAGCGTTTCCGAAGTCGTAGTTATATCGGGAAGGGGATTTTTATCCTCTTGTACGGAAGAGTCCCTTTCCTCGGATATCTCTTCAGCGGGGACGGTCGTTTCGGAAATCGTAGAAAAATATTCTTTCATTTCCTTTATCTTTACGGTAATACCGCCTTTGGCAACGGTTTTGCCGTTTTCCATAATGAGACAGCCGAGAGAATCGTTTTGCGAAAAAGAGACGTCTTGTAACGATATTTCGGTTTTTTCCCCCTCGAGAAAGAAAAAAACAGGGTCGGACGATCCGATTTTGATGCCTGCCTGCATACCTTTACGGAAACCGTCGCCGACTATTTTGGCTCCTATGTCGTCGCCGACTCTTATAACCGACAAATATCCTTCCGCACTTTCGCCGTTGAGAATAACCGTTTTTTTAATTAAATTCATAGTTCCGTTCCTCCGATAATTAAAAATATATGTACGGAAACGGTCGTATATTCGGAATAATATTTTTCTTATAGGGAAAAAAGATAGATATGGAAAATAAAGAAATAAAAGAAGTGCTTGTTGTGGGCGGATCGAGCGGAATAGGCGCGGAAACGGTTGCGTTGTTTCTCAAAAAAGGTTATTCCGTAACAAACCTCAGTCGCAGCGAATGTAAAATAACAGGGGTCAGGAATATTTCCTGCGACGTAACGGACGGACAAAACCTTTCAAGTTGTCTGGAACAATATTTTTCGGAGACAGGAAGGTTGGACGTAGCGGTATATTCGGCGGGTTTTTCTATGGCGGCTCCTTTGGAGTATGCGGAGGAAAAAGATATAAAATATCTTTACGAAGTTAATTTTTTCGGTTTTTTGAAAGTATTGAAAAAAGCATTGCCTTTACTCAAGCAAAGCAGGGGGACGTTTTGCGTCGTCAGCAGCGTGGGAGCGGTACAGCCCATAGCTTACGACTCGTATTATTCATCCTCCAAAGCCGCAGTCAATATGGCAGTTAAGACATTAAGACAGGAACTGTCTCCTTTAGGCGTGAGAATTATATCGGTCATGCCCGGCGGAACCAAAACCAATTTTTCTTTCAAAAGAAAAATTTATCCTTATTCCGAAGTGGGAGAATACGCCGAAAACATGAATTCGGCCGTCAAGGTATTGCAGAATATAGAACAAAAAGGTATGAAACCCTCTGCCGTTGCGAAAACGATTTATAGAAAATGCGTTTCTAAAAATTGCTTGTCGGGAGTTTACTCTTCGGGTTTAATCAATAAAGCCATAGTATTAGTTACCCGTATCTTTCCGCAGCAGCTTAACGCAGGGGTCCTTTCGCTTATCTATTTCGGAAAGGAGAAGGGTGAATGAAAAAACACAATAAAAAAGGACGGAAGTCCGTCCTTAATAAATTTTGGAATAGTTTCAGCCGCGCTCTCTTGCCGAGAGGTATGTGAGTTGCTTTTTGAGGTCGTACAGCTCGTTGGAAAGGTCCACTTTGTATTTGTGAGGATTGACGAGGCGGGTGTATTCTTCCCAGAATTCCGCTCTGCGCTCTTTAGCAAAAGCCGCCACTTCCTTTAAGGGCGGACACTTGTAAACCCTTTCTCCTTCGACGAAAATTTCCGTCATAAGGTTACGCATGGTGTATTTCTCGAAAGTGGTCTTTTTCCAGGTTTCCACGGGGTGGAATATCGTGAGAGGCTTGCTGACGTCGAAGGTTTCGCTCCGCAAAGCGATAAGGTCGGCTTTAGCCATTCCGTCCTCTCCGTATATACGGTAGGTGGTTTTGATACCGGGATTGGTTATCTTCTCTACGGTATCCGAAAACTTCATTTTGGGAACCCAATTTCCGTTTTCGTAAAGACAGGACATTTTATATACGCCGCCGAGAGCGGGCGTTAAGGAACTGGTTATGAGTTTGGTCCCGATACCGTAAAGGTCGATTTTCGCGCCTTGCTGGTTGAGGGAGGAGAGTATATATTCGTCTATATCTCCGCTGGCGCAGATTATGCAGTCGGAGTGACCTGCCTCGTCCAGCATTTTACGGGCTTTTTTGGACAGATAGGCGAGGTCTCCGCTGTCGAGACGGATACCCTTCGGTTTAAGCCCCTTAGCTTTCATTTCGTCGAAAACTTTGATAGCGTTCGGGACGCCGCTTTTTAAGGTGTCGTAAGTATCCACAAGAAGAAGAGTGTTCTCGGGATAAATTTCCGCATAGGCGCGGAAGGCTTCCAGTTCGCTGTCGAAACTCATTACCCAGCTGTGAGCGTGAGTGCCGGAGCAGGGGATATCGTACATTTTCGCCGTAAGTACGTTACTGGTGGAGGCGCAACCTCCGATTATGGCGGCTCTTGCACCGTATATGCCTGCGTCGGGTCCTTGCGCTCTGCGCAGTCCGAATTCCATTACCGCGGCATTTTTGGCTTCGTTGCAGATTTTCATAGCCTTGGTGGCGATAAGCGTCTGGTGGTTGATAATGTTAAGTAATGCCGTTTCCACCAATTGCGCCTGGTATAAGGGAGCGGTCACTGTAAGCAGAGGTTCGCCCGGGAAAACGATTTCTCCTTCGCGTATCGCCGTAATACTTCCGGTAAAACGGAAATTTTCCAGCGTTTTGAAGAATTTTTCGCCGAACAAACCGAGACTTCTGAGATAATCGATTTCGTCTTTTTCGAAATGTAGATTTTCGATATATTCCACCGCTTGTTCCAGTCCCGCGCAAACGGCGTATTCCAGATGTTCCTTTTCGCGGAAAAATATATCGAAATTCGCCATGGTTTCGTGTTTGCCCGTTTCCAGGTAGGCGTTCATCATCGTAAGTTGGTAAAGGTCTGTAAGTAGCGTCAAATTACGCATATAGCCTCCGTAATATCATTTTGTTTTCTTTTGTACCTGCGGTTTTCTCTCGGGACCGCTGTGGGCGTAAAGTTCGGCAGGGATACCTTTTTTGAACCAGATAATCTGCCCCGCTTTTATTTTCGAAACAGCCATGACGACGAGTATCGCAAGACACGCGAGGGCGGCTATTCCGCAGAAAAGACGGTTGGTGTTCGGAATGCCGAGGATATCGGTGCTGTCGCGGAAAAATTCCATTATGAAACGTATGGTATAGTAGAAAAATCCGTACTGAACTATTCCGCTGCCCGTCATATAAAGGTGTTTGGACAGGTACAGCATCAAGCCGAAACCTATAAGATCGGCTATGAATTCATAGAAGAAAGTCGCTTGAAAGAAACCGCCTTCGGAAGCGATATATACGGCGTAAGGGAAAAATTGCAGGGAAGGATTTTCCACGGCGAGGCCGTAAAGTTCCTGATTGCAGAAATTGCCCCATCTGCCGAGAGCCTGGCTTAAAAGAAGGACGCAGATGACCGTGTCGGCGAGTTTCCAGAAACTGACTTTCCGCCATTTGCACCAGATAAGTCCGCCTAAGATACCTGCCGGTGCGCCCGTCATAATGGTAAGACCGCCGTCCCATATCGCAATGATGTCCACGAAATTGTCCCAGGTGAAATTATCCACCAAAAAGAACCTTTCGAAATGAGCGAACACGAAACCGAGTCTTGCCCCGACGACAGCCAGCGGAATGGCGATAAGAAACAGTTCGAGAAGGTCGTCGCTCGTCACGTTCATTCTTTTGGCAAGTTTAACGGCAACGAACAGACCTGTGAGCATAGCGCAGGTAATGATTATCCCGTACCACGCCACGTCGAATTTACCGAAAAGGGTAAAGGCTATTCTCTCTACTTTTCCCGTCCAATGCATATTATTTCTCCGTCAAAAGTTCGCACGGTCCGACGTTACGGACGGATACGCCAAAGACGTTTTCCTTTCCGAAAACGGATTCCATATAGGAAAGATAAGAAGAAAATTTCGTCTTTTTGACGAAAGAAAGTATGGTCCCCGCGAATCCTCCTCCGTGCACACGGCAGGCGAGGGTGTCGGGATGTCTTTCCGTTATCGCAAGCGCTAAAGCCACGGGTTGAGCCACGTCGCCTTTCGGATAGCAATTCTGTAAAAGTTCGTAACTGCTTTTTCCGCTTGCGGTGATAAGAGAGAGGAACTTTTCTTCGTCGTCGGCAACCAGCGCTTCGTAACAAGCCGACACTCTTTCGTTTTCTTCGAAGAAATGTATCGCGCGAAGCAAAGCCCTGCCGGAATAACGGTTTTTGAGATCGGGAAGCACGGCGAAAAATTCCTTTTTCTTGACGTCTCTTAAAACGTTCTTGCCGAAATAAGCGCTTACGTCGTTCATTTCCGAACGGATGGCGGCGTATTCGTCGGTAAGGTCGCAATGGTCTCCGCCGCAATTTATGATGACCAGTTTGAGGTCGTCAAAACGCCAGTCGAGAGAACGGGCAACGGGGTCGGACGGATCGAAAAAGTCCATATAACTTACTCCGCCGTGGGAAGCGGTAAGCTGATCCATAAGTCCCGACGGTTTTCCGAAATATACGTTTTCGGCAAACTGGCTTATAATGGCTTTCTCCTTGAAATCCATTTCGCCGTCGTTGTAGAGGACGTTGAGAATTTCGCAAAGTATTAGTTCGAAAGCGGCGCTGCTGGAAACTCCCGCTCCTTTGAAAATATTGCTCTGCATACGGGCGATAAAACCGCCGATTTTACGTTTGCGGTCGGTAAACCCTTTCAGTACGCCTTTCAATAACGCTTCGCTTGTGCCGAATTTACTTTCGTCGATTTTGTCGTCGTCGAGTTTTACCGTAAAAGCCGGGTATCCCGCGCTTTGTACGGTTATGAAATCGTCGTCGGTTGCGACTACCGCAGCGGCTACGTCCATATCGATAGCCGAAGCTATGACGAAACCGTGGTTGTGATCGGTGTGATTCCCGATGAGTTCGGCTCTGCCGCTTGCCGAAAAGAAACGTATTTTGCCGTTGAGACCTTCGGTAAGAGAGGAATATCTCTCCGCAACCGCTTCGACATCCGAGTCGTAAAGTTTTGTCGCAGAGGCGAGGAAGGTATCGTTTTTAAGTAAACTTTCTTTAGTCAAAGCCCTTGCCATAACAAGCTCCTTTTTGATATACTATAGTATAATTGAGTATAACAAAAATCAATAATTTTAGCAAGCTATTTTTAGCCTGGCGGAGGGTGTTATGAATCGTGAAACAGGGAATTTAATCGCAGACCTCGTCCTTTACGGACGGAACGAACTGGGACTTGGTACGGAGGACGCCGTTTATGCGTCCAACCAGCTTCTGGAACTTCTGGAAGCGGAGCCTGCCGACCGCGCGGGTAAAGTCGCTCCCTTGAACGAAACTTTGAACGGACTGATTTCCCACGCTTTGGAAAAAGAAATAATAGATGAAGGCGACGAGCTTCGTTTCGAAACCAAACTTATGGGTTTGGTTACCCCTTCTGCGGGTTTGGTGGTTCGTAACTATTTCGACGAACTTCGTAAAGGCGGGGCGAAATCCGCCACCGATTATCTTTATCGCATATCGGTAAACAACAAATATATCCGTATGGAGGACATCTCCCGCAATATCCGCTGGTACGCAGACGGACCCAAGGGGACGATAGGAATTACCATCAATCTTTCCAAGCCCGAAAAGGACAACAAACAGGTGGCGGCAGAACGCAACGCCGCTCAGGTGAAATATCCCAAGTGTATGCTTTGTCTGGAGAACATAGGTTTTTGCGGAACTGCGACGCACCCGGCGAGACAGACTTTGAGGATAGTTCCGTTGGAGCTGGACGGAGAAGACTGGCATATGCAGTATTCGCCGTATATGTACTACGACGAACATATCATAGTATTTTCCGACGAACACCGTCCCATGGCGGTCACGGGAGGGACGTTCCGCAGGCTTCTCGACTTTGTCGATATGTATCCGCATTATTTCCTGGGCAGTAACGCAGACCTCCCGATAGTGGGCGGTTCCATTCTGTCCCACGACCATTATCAGGGAGGGAAAAAGGTGTTGCCGATGTTTTTGGCTAAAGACAGGGAAGTCTGTTACGAAAAGGACGGCGTAAAGGTAACGTTGAAAGACTGGTACAACTCGGTTGTGTCGGTCAGCGGTACCGACAAGAAAGCCGTCGCCGCCCGTTGCGAAAAAATCCTTGCCGTGTGGAGGAATTATTCCGACGAAAGCGTGGGAGTTCTTTCGCACACAGGGGACGTGCCGCACAATACCGTTACGCCCATTGCCACCAAAACGGGCGAGGTGTACCGCATAGATATGATACTCCGCAACAACCGTACCGACGAAGCGCACCCCGACGGGATATTCCACCCCACCGCCGATATGCACAACATAAAGAAAGAAGGTATAGGAATTATCGAAGCTATGGGCTTGTTTATTCTGCCCGGTCGTCTTAAGAAGGAAATTTCCGCGGCAATTAAATTGCTCGGACAGGAAAAAATCGACTTTGCCTCCCTTAACGACGATCCCGTGTTGGCTAAACACCTCGGAATGATAGCCTCTATAGCGGCGTCGGGACTTTCCCTTACGGCGAAGGACGCACAGAAAAAAATCATCGACTACGTCAACGCAACCTGTCTGAAAATCCTCGATTGCACGGCGGTATTCAAATCCGACGAAAAAGGGCGGGCTGCTTTCGCAAAATTCGTTAACGCCATTTCCGACTGACAGTTTTTACCTTTATTAAGGTAATTTTAACGGATTTATGTTATCATACCGAACGGAGGAGTTATGAAAGTACGCTTAAAAGTTACGGCTTTGATTTTCGTATGCCTTCTTTCGGTATTACTTTTTGCCTGCGCCGACGGGGATATCGCCTCGCTGGTGCCTTTACGCGAAGAAATTTATCTGCAAATCGACAAGTCTTTCGTAATAGACGATTACGTTACAGTTACGGGAAAAGGCAAACTCGGTTATACCGTGGAAAATCCCGACGTGTTACGCCTTGACGGAAACATTGTTACGGGAATAAGCGAAGGGACGGGTTACGTCACGGTGACGGGAGGGAGCGCAAGCTGTCGGCTGAAAATAATCGTTATCGATTCCTCGGTGATAAAAGTTAATTTATCCGACGCGACTTTCGCTTACGACGGGGAAAAAAAGTTTCCGCTTCTTTCGGGGAATCTTCCCGACGGAGCTGTCGTTAAATATTATTGCGACGGAGAAGAATTCGACGGGGCGGCGTTGCCGGGAATTTATAATATTAAGGTGGAGGTGCTGCCTCCCGAGGGGATGACGGTGGAATATCTGTCCGACGAAGCCACTCTTACCGTAAACAAAGCCGTTCTCGATTTAAGCGGAGTGAGTTTTCCGTCTTTGACCGTGCCTTACGACGGGCAGGTTAAAACTTTACTTCTGAAAGGAACGCTTCCCGAAGGGGTGACCGTCCGTTACGAAAACAACACCGCTACCGACAGCGGAACTTATATTGCAAAAGCTTATCTCCAAGCGGACGAAACGATATACGTGGCTCCCACTCCGCTGACGGCAAGGCTGGTTATAAACAAAAAAGATTTCGAATTTTCTTACGGAGATTTTGAAACCTCTTCCCTTTCTTACGACGGCAAAACGCATATTCCCGTAATAAATCTGCCCGACGGACTTAACGTCGAGTATTACGTTTACCGTCAGTCCGCCGAAGAAAAATACATTTTGCTGGAAGATTATCTTTCCGTATATGCGTCGGAAAAACCCTTCGTAAATAGCGGAACGTATATTCTCAAAGCGGTATTTTCCTCGAGCGAGGAATATTTGAAAAATTATAATCTGCCTGCCGATAAGGAAATAGAAATCCGTATCAAGAAAGCCGATTTCGTCAATACCCTCGTCTGGGAGGACGACGGACCTTTCGTCTACGACGCAAGTCCCGTTACGGTGGGGGTAGGGGAGGGTCACTCCGTCCGTCTTACCGGCAAAATGCCTTCGGGCGTCAACGGAGAGTTCCCCGAAAGCGTGACGGTAACTTTCGTTTACGGTAAAAACAAAGGCACCACCCTTGATTTTACCGACGCGGGAAGATATACCGTAAAAGCGACGTTTACGATGCCTTCGGGGTATTCGGTAAATTATAATCCGCTTTCGGAAATGACTTACTCTTTCACGATATCCAAAGCCGAATACGGAAAACCCTTTACTTTCGAGCCGACGGACGAAAGCGGAAAAGATTTTTCCTCGCCGCAGGGTTACGACGGATTCGCCCATACTTTCGGACTTAAGTTTTCTTCGGAAGAAGAAGAAACCGCCTTTCTTACCGACGTGGCGGTTACCTATTATTATAAATTGAACAGAGGGGAGGAAATTTCTTGCGATGAAAATCCCGTTTCCGTCATCGACGCGGGCGAGTACGTCATAGGTTACCGCCTTGCTTTCCGTAGCGAAAGTTTCGGCAAAAATTATATTCTGCCCGAAAACGGAGAAATAACAGTGGTTATTACGCCCGTTGTTTACGATATGACAAAAGTGGTTTTCGCCGACGAAACGGTCACTTACGACGGGAACGCCCATTCTTTGGAAGCGACGGGCTTGCCCGACGACGTATCCGTAGAATATGAGGACAACGGACAGACCGTAGTCGGGATCTATACCGTCAAGGCGACTTTTTCGGTGGCAGGAATGTCGAAGAGGAATTACGTTTTGCAGGGGATAAACGGCGAAATAGATTATCTCGAAGCGGTTCTGACGATAAACAAGGCGCCTTCTCCTATAGAGGAAGCCGACCTGACGGTTTATTCCGTCACGGGCGGCGTTTACGACCCGAATAAAACTCTTTCCGACTATGCTGTGCAGGGACCCGACTCTTCCGTAAGGTGGCGGTATCCGACTACCACGCCCGTTTGCAACGTGGCTTTTTACGAAGCGGTCTATAATCCCGACTCTGCCAATTACCTGGACGGATATTTCGATTTGGCTCTTACGGTTACCCCTATGGCTCTCGACGGGAACCTGATAAGCGTTTCCGACCAGTTCCGTCCCTATACGGGGAAAGCCGTTTCGCCCGAAATTTTTTATGACGGAACTTCCGGCGATCTGTTTGCAAGCGAATACGTTTGCGAAAGCGGAGCCGTTGAAGAAGGGAAGCATATCCTTACCGATTTTAATATAACGCTTAAAGACCCCGTAAATTATTCCTTGGAAAACGCTCCGACTTTTTCTTCTTTAACCATATATATATATAATCCTAACCTTTACGTTTACGACGGGTTGCAACTTAAGAGTTATATAGGCAATCAGAGCGCCGTTTCCGTACCCGAAGGGACCGAGTCCGTTTATAACGGAGCTTTTTCGGGTAAAGGAGCCGTGGTTTCCTTAACTTTGCCCGAAAGTCTGGTTTCTCTTTCGGCAAACTCTCTTACCGGACTGGTTTCTCTTACCGAACTTACCTTGCCTTTCCTCGGACGGAACAAGTCCGAAGAAGGAGCATTGAAAGACGTTTTCGGCGGGGCGGTGCCTCCGTCCCTTGCAAGAGTGACGGTAACGGCTATGGATCACGTTCCCGAGAATGCGTTTTTTAACGACGAATTTTTACTTTACGTTAATTTTTCGATGACGGTTTCCGCAATAGGCGCGCACGCTTTCGACGGGTGTCTGTCGTTGCGAGAGGCTTCCTTCCCCGACGTCGTTTCGGTGGGAGAAAGCGCATTCAGAAAGTGTTTTTCGTTGGAAAGGCTTGTTTTGCCTTTCGTGGGATATTCCGCCGAGGAGCAAGGGGGAGTGAGCCTGATTTTCGGTTCTAACGGCGGCGAAAACGCTTATTCCGATTACCGACTCAAAACTTTCGACCTTTCGTCGGGGAAAATAGTTTCTCTTCCCGAAAGAGCCTTTGCCGATATGGTTTCGCTGGAAACGATAATTTTCCCTTCTTCTTTAAGAATGATAGGCAGGCAGGCTTTCAGCGGAGTTAAAGCCGAAATAACGTTGAACGACTACTTTACCGAAATAACGGACGGAATGTTTTACGGTTATCTCGGGACGGAATTGGTTTTGCCTTCCACGGTAACCGCTATAGGACGGGAGGCTTTCCGCAACGCGTCCAACCTCAAGTCCTTGACTTTGCCTGCAAGCGTGCGTTATATTTCCGAATACGCTTTTGCGGGAGTCAAAGCGGAAATCGTCTTTGCGGAAAATTCACTTTATTCGGCGGTGGAAAAGAGAACTTTTGCCTTATATGGAGGAAGTTACGTCGGGCTGCCTTCCACTGTCACGAGTATAGGCGATTACGCTTTTGAGGGAAGCGCCTTGACCACGGTTACTCTTCCGTCGGCAGTAACCGAACTCGGCGATTACGTTTTTTATAACTGCAAGTCTCTGTCTTCTGCGACGGTGGAAACGTCTTATGTTTCTTTCAGAATGTTCGCAGGGAGCGAAAAATTGGAAAAACTCACGTTGAAAGGCGTTACGACGATAGAAAATTACGCTTTCGAAAATTGCGTTAAGCTCCTTACCGTCGCTTTCGACGAATCCTTGGAAAAAATAGGCGATTACGCTTTCGCAGGGTGTTATGCTCTTTCGGTGGTTTCCTTTGCCTCGTCCGAAGCGCCCGTTTTCGGCACGAGTCCCTTCCCGACTTCGCAGAAAATCGGAGTTTACGTCCCCGAAGTCGCTCTTTCGCAATATAAAACCTTGCTGGAAATTTATTCGAATATAAGCGTTTATAAAGCAGGTTAAGGACGTTTACATAAAAATTCGGCTTAATTTACATTCCGTCTTTTCTTTAAGGGAAGGGCGGATTTTGTTTTTTTGAAAAAAAACGGTTATTTTTTAATTTTTAGGAAAAAAATATTTGACAGGCTTGACGGGCTGTGGTAATATGATAAGGCTGTTATTAGGGTAGATGTGGGAGGTTACCGCGCAATCGGATAGTTTCCACGGACTTACGCAACCGCACGACGGGGGCGACTAACTGAAATAGAGGGTGTGCAAACGCCTTTTATTAAAAGACAGCTCGACACACGCGGATAAGTGTGAAAGTTAGGTAAAACACAGGAGGTAAAAACATGGCAGGTCAAAAGATCAGAATCAAGTTAAAAGCTTATGACCACAATCTCATCGACACTTCGGCTTCCAAAATAGTCGACGCGGTGAAACGCACCGGAGCCAGCATTTCCGGTCCTATTCCTCTCCCCACCGAGAAGGAAATAGTCACCATTTTGCGTGCTCCTCATAAGGACAAGGACAGCAGAGAGCAGTTCGAATTAAGGACCCACAAGAGACTTATAGACATCTATAACTCCACTTCCAAAACCGTCGACGCTCTTATGAAACTCGATTTGCCGGCAGGCGTCGATATTCAGATAAAGTTATAATAGGAGGCTTATAAATGAAAAAGGCTATTTTAGGCAGAAAGTTAGGTATGAGCCAAATATTCACTTCCGACGGCAGAATGATACCCGTCACGGTAGTTGAGGCGGGACCTTGCCCCGTAGTACAGGTCAAAACCGTCGCTAAAGAAGGTTACGATGCGGTTCAGGTTGCGTTCGGCGAAATCAAGGAAAAGAACGTTACCAAACCTCTCAAAGGTCATTTCGGCAAAGCCGGCGTGGACGCTAAACGCGCATTGAGAGAATTCCGTTTCGACGATTGTTCCTCTTATGCGGTAGGTAACGTCATTACCTGCAACGTTTTCGCTCTCGGCGACAAAGTTACCGTAGTGGGTACCACCCGAGGCAGAGGATACACCGGCGTTATCCAGAGATGGAACGCTCAGAGAATAGGCTCCATGACTCACGGTACCGGACCCATCCACAGAAGCGTTGGTTCCATGGGCGCGAACTCCGATCCCAGCCGTGTGTTCAAGAACAAGAAAATGGCAGGTCAGTACGGTAACGAACAGGTCACCGTCAAGAACCTGGAAGTGGTACGCATAGACGAAGCGAGAAACCTTTTGCTCATCAAGGGCGGTATTCCCGGAGCCAAAGGCAGCCTGGTCATCGTCAAGGCGTAAGGGAGGTAGTACTATGGAATTAAAAGTATTCAATACTAAAGGTAAGAAAGTGAAAACGATTACCGTAAGCGACGAAGTGTTCGGAGCCGAATACAACGAAGCTCTCATTCATCAGGTAGTCGTAGCGCAACTCGCCAACAAACGCCAAGGCACCAAAAGCACGCTTACCAGAACCGAAGTTCGCGGCGGCGGCATCAAACCGTGGCGTCAGAAGGGTACCGGACGTGCCCGTCAGGGCAGCACCCGTGCTCCGCAGTGGAGACACGGCGGCGTGGTTTTCGCTCCGAAGCCCAGAGATTTTTCCAAGAAGATCAACAAACAGATGAAAGCTCAGGCGTTCAAGAGCGCATTGAGCCAGAAATTGAGACAGGACGAACTGGTGGTTCTGGACGCTATCAACCTCGCCGAAGGCAAAACCCGTCTTATGGCTGAAGTTTGCGCCGCTCTCGACGCAGGCAAGAAAGCGTTGTTCGTGCTCGGCGACGCCAACGAAAACGTCGTTCGCGCCGCACGCAATCTGCCCGAGGCTGCCACTATTTCCGCCGATATCCTTTCGGTACTCGACCTTGTCGCAGCAAACAAGGTGTTCCTTACCGCGGACGCCGTTAAGAAAATCGAGGAGGTCAACGCATAATGAACAATTACGATATTATCATTAAGCCCGTTCTTAGCGAAAAAAGTTACAACGGCGTTGCCGATAAAGATTATACTTTCATCGTTATGGCGCAGGCTTCCAAAACCGAAATCAAAAACGCAGTAGAACACGTTTTCGGAGTTAAAGTCGCAAGAGTAAACGTAGCTAACTACGACGGAAAACTTAAACGTATGGGCAGAACTCAGGGTAGACGTTCCTCTTACAAAAAGGCTTACGTCAAACTTACCGCCGACAGCAAGCCCATCGAGTTCTTCGAGAGCTTGTCGTAAGGAAGGAGGGTAAAATGGCTATTAAGAGATACAAACCTACCAGCCCGGCACGCAGATTTTTCACGGTTTCCGACTTTGCGGAAATCACCTGCACCAAACCGGAAAGAAGTTTGCTGGAAAGCAAGAACAAGACCGGCGGCAGAAACGCCAACGGCAGAATTACCGTCAGACACATCGGCGGCGGCAACAGACAGAAATACCGTATCATCGACTTCAAGAGAAACAAAGACGGTATTCCCGCAGTCGTCAAGACCGTGGAATACGATCCCAACCGTTCGGCTAACATCGCTTTGGTGTGCTACGCCGACGGAGAGAAGAGATACATTCTCGCTCCTTTGGGATTGTCGGTAGGCGACACCGTTATGAGCGGAGAAGGCTGCGACATCAAAGCCGGCAACTGCCTCCGTCTTGCGGATATCCCCGTAGGTACGATGATTCACAATATCGAATTACAGCCCAAACGCGGCGGACAGATTGCCCGTAGCGCGGGAAGCGCGGCGCAGCTTATGGCTAAGGAAAACAACAAAGCCACGCTCCGTATGCCCAGCGGCGAAATGAGATACGTTCCTTTGGAATGCAGAGCCACCGTCGGACAAGTCGGCAACCTCGAACACGAAATAGTAAGTTTGGGTAAAGCCGGACGTAAAAGACATATGGGCGTCAAACCTACCGTACGCGGTTCTGTTATGAACCCTTGCGACCACCCGCACGGCGGCGGCGAGGGCAAGAGCCCGATCGGAAGACCCGGGCCCGTTACTCCTTGGGGAAAACCCGCTCTCGGTTACAAGACCCGCAAGAAGAACAAGACGTCCAACAAGTCTATTATCAAGCGTATAAACTAACAGGAGGAGCAAATGAGCAGATCTATAAAGAAAGGCCCCTATGTGCATGAAAGCCTTAAGAAAAAGATTTTGGCAATGAACGCCTCGGGCGACAAAAAACCCATCAAAACCTGGTCTCGTGCCTCCACTATATTCCCCGAATTTGTCGGACACACCATAGCCGTTCACGACGGAAAGAAGCACGTTCCCGTATATATTACCGAGGATATGGTCGGATTGAAGCTGGGCGAATTCGCCCCCACCAGAATTTTCCGTGGACACGCCGGAAGCAAGACCACCGGAAAGAAATAGGAGGTAAGAAATGGGAAAAACTTATTTGAAAGCAGTTAAAAGAGCCGAGCAGGCGGACAGAAGACCTCACGCTTGCGCCAAATATATCCGTATCTCTCCTTATAAAGTAAGAGCGGTACTGGATCTTATCAGAGGCAAGAGCTATCGCGAAGCGGTAGGTATCCTGGAAAACCTCAACAAATCTTCTTCCGAACCGGTATTGAAGGTATTGAAGAGCGCGGGAGCCAACGCCGAAAACAACCTCGGATTCAACACCGACGAACTTTACGTTGCTAAATGCTTTGCCGACCAGGGTCCCACTCTCAAAAGATACATCGCAAAAGCTCGCGGCAGAGCCGGCGGACTTTTGAAGAGAACCAGTCACATCACCGTCGTACTCGACGTCGTGAACAAATAGGAGGTATACAAATGGGTCAGAAAGTTAATCCGCACGGTTTAAGAGTAGGAGTTATCAACGGCTGGGATACCCAATGGTATGCCGACAAGAAGACCTTCGCCACCAACCTTGCGCAGGACAACAAAATCAGAAAAACTCTGAAAAAAGATTATTATAACGCCGCCGTCAGCAAGATTATGATCGAGCGTGCCGCGAACACCGTTACCGTCAATATGTACTGCGGTCGTCCCGGTGTCGCGATAGGCAAGGAAGCCAGCGGTATCGCCGCCATCAAGAAGACGGTGGAAAAGATCGTTCCCGGCAAAGTCATCAATATCAACGTTCTGGAAGTCAAGAAAGTGGATATCGACGCACAGCTTGCCGCCGAAAGTATCGCCGCCAACCTCGAAAAGAGAATTCAGTTCCGTCGCGCTATGCGTCAGGTTATGGGCAGAGCCATCAAAAGCGGAGCTTTGGGTGTAAAAACCATGGTAAGCGGTCGTTTGGACGGAGCGGAAATCGCCAGAAGCGAACATTACAGCGAAGGAAGCATTCCGCTGCAGACTCTGAGAGCCAATATCGATTACGGTTTTGCCGAAGCTAAAACCACCTACGGTATCATCGGAGTCAAGGTATGGATTTACAAAGGTGAAGTATTCACCAAGCAAGGAAAAGGAGGAGACGCGTCATGTTAATGCCTAAGAGAGTAAAAAGAAGAAAACAGCACAGGGGCAGAATGACCGGTAAAGCCAACAAGGGTAACGTTATCGCTTACGGCGAATACGGACTTGTGGCTCAGGAACCGAGCTGGATCACCTCTAACCAGATAGAGGCCGCCCGTGTAGCTATGACCAGATATATCAAGCGTGGCGGTAAAGTGTGGGTAAACATCTTCCCTCACAAACCCATCACCAAGAAACCTGCCGAAACCAGAATGGGTTCCGGTAAAGGAAGCCCCGAGTACTGGGTAGCGGTAGTAAAACCCGGCAGAGTTCTGTTCGAAATGGCGGGAGTTAATGAAGAAATCGCCAGAGAGGCGTTGCGTCTTGCGGCAAATAAACTTCCTATCAAGTGCAAGTTTATGAAGAAAGACGACGAAGCAGCGGAGGGTGAAGAATAATGAAAGCGATTAAATTTTTTGAAATGAGCACCGAAGAGCTTAACAACAAGTTAGGCGAACTGAAGGCAGAATTATTCAATCTTCGTTTCAAGCACGCCGCACGTCAGCTCACCAACCCCGCGGTTTTGGTGGAATGCAAGAGAAACATAGCGAAAGTAAAAACTATTTTGCGTCAGCGCGAACTCGGCATCAGTGCGGAACCCGTCAAGAAGGCGAAAAGAAGCGCGAAGAAATAGGAGGCAGTGAATAATGGAAAGAAATCTCAGAAAATCGAGAGTAGGCATAGTGGTCAGCGACAAAATGGACAAGACCATAGTTGTTGCCGTAGTAAGGAAGGTCAAGCACCCTCTTTACAAGAAGTACATTACCAGGACCAAGAAGTTTAAGGCGCACGACGAACTCAATCAGTGCGGCATAGGCGACAAGGTTGAAATAGTCGAAACCCGACCGATTTCCAAGGACAAGTGCTGGAGACTGGCCGAGATTATCGAGAAGGCTAAATAAGGAGGACGGACAATGATACAACCACAATCCAGATTGAAAGTAGCCGATAATTCCGGAGCCAAAGAAATTATGTGCATAAGGATACTCGGCGGAAGCTACGTCAGAAGCGCCAACATCGGCGACGTAATCGTAGCCAGCGTCAAATCCGCCGCCCCCAACGGTACCGTTAAGAAGGGCGACGTGGTGAAAGCCGTTATCGTCCGTACCCACAAAGGTATAATGAGAGCCGACGGTTCCCACATCAAATTCGACGACAACGCAGCGGTTATCATCGACAATCAGAAACAACCCCGCGGGACTCGTATTTTCGGGCCGATCGCCAGAGAATTGAGAGAGAAAGACTATATGAAAATCATTTCTCTCGCTCCCGAGGTTCTGTAGGAGGTAAAGGATGAAATTAAGTGTTAAGAAAGGCGATTATGTAAAAATCATCGCGGGTAGCGACAAAGGCAAGACCGCTCAGATAATTGCGGTGGACCTCGATAAAGGCAGAGTTACCGTCGAAGGTAAAGACGTAGGACAGGTCAAGAAAGCGGTTAAGGCGAGAAAAGCCTCCGACAAGAGCGGTATCATCAATATGCCCAAGACCGTGGACGCTTCCAACGTTATGCCCATTTGCGCTTCCTGCGGAAAAGCCACCCGCGTAAAACACGCCATAGTGGACGGCAAAAAAGTCCGTATGTGCAAATGCGGAGCAGTGCTGGAAACCAAGAAGAAAGAAGAAAAGAAGGCTAAGGCGACCGTGCGTAAACGCAGCACCAAGAAAGCCGCCGAAGTCGTCAATCCCAATCCCGATACCTCTCTGGACGCAGCCGTAGGAATCGCTCCCAACGTTTCCGAGCTTGAGGCTCCCGCCGAAACCAAGGTAATCGAATAGGAGGCAAAGAATGGCAGAAAAATACGTTAACAGAGTAAAAGCGCGTTACGCTACCGAAGTAGTGCCCGGACTTATCAAGGCATTCGGTTACAAGAACGTGATGCAGGTACCGAAACTGGAAAAAATCACCCTCAATATGCGTTTAGGCGACATTAAGGACAACGCCAAATCCATGCAGATTGCGGTAAGCGAACTGGAAAAGATAGCCGGACAGAAAGCTGTGGAAACCAAAGCCAAAAAGTCCGTAGCCAACTTCAAAGTTCGTCAGAATATGGTAGTCGGAGCGAAAGTTACCTTGAGAGGAGACCGTATGTGGGACTTCTTCGACAAGCTCGTCAGCATCGCTCTTCCCCGTGTCCGTGACTTCAAAGGCGTCCCGACCGACAGTTTTGACGGCAGAGGAAATTACGCTTTGGGTATTAAGGAACAGCTCCTTTTCCCGGAAATTTCCTACGATCAGATCGAGAAAGTCCGCGGTTTCGACGTTTGCTTCGTGACCACGGCGTCTTCCGACGAAGAAGCCAAAGAGCTTCTGAAACTTCTCGGAATGCCCTTTGCCAGATAGGAGGTAACAAATGGCTAAGAAAGCGATGATAAACAAGCAACAAAGAAAGCAGAAGTTTTCCACCAGAGAGTACACCCGTTGTTCTATCTGCGGCAGACCTCACGCTGTCTTGAAAAAATACGGCATCTGCAGAATTTGCTTCAGAGAACTGGCTTACAAAGGTCAGATCCCCGGCGTAAAGAAAGCGAGCTGGTAAGGAGGTATTGAAATGGCTATGACAGACCCCATTGCAGATATGTTGACCCGTATCAGAAACGGATTGACGGCAAGACACGAAAAAGTTACCGTTCCTTCTTCCAATATGAAAATGGCTATAGCCCAGATCCTGGTCGAAGAAGGTTACGTCAAGAGCGCCAACCTTATCAAGGAAGAAGGCGACCCCCAGGGCAAAATCGAAATCGAACTTAAGTACGGAGCCAACTACGCTAAAGTTATTTCCGGACTGAAGAGAATTTCCCGTCCCGGACTGAGAGTTTACGCAAAAAGCGACGAACTCCCCAAGGTCCTCAACGGACTGGGTATTGCGATTATCTCCACTTCCAAGGGCGTTATGACCGACAAGAAGGCTCGTGCGTTAGGCGCAGGCGGCGAAGTACTCGCCTACATTTGGTAAGGAGGTAAGATATGTCCAGAATAGGTAGATTACCCGTAGTTATTCCCGACGGAGTGAAAGTTACCGTAGAAGGAAACGTGGTTACCGTAGCAGGCAAACTCGGAACCCTTTCCCAGGTTATCGAAAACAAAGATATCGCCGTAGCGGTCAACGGAAACCACGTCGAAGTTACCAGAAAGAACGAAATCAAAACCACCAAAGCCGCTCACGGTCTTTACAGAGCCCTTATCGCCAATATGGTGGAAGGCGTAAGCAAAGGCTACGAAAAGGGACTGGTTATCGCCGGTGTCGGTTACAAGGCTCAGGTTACGGGCAAGGATCTCGTCCTCAACGTAGGATATTCCCATCCCGTCAACGTCGCTTGTCCCGACGGTATAACTTTTGCTTGCCCCTCCGCTACCGAAATCAGCGTGAAAGGCATCGACAAAGTTCAGGTAGGACAGGTCGCCGCCAACATCAAAGCCATCCGCAAGCCCGAACCTTACCACGGATACGGCATCCGTTACAAGGATGAAGTTATCCTCCGCAAAGAGGGCAAGACTGCCGGTAAATAAAGGAGTGCGTTATGATTAGCAAGATTAACAAGAACGAAATAAGAAAAGCAAGACACGACCGTATGCGCCATTATCTTAACGGCACTGCGGAGAAACCCCGTCTGAACGTTTACCGTTCCCTGAACCATATTTACGCTCAGATAATAGACGACGAAGCCAATAACGGCAACGGAGCCACCCTGGTTGCGGCTTCCACCGTGGAGAAAGAGATTATGGCTAAAGTCAAGGATATGACCAAAAGCGAAGCAGGCAAGGAAGTAGGAAAAATTCTTGCCGAGAGAGCTAAAGCCAAAGGAATATCCAAGGTAGTATTCGACAGAGGCGGATACCTTTACACCGGACGCGTAGCTGCGCTTGCCGACGGTGCGAGAGAAGGCGGACTGGATTTTTAGGAGGAAGGCATGGCAAGAAACGAAAAATTCAACAGAGAGCCGAAAGACGATTTGATTAAAAAGACAGTGTCCGTCAACCGCGTTACCAAGGTTGTCAAGGGCGGACGCACGATGCGTTTTGCAGCGCTGGTCGTAGTAGGCGACGGAAAAGACAGAGTAGGATGCGGACTCGGTAAAGCCAAGGAAGTTCCCGAAGCTATCGAAAAGGCTATTAAAGCCGCTACCAAGTCCATGATAACCATTTCTACCGTGGGAAGCACCATTCCCCACGCTATAGAAGGCGTTTACGGCCGCGGCAAGGTTAAACTGATGCCCGCCGTGGAAGGTACCGGAGTTATCGCAGGCGGACCCGTCAGAGCGGTACTCGAAGTTACCGGGATTAAGGACATCCGTTCCAAGTCCATCGGCAGCAACAACCCCATCAACTGCGTAAAAGCCACCATTAACGGACTGGCTGCGTTGAGAACGGCGGAAGAAGTCGCCAGAATACGCGGTATCGAAGCGTCCGATTTAGCGGAATAAGGAGGATTTTATTATGGCTAAACTTAAAGTTACTTTGATTAAATCCACCATAGGCAGAGTAGTCAAACAGCAGGCTACCGTGAAAGCTCTCGGGCTTAAGAAAATAGGCTCCGAGGTGATCGTGGAAGACAACGCCGCCATGCGCGGTATGGTCTCCAAAGTGAGCCACCTCGTCAAAGTCGAAGAGGTTGAGTAAGGAGGTCAGATATGAAGTTACACACTATTGCGCCGGCACCCGGAGCGGTCACCAAACCCAAAAGACTCGGCAGAGGTATAGGTTCGGGACTCGGTAAAACTTCCGGTAAAGGTCATAAAGGACAGTGGGCACGCAGCGGAGGCGGCGTCAGACCCGGTTTCGAAGGCGGCACGATGCCTTTGACCCGTAGATTGCCGAAGAGAGGGTTCAAGAACGCTCTGTTCAAGAAAGTTTACTCCATCGTCAATCTCAAAACTCTCGAGGAAAAATTCGAAAACGGAGCGGTTATCAACGCAGAAGTTCTGAAGGAAGCGGGCGTTATTTCCAAAATAGAAGCCTACGGCCTCAAAGTCCTCGGAGACGGCGAACTCACCAAGAGTTTCACCGTGCAAGCTAATAAATTCACTACTTCGGCCGCCCAGAAAATCGAACAAGCAGGCGGGAAAGCAGAGGTATTATAATGCTTCAAACCATAAAAAATGCGTTTTTATCGCCGGAAATCCGCAAAAAGATACTCCTGACTCTGGGGATACTTCTTATCTACAGATTGGGGTGTTTCGTGCCGATTCCCGGCATTAACCTTTCCGACACTTTCGGTCAGGCTTCGGAAAACGATTTTATGGCAATGCTAAGTATGATAACGGGCGGCTCGTTGCAGAACGGTACCATTTTCGCTTTGGGAATTATTCCGTTCATCAACTCCTTTATAATCATGCAGTTGCTTACCTTAATAATTCCGAAACTCGAGAAACTGTCGAAAGAAGGAGAGGAAGGCCGCAAGAAAATCAATCAATATACCAGATATCTTGCCATTCTTCTCGGACTCATTCAGGCTATCGGCGTTATGTTCAGCTGGAAAAGCAGCATTACCGGCGTTTTCGGTTCGGACAGCGGCGTAAGCAGAGCGTTTACTATGGTATGTATAGTTATTATACTTACCGGCGGAAGTTCGTTGGTTATGTGGCTCGGCGAACGTATCACCGAATACGGTATAGGCAACGGTACTTCCCTTATAATTTTCGTAGGTATAGTTTCCTCTCTCGGAACCTCTCTCGGAACGGCTATTTTCAGCACCATTCCCTCGCAGGTTAAGGAAGGGGATCTGACCGGTATATGGTTCCTGATGGGATTTATTCTTCTCGTCATCTTACTGTTCGGACTCATAGTGTTCGTCGATCTCAGCGAACGCAGGATACCCGTTCAGTACGCAAAACAAATCAAAGGCAACAAAATGTACGGCGGACAGTCCACGCATATTCCCATTAAGGTCAATTCCGGCGGGGTTATGCCGATTATCTTCGCGTCCAGCCTAATTATGTTCCCGCAGATGATTATGCAGTTCGTCGGAAGCACCAACGCCTTCGTGGTCTGGTGGTACGAATGGTTGGGAGTGGGAGGACACCTTTATCCTCTGTTTATGTTCCTTCTCATTATCTTCTTTGCGTATTTCTACGCTCAGATACAGTTCAATCCCGACGATATCGCTCGTATGATTCAGCAGAACGGCGGATTTATTCCCGGCATCAGACCCGGCAAATCCACCAGCGACCATCTTCGTAAAATCAATAACAGAATAACCCTTTTCGGAGCGTTGTTCTTAGCGTTCGTGGCGTTGATACCGACCTATATCCTTCAGATACAGGGCTTTGCCACCCTCGGTTTCAACAACGCTTTCAGCGCAACGGGATTGCTTATAGTGGTCAGCGTGGCTCTGGAATTCCAGAAACAGCTGGAAAGCCAGTTGCTTATCAAGAACAATAAAGGATTTTTGAAATGATGAGAATTATACTTTTAGGAGCGCCCGGAGCCGGTAAAGGCTCCCAGGCGACGAAAATCGCCGCAAAATACGGTATCGCGCATATTTCCACCGGAGACGCTCTCCGCGCGAACATAAAGAACGGTACCGAACTCGGGAAATTCGCCAAGTCCTTTATCGATAAAGGGCAGCTGGTTCCCGATGAAGTGGTGGTGGGTATAGTCGCCGACAGAATTAAGGAAGCCGATTGCGTAAACGGTTTCCTTCTCGACGGATTTCCCCGCACCATACCGCAGGCGGAAGCTCTCGGAAAACTCACCGATATAGATTACGTCATCAACATCGACGTCGATTTCGATCTCATAGCGGCGAGAATCGGGGGCAGACGTATGTGTTCCTGCGGCGAAAGCTATCATATTTCCACCTATTCTTCCGACGTATGCGCCAAATGCGGAGCCAAACTCTATCAGAGAGCCGACGACAAGGAAGAAACGGTCAAGGAAAGACTTGCAGTTTACGAAAAACAGACTGCGCCCCTCGTGGACTACTACAAGGCGAGCGGAAAACTCGTTAACGTGGACGGGAACAAGAGTATCGACGAAGTCTTCGCTTCTATAGTTAAGGTTTTGGATGGTAACGATTAAGAGTCCCGAGCATATCGAATCCATGCGTATAGCGGGCAGAATACTCGCCCGCACGCTGGACTTGGTCGAAAAGGCTGCGCGTCCCGGCGTAAGCACCGCGGAACTGGACCGTCTGGCTTACGACTTTATAGTCAAAGAAAACAAGGCGATACCGTCTTTTCTGAATTACGACGGGTATCCTGCGACCCTTTGCACCTCAATAGACGACGAAATAGTCCACGGTATTCCCTCGGAAAACAGAATACTGAAAGAAGGTCAACTCCTCAAGATAGATTGCGGAGTGGGCTGGAAAGGATACCATACCGACGCGGCGAGAACGGTTCCGATAGGAAAAGTTTCGGAGGAAAAACTCCGTCTGGCGCAGGTATGCAAAGAGAGCTTTTTCGAAGGCGTAAAGGTACTTAAAAACGGCGAAAGACTGGGCACTCTCGGCGAAGCGATACAGACTTATGCCGAAGCGAGAGGTTACGGAGTAGTCAGAGCCTTGATAGGACACGGAATAGGCGAAAGCGTCCACGAAGAACCCGACGTACCCAATTACGGTAAAGCGGGCAGAGGGATGAGAGTTTTCACCGGTATGACGCTGGCGATAGAACCTATGATAAATTTAGGGACATATCACATCAGACAGGGCGATGACGGGTGGACGATAAGTACCGCCGACGGGCTTTGCAGCGCGCATTACGAAAACACCGTGGTAATCACCGACGACGGAGTGGAGATACTGACCTTGTTACAGGAGGACGGAAATGGAAAAATCTGTTGAAGTCGGGTCTGTGGTATTCAGCCGAGCAGGAAGGGACAAAGGTATCTTTTTCCTGGTGGTGGAAGTGGTGGACGACGTTTATGTCCGTCTTGCCGACGGCGACGTCAGACGCCTGGAAAAACCGAAACTGAAGAAAATCAAGCATCTTAAAAACA
Source organism: uncultured Clostridia bacterium (assembly GCA_944349655.1). Lineage (GTDB taxonomy): Bacteria > Bacillota > Clostridia > Christensenellales > DTU072 > CAG-1782. Next base: position 24,770 of record CALVNL010000013.1, read on the forward strand.
CGGGCGACGTTCTGACGAACATAGCCGAAAAGCTCAGACAGGGAGCCAAAGTTTACGACGCGGAAATTTTCAGCGCATTGAGACGTTATAATTCATAAAGGGAGGTAGGCAAGTGTCTAAGGACGATGCAATCGAAGTCGAGGGCGTAATAACCGAAGTATTACCCGGAACGACCTTTAAGGTCAAGTTAACCAACGATCACGTAATAACCGCTTATCTTTGCGGAAAAATGCGCCAGCACACCGTCAAGGTGAGCATAGGCGACAAAGTTAAGGTGGCTATGAGCCCTTACGACCTTAACAAAGGCAGAATAACCTACAGAAACAAGGGCTAAACAACAACCTTTTCCAAGGAAGGAGGATTAAGAAAATGAAAGTAAGACCGTCTGTTAAACCTATTTGCGATAAGTGTAAAGTTATCAAAAGAAACGGCAAAGTTATGATAATTTGCTCGAAATATCCCAAACACAAGCAAAAACAGGGTTAAAAATAATTGCAAAGTGCGTTTTGCTGTGATATAATAGCAAAGTTAATGCCCCATACAGAAATGTATGGGTAAATTCGAGTTCAAGGTGGAGGCGGCTGAATTCCGTCAAAAAACGGGATTTTCTCCACAGATTTATATATATACTACTTAAAAAAACGAAAAATGGAGGTTTTTAATGGCTCGTATAGCAGGTGTAGATTTACCCCGTGAAAAGAGAGTGGAAATCGGCTTGACTTACATTTACGGGATCGGCAGAGTGACGTCCAATAAAATACTGGAAGCCACCGGCGTTAATCCCGACGTCAGAGTTAAAGATTTATCCGAAGACGACGTTGCGAAAATCCGTGATTATATAGAAAACAATATTCACGTAGAAGGCGATTTGCGCAGAGAAGTTATGATGGATATAAAGAGGCTGAAAGATATCGGCTGTTACAGAGGCGTAAGACACAGAAAGGGCTTGCCCGTAAGAGGACAGAGCACCAAACAGAACGCTCGTACCCGTAAGGGACCGAAGCGTACCGTCAGCCGCTCCAAGAAGAAATAGGAGGTAAATAACAAATGGCCGTAAGAAGATCAGCTATAAAGAAAAGAAAAGACTTAAAGCGTATCGAGAAAGGGCAGGTACACGTTCATACCACGCACAATAACACCATCGTTACCGTGACCGATATGAACGGCAACGCCATAAGCTGGGCGTCCGCCGGCGTTCTCGGACTCAAAGGCGCTCGTAAAGAAACGGCTTTTGCCGCCACGCAGGCTACCGAAAAGGCAGTCAACGAAGCTAAAATGCACGGCGTGCGCAAAGTCGAAGTTTACATCAAGGGTACCGGACAGGGCAGAGAGCCGTCCATCAGAGCCATACAGGCTTGCGAAGTGGATATCACCATGATCAAGGACGTTTCTCCCATACCTCACAACGGATGCCGTCCGCCCAAGCGCAGAAGATTGTAATTAGGAGGTAAAAAATGGCGAAATATACAGGACCCGATTGCCGTCTTTGCAGACGCGAGGGATGCAAATTATTTTTGAAAGGGGACAAATGTTTCTCGGAAAAATGCGTTTTCCAGAAGAGACCCACCCCGCCGGGAATTCACGGCGCACAGAGGAAAAAGCCCACGCCTTACAGCGTACAGCTCCGTGAAAAACAGAAAGCCAAGAGAATATACAACCTCACCGAAAAACAGTTCCACAAGTATTACACCATGGCGGAAAAAATGCGCGGAGCTACCGGTGAAAACATGCTCGTACTTCTCGAAAGAAGACTTGACAACGTGGTTTACAGAATGGGTATCGGCGTGAGCCGCGCTCAGTCCAGACAGATAGTCAACCACGGACACATCACCGTCAACGGCAAGAGAGTCAATATCCCTAGTTATCTCGTTAAAGCCGGCGACGTTATCGCCGTCAAAGAGAACAAGCAGAGCCTGCCTTTCTTTGCCGAACTCAGGAACGCTAAGGTGACCAACTCGCTCAAATGGCTGGAATTCAATCCCGCTACCTTAAGCGGAAATATTATTGCCCTGCCGGCGCGCGAAGATATCGATATGTCGATTGCGGAACACATGATCGTCGAGTTGTACTCCAAATAATCCGGAGTAAATTAAGGAGGAATTGCCATAATGATGGAAATGAAGAAACCCAAAATAACGGAAATCGTCGGAACCGAGGAGTCGCAATCCAGTTTCGTTGTGGAGCCCTTGGAAAGAGGATACGGCACTACCATCGGTAATTGCCTGAGAAGAATACTCTGTACCGATTTACCCGGAGCAGCCATTATTGGAATACAGATTGAAGGAGTTAAACACGAGTTCAGCACCATTCCCGGAGTCAAAGAAGACGTTGCGGAAATTATCCTCAACCTCAAAGACGTAGCGGTAAAGGTGCATAACGAAGAATATTTCACCACTCAGAAAGTGAAGCTCGTCAAGACCGGAGGCGGAATAGTCACCGCTGCGGATATCGAATTGCCTACCGATATCGAAATAATGAACCCCGACGCGTTTATCTGCACTCTCGAAGACGGATACACGTTGGATATGACGCTCAATATCGGTACGGGCAGAGGATATGTTTCGGGCGCGGTCAACAAGACCAAAGTCAACGAACCTATCGGATATATTCCCATCGATTCGCTGTTCTCGCCGGTACTTGCGGTAAGCTACTCTGTGGAAGCTACCCGTGTGGAGCAGGATCTCGACTACGACAAACTTACCATCAACGTAAAGACCAACGCTACCAGTTCTCCCCGTAAAGTTATAAGTCTTGCCGCTAAGATTATGAGCGACCACCTTAAACTTTTCATCAACCTCGTTGACGAAATGGGAGACGTGGACATTCTGGTCAACAAAGACGACGACAAACAGCAGAAAGCGTTGTTTATGAGCATCGAGGAACTCGAACTCAGCGTACGTCCTCTCAACTGCCTCAAGCGCGCAGGGATATTCACGGTGGAAGATTTGGTCAAGCGCAGCGAAGAAGATATGCTCAAGGTAAGGAACCTGGGCAGAAAATCCCTGGACGAAGTTATCAAGAAACTGGAAAGTTTCGGTCTGGGACTTTACAATAAAGACGAGTAAGGAGAAAGATATAAATGGCACAGAATCGTAAACTTGGTAAAAGAACCGACCAGAGAGTGGCGCTTGTTTATAGCCAGGCTGCCCAGCTTCTTTGGTACGGAAAAATCGAAACCACGGTGGAGAGAGCTAAAGAAGTCCGTAAAGTAGCGGAAAAAATGATAACTCTTGCCGTAAACAACTATAAGGATACCTTAAAGGTAACCAAAATGAAAGACAATCAGAAGAACGAGAAAATAGCGGTGGAATTCACCAACGACGGACCGAAGAAACTCGCCGCACGCAGACGTCTGATGGCTCTTCTTCCCGACATTAAGGAACAGAAAGTCGCTAAAGAAAGCAAACAGACTTTCCGTGAAAGAACCGCCGACATCAAACATCCTCTTATCGAAAAGATTTTCGGAGAATACGCTCCCAAGTACGACAAGAGAGCTGAAGAGAAAGGACAGAGAGGGGGCTACACCCGTATCATCAAAACCGGCAACCGCCGCGGTGACGACGCCTCTACCTGCATACTGGAACTCGTTGACTAAAGGTTTATCGTAAGGAAAAAGGCACGTCCAAAACGTGCCTTTTTTGTTTATTATGGCGAAAAAAATATTTTCGGGCATACAAAATAATTTGTTACAAAATATACTTTCGGAAGTAAACGATTATTTCGGAGACACTTTTGACTGGAAAAAACGCCTCGGAAAGGGAGGCAGCGGACAGGTCTATCTTGCCGAGAATAAAGGCGGGAGAAAAATTGCCGTTAAAATTTATCGCGAACAGAACCGTTGCGAGCAAGAAAAATCCGATCTCGAGTCTTTGCGTAAAAAATGTACGGTGAAAATTCCCGATGTTTATTTCACATCTACCGTAAGCGGGACGGATATATTGGCGATGGAATACATCGACGGAGTAAACGCCTGGAAAAATATAAGAATATATTTAGCTCCGAAAGAAAAACGCAAGGCTTTCGCCGAAAGCGTAGCCAAAGGTGTATATTCTATTTTAGCTGTCCGTGAAAGCAAATTCGGAGACCCGAAAGGCGAACTTTACGACGAATGGACGGATTACTATTTTCCCAGAGCCGAGAAAATTCTCGAAGGAATGAAAGAGTATTCGGGTAAATTTGCGTATCGCCGGATATACCGCCTTATGCTCTTTCTATGGGAAAGAAGGGAAACGATCTTTGCCGAGAAGCCGCCGTATTCGGCTTTTATACACGGAGATTTATGCCCTATGAATATGCTGGCGGATCCTCGAAAAATGGAACTCAAGGCATTTATCGACCCTTTTGACGCTTTTTACGCCGACCCTGAATACGAACTGTTTCAACTCTTTTGCCAGTCGGGAGATTTCCTCGGACTTTACGAAGAATATAAAACACTTTTTCCCGTCAGCGTCAACGTAGATAAAAAATGCTATTTTTACGCAATTTTTGCAGAAGCGGAGTATTTTTTGTCCACAGGCAGGATGCTTTGGGCGGTTCTTTTGCCCTTGCTTACAAAAAAAAGACGCTTTATAGGCAAATTATAAGTAAAAAAGGGTAAAAGCTTACTCTTACCCTTGATTTATCGCTGTCGTTATGGTAAAATTTTGTAAGCGAGGTTAGTTATGATTTTACTTATGGACGTAGGCAATACCAATATAAAAATAGGACTTGCCAACGAAACTAAAACCATTCATACCTGGAGAATAGCCACCGATACCAATCGCACCGCGGACGAGTTCGGAATGGTGCTGTTCGATCTTCTGAAACAGTCGGGACACAGTTTCAGAGAGATAGAAGGAATAATCATCAGCAGCGTTGCGCCGAGTATTAATTACACTTTGGAGCATATGTGTTCCTATTATATGAAGTGTAAGCCCATAATGGTAGCGAGTAACATTCGCCTTGCCGGGGTCACTCTCGACTATAACAAGCAGGAACTGGGAAGCGACCGCATAGTTAATGCCGTCGCCGCCTACCGTCTTTACGGCGGACCTGTGATAACGGTGGATTTCGGGAGCGCAACCACTTTCGGGGCGGTGGATGCCGACGGAGTTTTCTTAGGCGGGCTGATCGCGCCGGGAATCAAATCCAGCACGGAAAGTTTAGTCAACACGGCGGCTAAACTTCCGAGGATAGAGCTTGTCGCACCCAAGGGAGTGATAGGCAAAAACACCGTGGAAAATATGCAGGCGGGTATAATTTACGGATTTACCGGGCTTGTGGAATATATCGTAAAGAGAATGAAAAGGGAACCGGGCTTTGCCGACGCAAAGGTTATAGCGACGGGAGGTATGAGCCAGCTGGTCACGCAGACCGAAAGCAAGATTATCGACGTAGTGGACAGGGCGCTTTCCCTTAAGGGACTGAAAATTCTTTACGACGAAAACGCAAAATCCTGAGGAGGACTTATCGATGAAAAAAATCGGAGTGGCATTACTCGGACTGGGAACGGTCGGAGGCGGAACTTACCGCATATTGATGAACAATCACGACGCTATCGCAAAAAACGACGGCGTGGACGTGGAAATACGGCACATTATCGAAAGGGACGTTTCCAAAGCGGAAGCGTTGGGTGCGGACTTAAGCATAGTCGGGACGGATATCGACAAAGTAGTCAACGACGATAAAGTTTCCGTCGTGGCGGAGTTTTTCGGCGGAATAGAACCTGCCAAAACCTTCCTTATAAAATGCCTTCTTGCGGGAAAGAGCATAGTTACCGCAAACAAGGAACTTTTTTCCAAACACTGGCCGGAACTGGAAGAGGCGGCAAAAAAAGGTAAAGCGGGACTTTACTTCGAAGCAAGCTGTGTAGGCGGAGTGCCTATTATCCGCACTTTAACCCAGAGTATGCAAGGCAACAATATCCTTTCCTTGATGGGAATAGTCAACGGTACCACCAACTTTATTCTGTCCAAAATGGCGGACGAAGGGTTGGAATATGCCGACGTATTGAAGGAAGCGCAACGGTTAGGTTATGCCGAAGCCGATCCCACCGCCGACGTGGAAGGTTTCGACAGTATGTATAAACTCAGTATCCTTTCCAGTTTAGCTTTCCGCACCAAGGTGCCGATAAGCAAAATTTACCGTGAAGGAATAAGCAAGGTAAGCAAGGAAGACATAGCATACGGCAAGAAATTCGGGTACGAACTTAAACTTCTCGCCATAGCAAAGAGGAATGCCGAAGGAAAGATCGAAGCGAGAGTGCATCCTGCCTTTATCCCCGCTTCTCACCCCCTTGCCAGCGTTAAGGGTAGTTTCAACGCAGTGCATATCGTAGGCGACAACGTAGGCGACATTATGCTTTACGGCAGAGGAGCAGGCGACCTTCCCACGGGAAGCGCAATAGTCAGCGATATAGTTTTCGCCGCAAAACAGGCTAAGCCTCAGTACGCTCCTTTCAAGAATACCGAAAAGGTTTCGGACAGCGGATTTTCTTCCAATTTCTACTGCAACTACTATCTGAGAATGAAAGTAAAGGACGAGGAAGGCGTTTTGGCTAAAATCGCAGGCGTATTCGGGAAAAATCACGTCAGTATCAATACGATGATACAGGAATCCGACGGAGAAAACGCTAAAATTATTTTTCTCATTCACAAGACGGGAGAAAAGAACGTCAAGAAAGCCATGCAAGACGTCGCGCTCCTTCCCTGCGTGGAGAGCGTGGACGCAGTTATAAGAGTGGAAGAATAGTTTTCAGAATAATAAAAAGCTGAATTAAAGGCGGAAATTAAAGTATAACTCCGTAAACGAGCATTCCCACTCCCGCCGAAAGCAATATAAGCAAAATGGGATGAATTTTAACTTTCTTCCCTTTGAACGGAATTTTTATCAAAGAAATCACAAACAATACCGCAAAAATCCCGATTGCCGCCCGGTCGGGATTTTTATATGCCGCCCAGTCGGAGAGGGAAGAGGTATTGAAGACTACCTGTACCGTCAAAGTTATGAAAGCGTAGGTTATCAATGCCGCCACGGCAGGACGGAGTCCCGAAAAAGCGTCTTTGACGAGTTGTTTTTCGGTAAGTTTGTTGAAAAACTTGGCGATTATGAAAATTATTATCAAAGACGGAGCCACCACGCCCAAGGTAGCGCAGACCGCTCCGAAGAAGCCGCCCGTTTCCGCCCCTACGAAAGTAGCTATGTTTATGGCAAATGCCCCGGGAGTGGATTCGCTTACCGCGATAAAATCCAGCAACGCTTCCTGCGTAAGCCAACCGTTGGCAATGACTTCGGCGTTGATGAGCGGTATCATTGCATAACCGCCGCCGATGGTGAAGAGTCCTATTTTGAAAAAAGTCCAGAAAAGTCGGAGATACAGCATTATTCCTTGTACCCCCTTGCGTATTTAACGAACCTGACGGTAAAGTTATATATAATACCTGCCGCCGCACAGATAAGCAGGGTGTAAACTATATATAAATCGGTAAACAGACACATACATAGTACGAAAAGCACGGCTAAAATTGCGAAAACCGTCTTTTCCACATTACGGAACATCTTTATTACGGCGTTGAGGATAAGGACGAGAACGGCGCAACGTATACCTTTGAACGCATAGGATACCCAGGTAAGACTTTGGAATTCTTCCAGGAAAAAGCTCAGTACGAAGATGATTATGAATGAAGGAAGCACCGCTCCGAAAGTACAGGCAAGGGCTCCGAACAGTCCTGCCCGTTTTGTTCCTACGTATGTGGCGGTATTCATACTTATGGGACCGGGAGTGGATTCCGCTACTGCAAGGATATTCATCATTTCCTCGGTGGTAAGCCATTGTTTCTTTTCCACAACGTCCCGTTCGATGAGGGAAATCATAGTGTAACCGCCGCCGAAACATATGATTCCGATCTTGAAGAAAGCGAGAAACAGGGTAAACAGTTCCTTGAAATAAAGTTTTGCGTTGTCCCGCAGTTTTATGGGTGCGGAAGGAGTGCGTGTTTCTTCGTTCATAGGTAGATTATATCATATTTATACGGGGGATTGAAAGCAAATGACATATGTAAAACAATTCATATTTCCTTATGCGAATATGCGTTTGCACGCAAGGGCTTCGATAGGTTATAATAAAGTTACCGCCGATTAAAATATGTATTTTGTTCGAGCGGTATATCCTATGTTATATTATACGTCAAGGAGCAAAATTATATGTATGACGCCGTAATTATCGGCGGAGGCGCGTCCGGCCTCGCCGCAGCGGTAAAAGCCTTGAAAAACGGCAAAAAAATCCTCGTTCTCGAAGCGGAAAAACGTGTGGGTAAGAAAATTCTTCTCGCAGGTAACGGCAGGTGCAACCTTTCCAACAAGCACCTTTCCGTAGATTGCTACAATACTCCGTCGGTTGCGGAATTTTTGAAGTATTCAGGGGAAGTTTACGATTTTTTCGAGGAAATAGGGCTGAAAACCCGTACCTTAGACGGACGCATATATCCTTATTCCGAAAGCGGAAAAAGCGTTCTGAACCTTTTAAGGGAAGCCGTGGGCGAAAGTAATATCCTTACCGAACAAACGGTTAAAGAAATTTCCGTCGAAGAGGAGGGATTTTCCGTTAACGGAATCAAGACGAACAATGTGATTTTATGCACGGGAAGTTCGGCAACGACGGGAAGAGACTGCGCAGATCTTTATAAAAAATTCGGACATACGGCACAAAAACCTTCTCCCGTTCTGGTCCCTCTTACGACTTCCACGGAGTTTATAAAAGGACTTTCAGGGATAAGGGCGAAAGTGCGTCTTTCGGTAAAGACAGGCGAAAAAACCCTTTTTTCGGAGTGCGGAGAAATTCTGTTCAAAGATAACGGCGTGAGCGGTATCCTCGCAATGGACGCTTCGAGGTTCCTGGAAAAGGATTGTTTTCTTCAGATGGATTTTCTGCCCGATATTGCGGAAACGGAAGCCGCAAGATATGTAAAACGGGGTAAAACGGAAGGACTTGTGCAGAGAATGATAGTTTTAGCCGTCGAAAAACAGGCGGCGTACTACGATCTGCCCGTCGAAAAGGTCTTGAAAAAGTTTATTATAAAAAATATTTCTCCCTGCAGCGCTTCTCAAGCACAGGTAATGAGAGGGGGACTCAGGTTGGAGGAATTCGACGAAAATCTGCAAAGTAAACGTAAAAAAGGACTTTACGCTTGCGGCGAAGTGCTGAACGTGGACGGCAGATGCGGCGGATACAATTTGCACTGGGCGTTTCTTTCGGGAATTATTGCGGGGAAAAGCGTATGATAAAGTTTACTTTTTCCCTGCCCGTGAACGAAACCGACCTGGACGCAGCAGTCGCAAGACTTTTAAGGGTAAAACTCAAGGGCAAGACGGAAATTCTGAAAAAAAGTCTGGACGCAAGAGATAAGGGCAAACTTAAATATCTCTATACCGTGGCGGCGGAAACCGAAGAAACGGAAAAAGCTCTCCGTCACGGCGGCGTTTTGTACGAAAAACCCGATTACAGCATAGAAAAATTGTTGGACGGACGGCGTTACGAAGGGCAACGCCCCGTGGTGGTGGGAACGGGCCCGTGCGGACTTTTCGCCGCCCTCGCGCTTTGTAAAGCGGGCGCAAAACCGATAATTCTGGAAAGAGGGGACCCCGTGGAAGTCCGCAGAAAGAAAGTGGAGGAGTTCAACGAGCGTCTCATACTGGACACCGAAAGCAATATTCAGTTCGGGGAAGGGGGAGCAGGCACATTCAGCGACGGAAAACTCAATACGGGAGTAAGCGGTCCGGTTATCCCGATAGTCCTTTCGGAGTTCGTCCGTCACGGCGCACCGGAGGAAGTGGCTTTCCTCAATAAACCCCACGTAGGGACGGATTACCTTGCGAAGGTGGTAGCGGAATTAAGACGGGAGTTATTGTCCTACGGAGCGGAGATCCGTTTCCGTACAAAACTTACCGACATCAAGCTCCGTAACGGGAAGGTAGTCGCCGCCGTCACCGACAAGGAGACGTTCGACACCGACAGAATATATCTCGCCATAGGTCATTCGGCGAGAGACACGTTCGAAATGCTTTACGCAAAAGGCGTAGTTATGACTTCCAAAATATTCAGTATGGGAGTACGAATTGAGCATTTACAGCAAGATATAGATTTTGCACAATACGGTAGAAAGCGTGGGACGCTTCCGCCTGCCGACTACAAGGCGGCGGTAAAGCTTTCGGGCGGAAACAGCCTTTATACCTTTTGTATGTGTCCGGGAGGTACGGTAGTCAACGCTTCCAGCGAAGAAGGCGCCGTCTGCGTTAACGGAATGAGTAATTTCGCCCGAGACGGAATAAACGCAAATTCCGCTTTGCTCGTGAACGTGACGGAAAGAGAGTTCGGCGAAAAAGTTCTCGGCGGAATGGAATTTCAGCGTAAGGTGGAAAGAGCTTGTTACCGTGCAACGGGGTCGTACAAAGCTGCGGTACAGCGTTACGGGGATTTCGTCGGCAAAAGAACGGGAGGCAAGATAAGTCCCACCGTTTCCACGGGGTTTACGGAGACCGATTTAAGGAGTTTCCTGCCGTCGTTTATTTGCGACGGACTGGCGGAAGGTATACCTATTATTGCCCGTAAAATCAGAAATTTCGACGATCCTGACGCGGTATTGACGGCGGTGGAAAGCCGCAGTTCCTCTCCCGTAAGGATATTGAGGGACGAAAATTACCGTTCCTCAGTCGAAGGGCTTATTCCTTTAGGCGAGGGAGCGGGATACGCAGGCGGCATCACCAGCGCGGCGGCGGACGGCATAAAAGGTGTGCTGGCGACCTTGTCGTGACGGGCATTATTTTTTCCTGTTTTACGGGAATACTTTTATCTGCGGCGAATGCGACAGGCTCGCAGAAATAAAAAATATGGTAAAATATACCGCAATATGGTATAATACTGATTATGACCGAAAAAGACATCATTATATCGGACGAAAATAAAGAAGTTTCCGTAAAAAACGAAGGAAACGATACCGAATTATCGGCGGACGTAAAGGAAAGTCCGTCGGAAAAAGTTTTGTCCGAAAATGCCGAAGAAGAGCTTTCCGAAGAAAAAATGTCGGAAGAAAAACCCGAGACGATTTCGGAAGGAATCGCTCCGTCTCTCGACGGGAACAAGGTTTTACGCAGACAGCGGAGAAAAAGGATTTTAGGTTACAGCGCATTTATTTTACTGAACGCTCTGGTCATAGCCGTTATGTTGATAGTGGAAGACAAGTCGGGCGACGCCGCCACGGGCAAAGCGGCTTTTATGCGCCTTGGGGAAAATCCTCTTTTCACCGTACTTGCCTTTTCGATGTTTTTCGTCATTGTTATTTTCGATTCCATAGTTTTCAAGACCCTTATTTCCAAAACAGGAGTAAAACACAGGGCGGGGCTTGCCATAAAAGTGTCGTTTTTGGGAAGATATTACGACCGCATAACGCCCTGGGCTATGGGCGGAGAGCCGTTTCAGATGGCTTATCTCATTCACGGCGGACTGGACGCGGGACAGAGTTGCTCGGTGGCGATGAGCAGGCACGTTATAAGGTTCTTTTCCACGGCGGTAGTGGTCATAACCATACTGATAGCTTCGAGGATTTCCACCAACGTTTGGGTAATGGCGGCGGCTATAGCCAGCGTACTGGCAGGACTGATTATTCCCGTATTTATGCTTATCTGCGCATTCCGACCCGCTCTCGGTCAGAAGATAGGCAGGGGCGTGATAGGGTTTCTGCATAAAATCAAAATCGTAAAAAACTACGATAAACAGATGAAAAAAATGCAAGAGGAAGTGGATAAATTCCTCAAAGGCATAAAGTATCTCAGCGGTAACAAACAGGTTATCGCGATAATTGCTTTGGCGTCGATAGTGGAACTTTTCGCCAATAACTCGGTGCCTTATTTCGTAATGCGGGCGTTGGGGTATAACGAACTTACTTACTGGCACACTCTGGTACTGTGCATATTCGTGACGTACGCTTCCAGTTTTGCGCCCACTCCGGGAGGGGCGGGGATAGCGGAACTTTCTTTCTATGCCATTTTCGCTTCGGTCATAGGAGGAGAATATCTTTTCTGGGCGGTGCTTTTCTGGAGGATAGCCGTTTTTTACGTTCCCGTTTTTATCGGGTTCGTTATGCAGACAGCCGACAGCCTTTATTCCATCGTTTCCGCAGGGAAAAAACGATAAATTTTAATTGTATTTTCAGTTATTTCAATTTAATTTAATATTCCCTTGTTACGTTTATTTTGGGAAAATGGTAATTCTTTCCCTATTGCATACACGCGTGCGAATATGTTACAATAACTATGTATTAAAAAGAAATAAAAGGAGTTACGCTTGAGGATAACGACGGAAAGGAAGGCGGCGATAATACTTATCATAGTGTTCGCGTTATTATGCGGCACTCTTTCGGCTATGTCTTTTTCCTCCGAATCCGCCAACGCTCAAGAAAAATACTCCGACTATACGAATACTACGGTTTTCGTTATCGAAAACGAGGCGGATTACGTCGCTTTCGCAACTCTTTACAGCGGCAAAAGCAATTCTTTCAAAGGAAAAACCGTCCGTCTTTATACCGATATAGACGCCGACGAAGCTAAGTTATATTTCCCGAACTTTCTCGGTAAATTCGAAGGGAACGGTCATTTCGCCTATAATTTTTCCTCTGCGATATTCGGCTCTTTCGGTTCGTCGAGCGACAAGACGGCTACGCTTTCCGACCTTAATTTTGTTTCCGACGTCCTTACGGGCGCGGCGGTCGCCGATATAAACTACGGCAAAATATCCGACGTCTCCGTTTTCGGGACGGCGACCTTGGCTGCCAACGCCAAAAATGCGGGCGGCGGACTGGTCAACACCAATTACGGCACTATAACGAATTGCGTGAACGCATCCGACGTAGTCTTGTCTTCCTCCATTATCTTTACATACGGGGGGATAGCTTACAGCAATGCTTCCTCGGGGAATATCGAAAACTCCGCTTTCTTAGGAAACGTCAAGGCAAACAGCGTTACGACAAATCAGTTTTCGGTGGCGGCAGTCGCTTTTCTGAACGCAGGGACGCTTTCGGGCGTTTCGGTGGCGGCGGAATTCATTGCCGAGGGTACGGGAACGGACGGCGTGACTTTTTACGCTTTTACCAAGGGAGCAAACGGCGACGTTTCCACGGGAACTTTACAAAATTCCGCTTCCCTTATTTACGTTTCGGGGGCGACGGTGACGGACAGTCGGGCTGCCGCTACGGCTAACAGCTATTCGGTTATCGCAGACGGGATCGATACCGAGGTACTTTATTCCGTTACGGGCGATTTCCAGACGGGAACGGCGGAAGACCTTGCTTCTTTAGGCGATGAGTTTCTTTACGGAACGGGGTATCCGGTACCGAAAACTCTGTTTACGGGCGAGGGGAGTGAAAGTTCTTTTGAGATAGACGGCGTAGCCGACCTTTTCAAAATAAAGTTCGCTTCCTGCGGCGGAAACGCTTTTTCCTATGAACTTACTTCGGAAATAAACTTAAAGAATATTCCGCAAATATCGGCTGTAAGCGGATTTACCGCCGCTTCGGGCACGGTAAAAGGGAACGGTCACGCTCTTTATAATTGCGTTAACGGAACGGTTTTCGAACAGGGGTATAACTTATCGGGCGACAACGTAGGTTTTGTTCTTTGTTCGGGGAACAGTCTTTCGGGAAACGAGGGTGACGGATACATAAACGAAAATCACGATTTCGGAAAAGACGAAGTTTCCGGCGTTCTTTCCGCAAGTAAGCCTGCGGGGACGGGGACGGCGACCGACCCGTATATAATCACCGACGCGTCCATGCTGAAATGGCTGGACGGAAAGGAAGGATACGCCGTACTTTCAAACGATATCGTAGTAAACTACGCCGGCGACGGAACTAGTTACGCTCTCGGCATAAGCGAACTTAAAGTTACCCTTTACGGGAACGGAAAAGCCGTCATAGGACTAGTAAACGAACCGCTTTGTCAAACGCTTTCGTGTGCGGTAAGCAATTTGATATTGCGTAGTTACGGCGGAGGGATAGCAAACACTTTGTCCGCAGGCGGACAAGTCAATTCCGTGACGGCTATAGTTTCCTCTTCGGAAACGGGGGCGGTTTCGGCTAATAACGGAACGATAACGGATTTCGTCCTATACGGAACGTATCTTTCCGCAGGAATAGCCCAAGTTAACAACGGCACGATAAAAGGCGGAAAAATTTACGCGTCGAGTACGGACGGATGCGCATTCACGTCCAAAAATAACGGCACGGTGGAACTGTCGGAAAATTTCGGGGCGGCGGCTTACGCTTTCGTGTCCTCGGCAACGGGCGTTATCGAAAACAGCGTTAATCATTCTACCGATACTTCGGCTTATTATGGGAGCGACACCGACGGCATAGCCACTTCGCTGAGTATCGGAACGCAGAACGAAAAACCTTATTATACGGTGTTCGATACCGAAGGGGTAAAAACCGAAACCGCCGACGTTTCGGCTAATGCGTTGAAAGACACCGCTTTCGACTTCGAGACCGTTTTCGGGTATCCCGTGGGAGGCGACGTACCCGAACTGAGGAGGGCAGGCACGTCTTACAAACAAAAACTTTCCCAACCCTTCCTGACCTTTACCCCGTCTTCGGGAGTATATTCCGAGGAACAGACGTATAGTTTGGAAACGGTACAGAGTTACATAACAACCGAAGAAACGGCGAAGTCTGTTTTTAGCTGGACTTATGAAGGCGAGGTCTTCGGCGGCACCGTCCACAATGCGGGCGTATATGCCTATACGGTAAGTTATGCCGGTTCCGACGACTATCTTCCCGCACAGGCGAGCGGTTCTTTCGAAATAACCAAAGCCAAAGCTCCCGCCGCCTTTTCGGTAACGGATTTCGGAAACGTGACCGAGGTTTACAAGGGAGTAAGTTTTACCTACGATGATCCTGAAATTGTAAACAAAACGGTATTCAAAAATGCCGGATATACTTTTTCCCAATCTTTTAAACAAGACGATAAAGTCGTCGCTTCCTGCCTTAACGCAGGGGTTTATACGCATATTTTCTCGGGAAAATCGACAAATTATGCCGACGTAAAGGTTTCTCGTACGGTCACGGTAGCAAAAGCCGTATTGAATGTGACCGTAGGCAACCTTACCGTAAATTACGGTGAAGAAATGGATTTTTCCGTCGTAAAACCTGCCGTGTCTGTAAGCGGACAGGTAGGACAGGATAACGATAAGACTTTGCAACAGTTGGTTTCCGATTACGGAAACGGTTTTTCCACCAATTATAAGGCAGGCGACGGCGTAGGAGAGTACGTTCTGAGTTTTGCGGGAACGTGCGACAATTACGTTCTCGAAGTCACCGACGGAATTCTTTTCGTACAAGCGTTGGCTTTCTCCGAAGAGGATAAGCAAGCGATTTCCTTTTACGGAGCCACGGAGGACGGCGACGGAACTTTCCAAGCGGAATACGTCGGAAAAGAGATTGTTCTTGCCGCAACCTTCCCCGAAGGCGAAGGCGTAAGCGTCGTTTACTCGGGTAACGACGGGAACGTGAACGTAGGCGAATATACCGTCACCGCTGTTTTTTCCAAACCCAATTACGAAGATTTTACTTTGAAAGTCCTCCTTACGATAACCCGAGCGACGTTGACCGTTACGCCCACCGTGCCGCAGAGCGTTTACGGACAGGGAGTATCTTTGAGCGGAGCGGAAATCGAAGTCGAGGGATTCAAGGGGACGGACACCTTCGAAAGCGTTTTCGGTAACGGCACCGCCGTATATTCGGTATGGGCGGACGGAGCGGAGCAGGCGGAAGGGACGGTACTCGACGCAGGAAGCTACGTTTTGAAAGTTACTTTGTCGGAAGTCGATAATTACGAATTGCGTTACGTCGACGGAGTTTATCTCGTAAACAAAGCGTATTTGACAATTCTTTACGAAAACAACAACAGCGAAAATAAAGATTTTGCCGATCT
>CALVNL010000014.1 GCA_944349655.1 uncultured Clostridia bacterium
AAAGCCAAGGTGATGAAGACTCTGGTGATGTTCGGAGAAATATTCGGAGCGGAAAAAATGGTACCCGTAACTCACGCTCAAGGTCACCTCGTCACCAGTTTCGGAATAGGACTTCTCAAGCCGCTTTTCCGGATCATGGACGAGCTCGTCAACGACGGGCTGAAAGCCGAAGGCGGTTTCACCGTCGATCCTCGTCCGGTGGATTACGATAACGTGAAATGCAATCCTCTTTTGAAACTGGTTTTCGATAAATTCATGTATTCCGCACAAAAAAGTTACGAGGAACAGCTTGCCAAGGTCGGGTTGCGGGATAAAGACGCTTTTACCTGTACCTGTTATCTACCCGAAGTCGGCAATATCCCTCAAAAAGGCGACGTATTGAGCTGGGCTGAGTCTTCCGCCGTGGTTTATGCAAATTCCGTTTTGGGCGCAAGATGCAACCGCAATTCGGGGATGCTGGATCTGTTCGGATCGATAGTCGGATACGTTCCGTATTTCGGATTATTGACGGATGACGGTCGTAAGGCGAGCTGGAAAGTTTACGTCGAGACCTCGGTAAAACCCGAAGCACAGATACTCGGGAGCGCCGTAGGAATGAAAGTTATGGAAGACGTGCCTTACGTTTACGGACTGGATAAATGGATAGGTACCGATCTTAGCGAGGAAGCCGCGGCTTATCTCAAGGATTTCGGAGCGGCTACGGCGTCCAACGGGGCTGTGGGACTTTACCATATAGACAATTTGACTCCCGAAGCCAAAGAGTCCGGGGAAAAGCTCATAAAAGACGATGCGAAAACTTACGTTATAGACGACGCCGAACTGGAAAGGATATATGCGTCGTACCCCGTTATGTGGAAAGAGGGAGGGAAAGCAAAACTCGTTTTCATCGGGTGTCCGCATCTTACCTATACGCAGCTGGTGAGGTGGGCGGCGGAAATAATAGGCGCAGTCGGAAGTGCGGGACGGAAGAAAACCGCCGTCAGGACCATACTGTGCGCAAGTCCGTACGTCGTGAAGAAGTTCGTCGGCGAAAATGCCACGTTATACGACGATTTAATGCTTACCGGGACTAAGATCACGAGTATTTGTCCTCTGATGTACACCAAC
The DNA here is from genome assembly GCA_944349655.1 of uncultured Clostridia bacterium. Classification (GTDB taxonomy): domain Bacteria; phylum Bacillota; class Clostridia; order Christensenellales; family DTU072; genus CAG-1782. The sequence goes on from CALVNL010000014.1 coordinate 1,108, forward strand.
AATCCTTTGACCAAAGCCACGGCGATAGCAACAAACAGCAATAAGCTGCGCACGTATTCGCTTTCGAGGTATTACAAAGACAAGGATATTCTGAAAATAATCAGCGGGGAGGTTTCGAGATGAAAACTTTTCAGGGCAGAGTTATAGCCGGCGGCAACTGGGAAGGGGAAGCGGTGGTTTCGAGAGCGGGAGTCAACACTCTCGCCACTTTTCAGAAGAGCGCAATGGCAAATAAGAAAGAAGTTACCGTTTCCGATCAGAACAACCCGGATATATACGGGCTCAATATCACCGGGAAGGCGTTATGCCTGCCGATAACCATAGGTTCCACCACGGGAGGACTGGTCATCCAGACCGTCTGTTCGATGAAAATAAATCCCGCATGTTTTCTGTTTTCTGAACATATAGATTCCCTTGCGGCGAGCGGAATAGTGTTGGCTAAGATATGGGAAAACAGCGACGTCATAGCAGTGGATAAACTTGGAAAGGAATTTTTGGAAACGGTCAGCACCGGAGACAGACTGAGAGTGTCCGAGGACGGAACGGTAACGATACTCGGATGACCGAGGGCGTACCGCAATGAAATAAAAACGCTCCGGAAGCGGCTTGCCTCAAAGCAAGATCTTTACTACGACGGGGAAGTGGTCGCTGGGATAATCGCCGTTTATAAGCGTATTGTCTATTGCGTAGGAGGATACTTTTATCCCCTTCGACAGGAAACAGAAGTCTATCCTCGGCGAGGTGCTTTTACCGTAGCCCGTGAAGGTCACGCTGTCGGCGTTGAAGGTCTTTTCGGCAATTTTAGCCGAGTCGCAAAGTCCCGCCTCCGTCGCACGGACGTACATGGGAGAGTCCTCGCAGTCGTTCATATCTCCGGTCAGGATGATAGGGAGAGAAGGAGTGCGGGAAGTTTGTTCCAGCAGGACTGCCATACCGTTATCCCTCGCGAGAGCGCTTTTTGCGTCGAGGTGAGTGTTGTAGAAAGCGAACCGTTTTCCCGTGGCTTTCTCGGTCAGTACCACATAATTTGCGTCGCGGTAGCGTTCGCTTTTCCAGTTTTTGCTCTGTATGTCGGGGGTTTCGCTCAGCCAGAAATGTCCTTCGCTTTCCAAGTCAAAACGATCGGTGCGGTAAGCAATGGCGGTAGCTTCTTTCGCCGCAAAATCGTCTCGGTAGACTATGTGGAAGGAGTAGCCATTCAGATGTTCGGTGAGATATTTCTCGTGTTCGGAGGTGACTTCCTGAAACCCTATCAGGTCGGGAGCGGAACGGGCGATCGTTTGCGTAACGAGGTCGGCGCGGTAGAACCAGCTTTTTTTGCCGCAATCGATGGCGGAAAGGTATCGCACGTTGTAACTCATTACCGTTATTTCCTCCCCGTAAGAGACTGCGCTTACGTCGAAAAACGCATCGGACTCGAGATAATCTGGACGATAGAAATAATATGCGGCAAGCCACCCGGTCGCAGCGAGGACGACGAGGACGGCGAGGACCGTCAATGAGATTATAATCTTTTTTTTCTTAGTCATCTTTTCCTCTTTTTCGGTTTTCTTAAAAAAATTATAACAAACAGACGGACAATAAACAATACCCGTTTTTATTTACCGTATGACGCTATATATGAGGAAAGGCAGGAGATGAATTTTTTACTCGGAGCGGAAAATATGGTATCGGGTTTCCAAACTATGGAAACAGGGCTGATTAAAGGCGGATTTAACGGACGGAAACACAATTCCGAATCTTCCGAGACGTCCACCAGTTTATCCAAAGCCAAAGCGTATCCGAGTCCTTGTTTTACTAAAAGAGAGGCATTGTAGATCAGGTTATAGGTGGCTACTACGTTAAGTCCGTCGCCGTACGGAGCAAACCAGTCGGCAATAATATATTCGTTGAGAGAATGTTTGGAAAGGATAAGATCCTTGTCGAAGATATCTTCTTTGGTCACGAACGGTTTTTCGGCGAGAGGGGAAGTCTTTTTCATAAGCACGCCCCAGGTGTCGGCAAGAGGGAGTTTCAAAAAAGAATATTTCGAAAGGTCGGCGGGTTCTATAAGTATCCCGAAATCAATAAGCCCTTTATCGAGTTTTTCTATAACTTCGTGGGTATCTCCGCTGAAGAAATCGAATTTGATTTTCGGATATTCTTTTTGCAAACGACTGGCGGTTTCGGCTATGAGTTCCACGGCGTAAGACTCGCCGCCGCCTATGGCTATCCGTCCTGCGATTTCTCCGTATTTTACCGACAGTTCGCTTTCGGTTTTGTCGGAAAGAGCGATAATTTCCTCGGCACGTTTTTTAAGAAGTTTTCCCGCTTCGGTCAGAGTTATTTTCCTATTCCCGCGGACGAAGAGCTTTTGTCCGAGTTTGCTTTCCAGCCCCTGCATTTGTCGCGAGAGATTGGGTTGCGTGAGGAAAAGACTTTCGGCGGCTTTAGATATGCTTCCTTTTTCCGCTACCGCAATAAAATACTTCAATTCCCGTAATTCCATATTTACCTCCGTATGCTTATATATATTATTTCATTGTTTAATATGCTTGTCAATTATGGATATATATAAAATATAAGTATTTGACATATATAAAACCCCGACATACAATAAAGACGAAGGAGAAAGTTTATGGAAAAAGCGGAATTTCTGAAAATAATGCAGAGCGGCGCTACGGTAAAGGGCGGTTCGGAGGCGCATAAATTTATGCACGAACTGTCGGCGAGGGCGCAGGAAAAACTGGCTGTGCTGAATTGCGGATTTCATACAGACGAAGAAAAAGCGGAGCTTATTTACGAACTTACCGACGGGAAAGCAGATAAGTCCGTCAAAGTTTTTCCGCCTTTTTATACCGATTGCGGAATAAATACGACTATCGGGAAAAACGTTTTTATAAATTTCGGGTGTTGTTTTCAGGATCAGGGAGGGATCAGAATAGGCGACGGCGTACTGATAGGGCACCAGGTGGTTATCGCCACGCTCAACCATTCCTTGAACCCTGCCGAAAGGAGCGATATGATTCCGTCGCCCGTAGTTATAGGCGACAACGTATGGATAGGGTCACATTCCACGATACTTGCCGGAGTTACCGTAGGAAAAAACGCCGTTATCGCGGCGGGGAGCGTAGTGACCAAAAACGTCCCCGAAAACGCCGTGGTTGCGGGAGTCCCGGCTAAGGTGATAAAGAATATTCCCGACGTAAGTACGGGTTACGATAAATAGGAAGGAGGTTTGTTTATGAAAGAATTTACGGCATATATGCCCACGAAAGTTTTGTTCGGAGCGGGAGTTTTGAATGAATTGAAAAATCAAACGTTACCGGGAGAAAAAGCGCTTATTTTGCTCTCCGAATAAAAAACGGTTATTACGACAGAGTTAAGTCGTTACTGGAAGAAGCGGGGGTAAGGACGGAAACCTTTAAGGGGATAGAAGCCAATCCTCTGAAGGATACGGTTATGAAAGCGGCGGCTTTTGCGCAAGATAAGGGTTGCGATTTCGTAGTGATGCTGGGGGGCGGTTCGGTTATGGACGCAGGAAAAGCCGTTGCGGCGATGGCAACCAACGAGGGCGACTTGTGGGATTACGTAAACGGCGGCACGGGCAAGGGTAAACCTTTGGCGAAAGCTCCGCTGCCTACCGTAGCCGTAACGACCACTGCCGGTACGGGCAGCGAAGTGGATGCGTGGGGAGTGGTTTCCAATCCCGAAACCAACGAGAAAATAGGTTTCGGCGGAGACGACAGGCTTTTTCCGACGCTTTCGATAGTAGACCCCGAACTTATGCTCACGGTTCCGCCTGCATATACCGCTTATCAGGGTTTCGACGCGTTTTTCCACAGTACCGAGGTTTATATAGGGAATTTTTCCAACGAGTTCAGCGATATGGTGGCGGAAAAAGCCATAGAATCGGTGGCAAAATATCTTCCCGTTGCGGTAAAAGACGGAAAAAATCTCGAAGCGAGAAGCAAAGTTGCGTTAGGAAACACTTTGTCGGGATACGCTATGGTTTACGGGTGTACCACAAGCGAACATTCCATTGAACACGCAATGAGCGCATATCATCATAATTTGCCGCACGGAGCGGGACTTATAATGATTTCCTTAGCGTTTTACGAACATTTCATAAAGAAAGGAGCCTGTCCCGAAAGGTTCGTGAAAATGGCAAAACTTATGGGAAAAGAAGACGCCGAAAAAGCCGAAGACTTTTTGAAAGCGTTGAAAAAGTTACAGTACGACTGCGGCGTAGCCGACCTTAAAATGTCCGATTACGGAATAAAAAAAGAAGAATTAGAAAAAATCGCCGTCAACGCGCGGGAAACGATGGGAGGACTTTTCGCCTCCGACCCGTTGCCGCTTACCGATGCCGACGTGGTGGAAATACTGAAAAATTCCTATAAATAATATGAAAAAAATTATTTTTGTTTTAACTATAATTCTTTGTTTGATTTGCGTTTCGTGTATAAATCAGACGACGGACGCGGATACGGGGACGGACGGAAATAAGCAGGAAGGGAGTTTATCTGACCAAAGCGGAGACTCCGTTCTGCCCGACGGCGAAAACGGCGAAAAGGATAACGCAGAGGAAAACGAAGAAACGGACGACGGCGACGAAACGCTCGTCACGGAGGAAAGAATTATGTATATTACCGTAAACGGACGCAAACTTACAGCGGAACTGGAAGACAATTCCTCTGCGAGGGCGTTAACGGAACTGTTGAAAGACGGACCGCTTACCGTATCGGCTTCCGATTACGGCAATTTCGAGAAAGTGGGGTCGTTAGGGGTGACTTTGCCGAGAAACGACAAGTATTTTACCACCGCACCCGGAGATTTAATTCTTTATCAAGGCAGTAATTTCGTGCTTTATTACGACGTAAACAGCTATACCTTTACTAAACTCGGAAAAGTCAAGGATATAACCCGTACCGAACTCGTCGCTTTGCTCGGAAAAGGCGACGTGGAGATGGTTTTGTCCCTTTCTTAAAATTGCCGCCCCAAAAATGATTTTCGCTTGAAACCCGAATATTTTTTCGGGTTTTTTTATATCGGAAAAAAGATATCCGTTTTTTCTATATCATAAAAATTGACCTCATTATCCCGATATGTTATTATAAAATAATAAAACTTCCGCTTAAAGCGGATTTTTATTCCCTTTCCGACAAGTTAAAAGTCGGGAATAATATAAAGTTTTCCAGATAAAATTTTTTTAGAGGCGAAGATGAAGGATTCAAGAGTTAAATTGCGTGCGTGGAATATAATTTTGTTACTCGTGGCAGGGTGTATAAATGCGGCGGGAGTGGTGTTGCTTCTTTCTCCTGCCGACCTTCTCGACAGCGGAATATCCAGTCTTTCGATGCTCCTTAGCAGAGTAACCAACCTTAATATTGCTCTTTTCTTGGTGGTATTGAACGTGCCGCTGTTTATCTTCGGAATAAGAAAGATGGGCGTTACTTTTATCGTTTATTCTTTGGTGGCGATAGCAAGTTATTCGCTGATGGCGTACGTTTTCAGCGAAATAGCCCACCTCAACGAAAAAGTTTACGAACTTATAAGCCACGATATGTTGATAGCCGCGCTGTTCGGTGGATTTCTTTCGGGAGTAGGGAGCGGACTTACCATAAGACAGGGCGGAGCCATAGACGGAGTGGAAGTCCTTGCCGTCACTTTCGCGAAAAAAATCGGGCTTTCGGTAGGGCAGTTCGTTATGGCGTTCAACGTCATAATTTATACCGTAAGTTCGATAATAGGAAAAAGTCTTCTTATCGGGCTTTATTCTGTAGTGTCATACCTGGTGGGACTTAAGGTAATAGACTTTATCGTGGACGGTTTCGACAAGGGTAAGGCCTGTACCATAATAACCAAAAACCCCGACGTGCTTGCGGCGGCTTTGAGCGAAGAACTGGGCAGAGGCGTTACCGTCCTCGATTGCAAAGGCTATTTCAGCAACGAAGATATGACTATGCTTTACTGTGTGGCAAACCGTTTCGAAATAACCAGAATAAAAAAACTTATTTCCGAAATCGACCCCGAAAGTTTCGTCGCCGTCAACGAAGTCAGCGAGGTGTTGGGCAACAGGATAAAATTTTCCCTGAATACCGCAGTAAAGCCCAAACAGTTGCGTAAAAGAGCGGAAGAGGAAAACGTTTCGTCCGCCGTTAGTACGGAAGAAAAGCCCTCGGATAAAACACAGGATAAGTTTCCCGAAACCGTAACCGAGGATAGCGTCGAGTCCGAAAAGGCAAAAGACGACGATACAAGCAAAACGCAGGAAAAAGAATAAATCGAAGAGGCGAAAGAAAGCCTCTTTTTTTATTGAGGGAACGGACACCGCCTTGACCGAAGGGAATATCCGTGTTAAAATTTTTACATTATGAAAACTCAATTTACCATTACAAGCAAGGTTTTTAAGGACGGTATCATTCCCGACAAGTACGGGAAGAGAGGAGAATGCGACGGTTTCGGTATGCCCGTAGTCAGTCCGCCGTTGGAATTCAACGATTTGCCCGAAGGGACGGTCAGCATAGCTTTGGTGTGCGAGGATAAGGACGCTTTTAAGGTGAGCGGTTTTTCCTGGGTGCATTGGACTGTGGCGAATATCACGACCACGGCGCTGAAAGAGGACGCTTCCCGCTTTCCCGACGGGTTCGTACAGGGACTGAACAGTTGCTTCAGTATCTTAGGAGGGAGAAGGAATAAAGCCGAAGTAGCCCGTTACGGCGGTATGGCCCCGCCCGACGCTCCGCACGTTTACGAATTCCACGCCTACGCATTGGACTGTAAACTCGACTTGAAAGACGGGTTTTATATGAACGATCTATACAAGGCTATGGACGGACACGTTCTTGCCCAAAGCACTTTGAAAGGGCTTTATCGAAACTAACCTTACCGAGTAATTATGATAAGCGTAGTTTCTGTGGACTCGATGCGTATAAGCGACGCCAAGACTCAAACGGGCGGCACGTCGGGGCGTGAACTTATGTTCCGCGCAGGAAAAGCCATATACGACAGTTTTGAAAAGAAAGGAAAGACTGCCGTATTATGCGGCAGCGGCAACAACGCAGGCGACGGTTTCGTCGTGGCGTATCTGCTTGCCGAAAAAGGCTACGAATGTAAAATTTTTCTTTGTTCCGACCGTTTTTCCGCTGACGGATGGTATTATTTCGAGCGTTGCAAGGAAAAGGGCGTTCCGTACGTTTTTTGTAACGGAGAAGAGGATTTTTCCTCTTACGCGGTAATAGTCGATTGCCTTCTCGGAACGGGTTTCAAAGGTAAATTAAGCGGACTTTACGCGGAAATCGTAGAAAAAATAAACGAGTCCGCTTCCTACGTCGTTTCCGCCGACATCAACAGCGGCTTAAACGGCGACGGAGGCACGGGAGATGTATGCGTAAAAAGCGATCTTACCGTAAGTATCGGTTTTCCGAAAACGGGACATTTCCTCGGGAAAGCGAAGGACGTCATAGGCAGACTGATAAACGCCGATATAGGAATAAAACTGTATGGGGAAGAATATAAACTTCTGGAAAAAGAAGACGTAAAAAAGGTCTTTCCCGAAAGGAAGAACTATTCCCACAAGGGTAGTTACGGCTACGTGGGACTGATAGGCGGCTGTACCCGTTACTGCGGCGCGCCGCGTTTAGCCTTGCACGCCGCCGCGGCTATGCGAGCGGGGGCGGGGGTGGTCAGACTTGCCGTACCCGAAAGCATAAAATCCGCTTTTTTCAAGGAAGTTACCGAAGCGACGTTGTTTTTTCTGCCCGACGACGGAGAGGGTCTCGTCTTCGACGAAAGCGCTCTCGAGGAATTTTTAAAAGGGCTTACCTCCGTAACGATAGGTATGGGTTTAGGTAACGGAAAAGATAATTTAAGGATATTAAACTACATATTACATAACTTCAAAGGGACCGTCATAGTCGACGCCGACGGCTTGAACGCCATAAGTCGCGACCTCGGCGTGTTAAAGGGCAGAACTTGCAAAAATTTAATTTTTACTCCGCACGTAAAGGAGTTTTCCCGATTGTCGGGATACTCCGCGGAAGAGATACTTGCCGCCCCCGTAGAAAAGGCGAGGGAATTTGCTTCACGTTACGACGTTACGGTTTTACTTAAAGGAACGGCTACCGTAGTTACCGACGGAAAAGAGGTTTATCTCGTCGACAGGGGGTGTCCCGGGATGGCAACGGCGGGCAGCGGCGACGTCTTAAGCGGTATTCTTGCCGGTATCTCGGGATACAACGATCCTTTCGATGCCGAGAAAGTCGCTTGCGGAGCGTTTCTCAACGGTTTTGCAGGCGAAACGGCGCAAAGGAAAATCAATCCCGTAAGTATGACGGCCTCCGACACGGTGAACGCCTTGGCAGACGCCGTGAGCGAAATTTTGAAAAATTAAAGCTAATTTAAAATTATTGTTTGGAAATAAAAATAAGTATTGCAAAAAACCGCTTCTTAATAAGCGGTTTTTCGTAATTAAAGGTAGGGTATGAAAATTATTCAGTTCGAGCCGTCCTCTATAATGAGTTTTATCGAACCTTGGCACGCCTGGCAGACGGGGCATTTCGGGAATGCTTCTTTTGCGGTCATTTCGTAACCGCAGTCGCCGCATTTCCACTTGACGGCTTTGGTCTTTTTGTAGAGGGTACCTTTGGTCAGTTGGTCGTAGAGCTGGCTGAAAAGCATTTTGTGGCAGTTTTCTATCTGAACTACGTTTTCAAACAGTCCCGCAATGTCGGGGAAACCTTCTTCACGGGCGATTTTTGCGTATTCGGGATAGATTTTCGTGGCTTCGTTGTTTTCGTCTTCGGCGGCGATACGCAGGTTTTCGGCGAGGTTCCATTTCTGCTTGAAAGGATATCCGCTGCAAATATCGATGTTGTCTATCAGACCTTCGTCGGCGGTCTGTATGAAGGTGTAGAACATTCTGGCGTGATGGAATTCCTGATAAATCACGTCTTCCACGAGTAAGGCGATATTCTTGTAACCTTCCTTTTCCGCACCGTATTTCAAGAATTCGTAACGGGTGCGAGCCATACATTCGCCTGCGTACGCTTTGGCGAGATTGAGATAAGTTTTGCTGTTTTTGAGTTTCATTTATACCTCCGTTTTTGGAATAATTATTTTGTTTCTAAAGGGAAAAAGCTTCTTTTATCGGAATTATATTTTGCTTTTAGGCGTAAATTTGTTCTTTCACTCTGCCGAGGGTGGTGTTGTCCTTTTCACGGTCGCAAAGTACGTTTACGGGATTCGGGGCGATTTCCGAACGGTAGTCCCGTCCGAGTTTTTCCTGTATTGCGGCGATGACTTTATGGCTTGCCACGTCTCCTATGGTGTTGTTGACTTGCTTTTGGTAATAGAAAAAGTCGCTGTCGTCGGGGACGGAATTTATTTCGGTGTAATCTTCCCTGTCGGAGGTCAAAGTCACCGTTTCTTTCAGGACGTCCCGTATATAATCTTTTTGAGAGCGGAACATTATAATCTCGGGGAAAGTGCCGTCTTTTATAACTTCAGAACGGTCTCTTTTTTCGATATTTTCGAAAAGCTCGGCGGCTTTGTGCAGATGAGCTATTTCGCAGACGAGGTGCTGTTCCCAGATTTTCTTGACGTGAGGATCGGTCTCGTCGGAATAAAGAGAGTAGTAAAGATAGCACTCGGTGTATTCGTGCATCAGGAGATTTTCGGCAAAAGTCATTCTCGGGTCGAGCAAACTCCCGTAATGAGTGACGTGCTGTTCCTCTATCATACCTATTTCCGAGTAAAGCTGACGGCCGAGGTCGTTGGTGTAGAATTGCGCCTGGTTCATATAATAATTCATCGTCTGCTGTTCGGCGGCGGTGATTATGGCGGCGTCGAGTTTCTCGAGAGGGGTCGCTACGGAATTGTCGCAGAATCGTCTTACGTCGTCGGCGGGATACCTGTGTTCGCTTACGGTAGGTCTGCCGGGGGTGATCTCGGTGTAATCGCCCACCAGCGTTTCGGCGTGAATCCCGGTATCGAGTTCGAGAAGGTTGGCGTAACGGTAAAGGTGGTCGAAGTCTTCCAGCAAAGCGAAGTCGAAAGCCTGTTTCAGGTATCCTTGATGGCGGCGGGCAAAAATCGCCGTCAGATCCACGGCGAGCTGTTCGTAACCTATGGTGGTCTCCAGGACGGTCTCGTTCAGCGGTTTGAGACAGGCGATGCGTTTTTGCTGTTGCTGTTCCTGTCTGCGGGTGACGGCGAGGAAACGGCGGACGTCGTTATCGCTGCAGGAACGGTGAAAGGCGTGGCTGAAACGCACCGCTTCGAATTCCGCTCCGTTAGCCAAAATACACCTTACCCTGGTGTAAGGATCGGCGTCGCATTTGTCGTAAGGACGGGGATACATTTTTTCCCAGTCCATAAACAGAGAGTCTAAGTTTTCGCATTTTTCTTTGAAGGGATTAAAATTCATATACGGATCTCCTTATTTTGTTCGGAGAGATTATTGCCTTAAATTTCTGACCTTATACGTTGCACTTCGGGTGGAAAAGTGATATTATTTTAGGAAAGGCAGGTGTGAATGAAAAAAACCGTAGCGGTAGGAATGAGCGGAGGCGTGGACAGCAGCGTGGCGGCGTTGCTTCTGAAGGAGCAAGGTTACGACGTCATAGGGCTTTTTATGCACAACTGGAAGGAAAGCGCGGGAGGTTACTGTAACGCCGAGGAAGACTACGCCGATGTGAGAAGAGTGGCCGGAGTTCTCGGAATACCTTATTATACCGTGGATTTCAGTCAGGAATATCTGGACAACGTGTTTTCGTTGTTTCTGAACGAGTACCGTGCAGGCAGAACGCCTAATCCCGACGTTTTGTGCAATCGGGAGATAAAATTCGGAGTGTTCAAGGAAAAAGCCGAACAAATAGGAGCCGATTTCATCGCGACGGGACATTATTGCGGAGTGAAGAGAGAAAACGGCAGGACTTACCTTACCCGTGCCTCGGACGAAAACAAGGATCAGACGTATTTTCTGAATCAGGTTCACGAAGAACAGATAAAAAACGTCCTTTTTCCGTTGGAAAAACTGACTAAACCCGAAGTCAGGGCTATTGCGGAAAAATACGGACTCGCCACCGCAAAGAAAAAGGACAGCACGGGGATATGTTTTATCGGAGAAAGGAATTTCCGTAAATTCATGAACGAATACCTGCCGATGAAGAAAGGGGAAATAAAAACGCTGGACGGCAGGACGGTAGGCGAACACGAAGGCGTTTTCTTCTATACCATAGGTCAGCATAAAGGTTTCGGACTGGGGGGAGTAAAAGGCGAAAGCAATTCCGAACCCTGGTATATTATAGATAAGGACGTCAAAAACAATATTCTTTACGTAAATCAAGGGGAATGCGAGGAACTCTTCTCCAAAGCGTTGAAAACCGAAGGGTTTAATTTTATTACCGAAGATATCCCCGACGGGAAAGAGGTTTTGGCGAGGATACGACACCGTCAGCCTTTACAGAAAGCGGTATTTTATTCCGACGGAGAGGGTGCGAGGATAGTGTTCGAGGAAAAACAACGTGCGATAACTCCGGGGCAGTATTGCGTACTTTACGACGGACAGGTGTGTTTGGGGGGCGGAGTCATAGCCGAGAAGGGAAACTGAGTTTTTATCGGAGAGTGTATTTTTTTCCGATAAAGTTACGCAATTTCAGTAAAATAATTAGAAACAAAAAAGCGGTTTTCGATTGAAAACCGCTTTTTGAGTACATCTCGGAACAGAGATTATCTTCGTATGGCGTCTATCGGTTTTTTGCGGGAAATCCGATATGACGGGACGAAACTTGCAATCAAAGCAACGCCTACGCTTATAGCCAGCATTATACCGAGTTGTCGAATGCCGAAGTTCAGGATGGTGAGAGCGAAGTTGTATTGATTGCGGAGGGTGTTGTTGATGATGAAGACAGCCGCCACCGTGGCTATTACGCTTAAAACGAAGTTTATCAAAGCGATTATCAAACTTTCGTTGGCGAAAATTCCGTAAACGTCGCCGCTTTTTGCGCCGACGGCTCTTAAGATACCGATTTCGTGTTTTTTGTACGCCACGCTGGAAGAGATGAAGTTAGTGAGCATCAACGCCGAAAACGCCGCCAGCGCAAGACCTACGTAAAGGAAAACTTTGGCTAACGTTTCCACGAGGTTGTTCACGGTGTTGAGGGTGGACATAACGCCGTTCTGAATACGGTAGAAGGTATCGTTTATCGGATCGGCATAATTGAGGTCGATTGCGGAACGGAGTTTTGCGTTGTCGTCGAGATAAGCTATGGCAAAGGAATATTTCCCCGAATTCAGAGAGATAACGGAGTCGTAATCGCTTTCCGACAGAGCTATGCTGTAGTCTTCCGAGTTAGAGTTATTGTCGAAATGGTGGAAATATATGCCTTTGATAACAGTCCTTCTGTTTTCGTAAAAATTATCCGAATTGTAGGAAAAGTCGAAAGCTAAGTTTGTTAAGGAGGCAAAAACGTTTCTCGATTCCAGGTAAGAAGCGTATTTTTCCAACGTGTATTTTTGGCGGAACGCTTTGTATGCCGAAGGATTTTCGGAGATAGCCTTGTCGAACAAAGCCTGAAGTTCGTTTTCATAGAAATCGTCGTAGTTTTCCACGGTTACGCCTTGGGGAAGAAGTCCCGCGTCGGCTAATTTTTGCGGTTCTATCTGCATAAAGGAGTAGGATGAAATATCGCTGCTTTCCATAAAAATCGAAGTGATATTTTCGTCTTCGGGATATCTATAACTCAGTAAATTAAAGAAATTTGCCGCGCTTATCAGAACTTCGCCTTTTTCGAGGGAAGTTTTCCCTTCTTCGAAAAACATCGTGTCGAGTTCGGAACTCATTTTTCCGAAATTGGCGATAGCGTTTATTGCGTTAAGGGAAAAATAAATATTCAGAGCGGGGTCGGAATAGTGCATATTTACCGAGGCGTTGCCTTTTGTCAAGTCGGTATATTTAGCTGAGTCGGCTTCGGATTTGAATAAAACGTCGTCGAAAAATCCTTTCTTAACGAAAGCCATTCCGTGATAACCGTATTTTACCGTGGTTTCCAGTTCGCTTGTCAGGAACATAAGAGAAAGCGCGTTGGGATTTTTTTCTTTCAGGGCAGAAAAATGGTCGGAATCGAGTTTGGTATCGATAATTGCGGTAATGCGGAATTGACCCGAGGTAGAGAAAACGTTTTCGTAAAATCCCGAAAAGACGGTGGGGTTCTTAGCGAGGAACGCTTCGGGGGAGGTTATTTCCGAGGAGGCGATTTCCTGATTGTTGTTACGGTATCCGTAGTTGACGAACATTTCGTAATAATAATATGAAATAGCTACTTCGTCGTAAGAAGAAGGTAAGGTGCCGTAAACGGTAAAACCTGCTTTTTGGAACAAATCGGGGTCGGTTTCGGTAACTCCGCCTAAACTCGTTACCGAATAATAATAATTCTGTTGCGATCCGTCCAAAAGATTATCGGTCACGGAAAGGCGAGAATTATAAGACGAATCGGAATAAACAGGGGTAAATTCAAGTGCTGTTTTTTCGTTAAGCAAAATCAGATCCGTTTCATCCATTTTTATGTTTCTCGTGCCGTAATAATCGTCGTTTTCATTGTATTTGAATTGCTGATTTTTCTGAAAAGCGATACCGTTTATGCCGGAGTCCACGATGGAACTGTAGGTAGAGTCGTATTTGTCGTAAGAAGCTATGGTGTCGGCAAGTCCGAACATAGTGAAAGCGACGACGGAAAGAATTATCGTCACGATAAGACGGACGGGTTTGCTTTTCAATCCGCTTGCGCCGATTTTGAAAGAATTTTTGAAGGGCAGGCGGCTTTTTATGAGACGGAAACTTTTCTTGTCGGAATAGACTATTTTGCTTTCGTCGGTAGCCTTGAAACTTTCTTTGTTGCCGTCCTCGTCTATACGGGCAAAACGCTTGAGATCCTTATTGGACTTTTCGTCGGTGGAGATAAGGGCTTCGTTGTCCTTAAGGTACTTGTTGAGGACGGGCAGATCTTCTTCGGTAAGGGTGTAGCCTTTCTTTATACGGATGATTTTATCGTCGATAACGCTGAGCCCTTTGCCTACGGTTTTTGCCTGGGCGGAATATTTTTCGATGTCGCTTATAACCACTCCGTCCTTGAATTCGATAACTCTGTCGCCGTAAAGTTCGGCAAAATCCCTGTCGTGGGTGACGACGATGACGAGTTTGTCGCGGGAAAGTTTTTTCAGAGTATCGAAAACCTGCAGTCCGGTATTGCTGTCCAAAGCTCCTGTGGGTTCGTCGGCAAGGATAATCTCGGGGTCTTTGACCAAGGCTCTCGCGATAGCCACTCTCTGTTTCTGACCTCCGGAAAGTTCGGCGGGTTTACGGTTGCCGTAACCGGAAAGATCCACTTCGGTAAGGATTTTTTCCACGGCGTCTTTGGTGGCTTTCTTGCCTTGCAGTTCCAACGCAAGGGCGATGTTGGCGGCTACGTTGAACTCGTTGAGGATGTTGTATTCCTGAAAAATAAATCCGAGATATGTATTACGATAACTGTCGAAATCGCTTTGAGAAAAGTTTTTGCTGGATTTTCCTTTGATTATTATTTCGCCGTCGTCGTAATTGTCCAGTCCTCCCATAACGTTGAGAAGGGTGGACTTACCGCTGCCGGATTTTCCGAGAATAAAAACCATTCCTTTTTCGGGAAACTTCAAACTAACGTCTTTAAGGGCGGTCACCGGCACGCCTTTTTTGGGGCGGTAGACCTTGTATAGATTTTTTACTTCTAACATAATTCCTCCTAAATATGTATTTATGGCGTTAACGCCTTTCCCGAAAGGAAAAGACCTATCGATTATAACAGTATTTTATGCCTTTGACAATAGATTATTTTGATAAAAACTTATTCACGTTTACTATATTTAATAAAAACATATTTTCGTCCGCAGGCGTAAAAGTTTGCATTCCGACGGTAAAGGGTATATAATATCGACGGTGAAACTATGAAGAATGTTTTTGACGAGGTAAAAACCGTATTATTGGATATAGACGGGACGGTAATGGATTTCCACGCAGGGCAGAGAAAGGCTTTTTTCGCTTCGGTTGCGGAAACGGGAGAAAAAGCCGACGAGGACGTTTACCTTACTTTCGACGAAGTCAACAAGAGTTACTGGAAAAAGTTCGAACGGGGAGAGATAGCCAAGGAAGTTCTTATTTTCGAACGATTCCGCACGTTGAGAGAACTCAAGGGAATACCGAAAGACGAATACGCTTTCGAAAAGGTGTATCAAAGACTTTTAGGCGAACAGTGTATCTATATCGACGGAGCGGAAAAGGGCGTCGAGTATCTTTCGGGAAAATATAAAGTTTATATAGTGACCAACGGAGTAAAACACACTCAGCTCAACCGCATAAAAAAGAGCGGACTTTCATCGTTTACCGACGGAGTGTTTATTTCCGAAGAGGTTGGTTATCAAAAACCGCAGAAAGAGTTTTTCGATTACGTTTTTGCCAAAACGGGAGCGGACAGAAAGACGTCCGTAATAATAGGCGACAGTCCGTCAAGCGACATTCAAGGGGGCATAAACGCAGGTATAAAAACAGTGCGTTTCAACCCGTCGGGCATAAAGGAAGAGCCTTATGCCGACGCCGAAGTCGCTTCTTGGGAAGAACTTTGTAAATTATTATAAAATTTATTCGGGTAACTTTTTTATTGACTAAAGAACCCTAAACTAACAAGTAAAGCGTTATTTACCTTTTCCATCGCTTTGTTGTCGAGGGCGCCTATCCTATCCTTTAAGCGGCGTTTGTCGAGGGTGCGGACCTGTTCGGCGAGGATAACGCTGTCTTTGGGAAGACCGCTGGTAGTGTCTATTTCGATATGTGTGGGGAGTTTGGCTTTATTCATCTGACTGGTGACGGCTACGGCGATTATGGTGGGGGAATACTTGTTGCCTATATTGTTCTGCACGATAAGAACGGGACGTACTCCGCCCTGTTCGCTTCCCACGACGGGACTTAAATCGGCGTAATAAAGTTCACCTCTTTTTATCATTTTCCTTCTCCCGTTTTTCGATAATTTATCCTGTTACATACTATTCGCGGATAAATTTTTTCGTTAAGGATTTTTCCCGCGGACAAAATTTTTATACCGGGGAGACAAGGAAAAGGTTTGCTTTTAGGTATTTCGATATCTTTTTACGGTCAAGAAAATACGCTCACGACAAGCAATTCGGTTTACAAAGGGGGATTTTAGTTATATAATTATTTAATCGGAAGAAATAAAGAAGAGGTTTTGACAATGAAAGAAAAATTTTACATCACCACCCCGATATATTATCCCAGCGGAGCCTGGCATATAGGTACTTGTTACACGACGATAGTCTGCGACGCGCTTGCACGTTTCAAAAGAATGGACGGCTACGACGTGTTTTATCTGACGGGAACCGACGAACACGGGCAGAAAATAGAAAAAATAGCCGCTGCGGCAGGAGAGGACACCAAAAAGTTCGTGGACAAAAGGGTGGAAAACCTCATTAAGCTTTGGAAAAGGTTGAATATTTCCTACGATAAATTTATCCGCACCACCGACGAACAGCACGAAAAGGCCGTGCAGAAAATTTTTACGAAACTCTACGAACAGGGCGATATCTATAAAAGCGAATACGAAGGTTGGTACTGCACTCCCTGTGAGTCTTTCTGGACGAAAACTCAGTTAAAGGACGGAAAATGTCCCGATTGCGGAAGGGAAGTGGAGCTTACGAGAGAGTCGAGTTACTTTTTCCGTCTTTCCAAATACAGGGATAAACTCATCGACCTTATCGAGAACGACCCGGACTTTTTACAGCCGAAATCGCGTAGAAACGAAATGCTCAATAATTTCCTCAAAGCAGGACTGACCGACCTTGCGGTAAGCAGAACTTCTTTCAAATGGGGTATTCCCGTACCGTTCGATCCCGAACACGTCGTTTACGTCTGGGTGGACGCTCTGACCAATTACATTACCGCTTTGGGGTATATGTCCGACGACGACGAACTTTTCAAAAAATACTGGCCCGCCGACCTGCATATGATGGGCAAGGAAATAGTGAGATTTCACAGTATAATCTGGCCGGCTATGCTGATGGCGTTGGGTCTTCCGCTTCCGAAAAAGGTTTACGGACACGGCTGGCTTATGCTCGGCAGCGACAAGATAAGCAAGTCCAAAGGTAACATAGTGGATCCGTTTATCTTAAGCGACAGGTACGGAGTGGACGCCGTAAGGTATTATCTTTTGAGGGAAGTGCCTTTCGGTTCCGACGGAGCTTATTCCAACTATTCTTTCCTCAGCCGCATCAACGCCGATCTCTGTAACAGTTTAGGAAACCTTCTTTCCCGTACCACGGCTATGATAAATCAGTATTTCGGCGGAAAGATACCTGCCGAAAGGGAAGCGACGGAATTCGACGCAGAACCGGAAAACCTTATAAACGGGCTTTACGGCAAAGTGAAAAAATATATGGACGAATTGCTCGTACCCGAAGCGCTGAACGAAATTTTCACTCTCGTAAACAGAGCCAACAAGTATATAGACGAAACCACTCCGTGGCTTTTGGCTAAAGACGAGGGCAAGAAAGCCCGTCTTGCGAACGTACTTTATCACCTGGCGGAAACGCTCAGGGTAGCAGGAGTGATGCTTGAAGCCTTCCTGCCCGAGACCGCGGGGAAAATACTTGCCGACCTCGGAACGGAAGTTTGCGATTGTTTCGAAGGGAACGTTTCTTACGGGAAACTTTCGGGAGAGGAAACTTTCGTAAAGAGCGCGCCTCTTTTCCCGAGAATAGACGTCAACAAGGAGCTTGCGAATATGGAAAAAATTGCTTTGGAAGCGGAAAAATCCAAGGAAGAAAAGAAGGAAGAAAAAAAGGAAGAAAAATTCGTCGAACCGAAAAAAGATGAACCCGTCAAGGCGGAAATCGGTATAGACGATTTTGCGAAAATCGAATTGAAAATCGGGAAAATTCTCACTGCGGAGAAAGTGGAAAAGAGCAAGAAACTTTTACATTTTACCGTGGACACGGGCGACAGAGTGAGGAGTATAGTCAGCGGCGTAGCCAAGTACTTTACCCCCGAAGAAATGGTAGGTAAGGAAGTGGTAGTCGTCGCCAACCTCAAACCTGCCACTTTAGGCGGAGTGTTGAGCGAAGGAATGATACTGTTTGCCGAAAACGCCGACGGGCTTGCCACCGTGGAACCGGGTAAACCTATGGGAGGAGGCAGTACGGTTTCGTAATGATAATCGATTCGCACGCCCATCTGAACGACGAAAAACTTTTTCCTTTAGCCGAGGAGATACACGCAGGACTGGAAAAAAACGGACTCAGTGCGGTAGTCAACGTCGGCTACGACGAGGAAAGTTGTCTTAAATGCGTCGCTTTAGCGGAACAATACCGAAAGTTTTATGCGGTGGTAGGAATGCACCCCCACGACAGCCGTCTTGCCGACAACGCTTTTTACGACCTTATAACCCGTCTTGCGCAAGGGAAAAAGGTCCTTGCGATAGGAGAGATCGGGTTGGATTATTATTACGATCTGAGTCCGAGGGAAACGCAGAAAAAAGTGTTTCTGGAACAGCTGGAACTTGCCCGCGCGTTGAAACTTCCGTCCGTCGTACATCTTCGTGACGCTTACGGCGATATGTATAAATTGCTGAAAGAAAACCGTCCCTTGTTGGAATACGGATTTTTGCTTCATTGCTACAGCGGAAGCAAGGAGATGCTTTCCGAGTTTGCCAAAATGGGAGCGTATTTTTCCTTCGGCGGAGCGGTGACGTTCAAAAACGCCGTGGATAAACCCGACGTGGTCAGAAGCGCTCCTACGGACAGAATCTTGCTGGAAACCGATTGTCCTTATATGACGCCCGTGCCTTTCAGAGGTAAACCGAACCGCCCCGAATATATCGTTTATACGGCGGAAAAAATAGCTTCTTTCCTCGGAAAAGACAGAGAGGAAATAGAAGATATTACCTTAAAAAACACAAAGGAGTTTTTCAAAAAAATCAATGATAGTCTATAAAATAGGCGAAAAAATTTATATCAATCTTACAAACAAATGTTCTAACGCCTGCACTTTCTGCGTAAGGAACAATTCCTCGTTTTATTCCGGTTACGGGCTGTGGCTGGAAAAAGAACCCACCGTCGAGGAGGTCAAAGAGGCGTTGAAAGATTATCTTTCTTACGAAGAGTTCGTTTTCTGCGGCTACGGAGAACCTCTTTACAGAGCCGACGCCATAAGAGAAATCGGGCTGTATCTGAAGTCTTGCGGGAAAAAGGTCAGAGTAAACACCAACGGTCAAGCCGACCTCATTGCGGGCAAGGGCGTAGCGGAGAAATTCGCAGGGGCGGTAGATACGGTGAGTATTTCCCTGAACGAAACCAACGCCGCCGATTATCAGAAACTTTGCAGGTGCCGTTTCGGGGAAGAAGGGTTTTACAGTATGCTCCGTTTCGCCAAGGAATGTAAGGAAGCAGGACTCAGGGTCATACTTTCCATAGTGGACGTGATAGGTGAAGAAAAAATCGCTCTTGCCGAAAAAATCGCCGAAAGAGTAGGTGCCGAATTGCGTGTAAGAGCGTTGATAAAATAACTCATTACAGGAAAAAACTGCCCGTGAAAACGGACAGCATTTCCCTTCTTTCGTACATTATTATTTTTATCTTTTGTACACCGTTATTATATATCAAAGTCAAAAAATAAACAGAGGGAAATAATGGAAATTAAAGATATTCTGAAAAAATATAACTTCCGTTTCAATAAGGCTCTCGGGCAGAATTTTATAACCGACGGCAATCTTCTGAACGCTATAGCCGCCGACGCGGAAGTCGGTAAGGACGACGTTGTGGTGGAGATAGGCGCAGGAGCGGGGACGCTCACGAGGGTGCTTGCCGAAAAAGCCCGCTACGTTTACGCTTTCGAGGTGGACAGAGCTTTACAGCCCGTTCTCGACGAGGTTCTGAAGGCCGTTGACAACGTTACGGCGGTTTTCTCGGACGTTTTGAAGATGAGCGACGAGGAAATTAAAAATATAGTTTCAGGACCCTTTAAGGTGGTGTCCAATCTCCCATATTATATAACTACTCCTCTGATGACGAGGTTTTTGGAAAGTTCTCTGCCCGTTACGGAAATGACTTTGCTTATGCAAAAAGAAGTGGCGGAAAGACTTACCGCAAAACCCGGTACGGCAGAATACGGGGCGATAACGGTCGGGGTGGAGGCTTTCGCCGACGCTGCCGTAACGAGAATAGTGGGAAGAAACAATTTCTTTCCCGTTCCCAAGGTGGACAGCGCATTGTTAAGGCTTGTAATCGATAAAAACAAGTATAAAATAGACGATGAAAAATTTTTTAGAAAAACGGTAAAATGCGCGTTTTTATGGCGGCGTAAAACTTTGGCAAATAATCTTAAAAATATGTTTTCTTTCACTTCGCAGGACTGTGAAAAAATACTTTCGGAATGTAATTTTGAACCTATGATACGCGGCGAAAAATTGTCGGTAAACGATTTTATTTTATTGTCTTCGGTAGTCAAAAAATACCTGAAAAACAGATAAAAATAAAATTTACGATTGATTTTTTTTCGAGCCGATCAAAGGGCTGAGTTTCTGAATTCAGGATAATTTTGTCTTTTTCAAAAATCGGTATTGACATTTTTTTTAATTATATAATATAATTATTTCGGAGAAGTCTTTTGATTTGTCCGGAACTTTGTTTGCATTTATTCGGTCCGACCGAAAAATATTTACTCTGCGGAGGCATTGAATTATGAATAACGGTACCGCCTTGAATCTCAGAATTAAAAAAGAGGAGTCTTTATCGCGTTTCTTGTCGGAAAGGTTGAAAAAGATAGTTATTCCTTTCCTTCTGGGCGCGATGATACTCGTGCTTTTCCTGGCGACCGGTATTTGTTTCGGAAATCCGGATATTGCCATGACCTTATCCGACGAGGTTTACGATTCCGGCAGTGAGCTTACGGAAGGGGGCGTGATCGGACCGGAAACGGAGGAAGAGTTTTACGCGCAGTTGGACGGGCAGTCCGATTTCGGCGGACTTGACGCCGCTTACGCCATAGGTTCGGCGGGTACTATGGGTCCTAACAGCGTCAGCGGAAACAACGGTCAATACAAAACCTGGTCAATGACCTACGGCGGAAATCCCGGCGGAAATATGGTAAGCACTTTCTATTGGGCGGGAAACAGAAGTTCAAACAACCGTTCCACCTGGGGCGGCGGTTGGCAGGTCTGGGGCAGCGGAATCGTGCGTCAGAAAGAGATAATTTTCCGCGGATACGTTTACCTCAGCTTTTCTACTTTTTTCAGATCGCTTGCGTCAAAAGGTAAATTGTATGTAAGCGGAGCATATGCGGATATTTTTTCGGTCAACGGCTACGATCAACACGTCTGGTGGGGATACGGCTGGGGGGCGATACATCCTCGGACGGGCGACGGAAACTGGCTTCGCGATTCTTATGCTTCCTGGAATATCTGGACTACCAGTGCAAGAGGAGAGAGAAAAGGTCATAGTCCCTACGTTCAGGTTCCGACCTGGGCTAGCGGTATTACCATTATGCTGATGTGCCGTACCGACTATAATGCCTGGGTAGGCGGGCGTTTACCCGGCGGAAAAATTCAGAATATATGGTTCGGTTTTGAAATAAGAGATACCGCGGCTCCTACGGTCACCTTGAAGAATGTCGGGGGTTGGGCGCAAAGCAAAAGCGTGAAATTTACTCTTTCCGACGACGCCGCGGGGGTCAATAGCGTTCAGTACAGTACCAACAACGGTGCGTCCTATACCAATCTGGGCAGTCCTTACAATATTAACGGCGTTACCACCGCTCTTAAAATCAGAGCATACGATAAAGCCTCTAACTCTAGAGTTTACGATTTCAGTTTAGCGAAATTGAAGATAGACCGATCGGCGCCGACGATAACGGGACTTACGTTCGTGGATACGGGGGGAGCGAAGATTTCGAAAGCGACCAGCGGACAGATAAACTTGCGAATTACGACCTCGGACGTGGGGTCCGGGGTCTCCTCAGTAGCGGTAACCAATAAATCTACGGGAAAAACTTATACTGCCAAAAAAGTCAGTGCAAACAATTATCTTGTCGAAAACGTGGATAACGGTCAGTATTCCGTCGTGGCAAAAGACGGAGTCGGGTGGAGTTCTGCGACGAAGACGGCAAATCTGATTTATAAAGATACGCAGATGCCGACTGTCAGCGTAAGTATGACTGCCACGTCGGCGACAAACTATGCCAAGTCTGCAATTACCGCCACTATTACCGTTACGGACGGTACGGGCGATACCAATGCCAACGTGCTGAATTTACCGGGATTTGCTCAGGCGAGAGAAATAAAGTCTTTGGTAGTCAGCGACGGAGCGAGGACTTATAAAGCGACCGCAGGCACTCCCACATATTCCGGCGGGAAAGTTACCGTAAAATATACCGTTCAGTTGCCGTTTACGGGGAGTTACTCTTTCAAGGCGACGGATAACGTCGATATGACTGCGACTACTTTCAGTCTTAACGGCGGAGCCGCAGTAGACGGTACCTATGTATTTATCGACACCACCGCTCCCTGGATAAGCGGCGTGACAGTATCAGGCGACGCAAATGTGCTGTGGACGTCTTCCGACGTGACGTTGACCGTAAATTTCAAGGACGACGGTTATACCGCGCCGAGCGGGCAAGGGCTTAACCAAGGTAGCGGCGTGGAAAAAGTCAGACTCTTTTACGCTAACGGAAGTCTGATGAAGGAGAAATCGGTAGACGCTTCGGCAACGAGCGTAAGCTTTACCTTGACCAAAAACTATAACGAAAACGCTTCTTATAAAATTGTACTGGTAGATGCCGCCGGGAATACTTCCGATTTAGGGGCAGGTGCGGCAAGTTTTAACGGGGTCAATTATTCCAACTATTATCAGAATAAAAATAACGTAAATCTTAAAAACGTTACCATATATAAAGATTCCAATCCCGTTAAAATTCAGGTTTTAAGTGCAGACAAAACTACGGAATATTCCGCAGACCCTTATACTCTTCCCTGGACGACGGCGGCAAGTACGACTTTTGTTCTCAGAGTCACTTTCGGGCCCAGCGGAGTAACGTTACGTAACAAAGTAGGGTCCTCCGACGCGTTTTTGAGCATCAGCGGGGGAAGTTTCCAGAGTGCCAAAGAAAATTCCGCTTTCAATAACGCAGCCAACGTGCGCGAAGTGACCGTTACTTATTCTGCGCAAGGCGTCATACCTTACCAGTTCCAGGCAGCCAACGGCGCCGGGACGATAGCTACAAGTAACGTAGTTAATACCAGAATGGACCGTACTCCGCCGGAAGTTAAACTTCTCGGTTTCGGTTCGAGTCTCAGCGGAGGAGCTTCTCTTACTACAGAGGAAGACATAATAAACAATATCGAAGACTTTATCAGCGAATCCGATTTCTATAATTCCACTTCCTGGTATAAAAGTTTTATAAGAGCTTATATCCTGATATCCGACAGTTATTCCGGCGCGGACGGATCCGATCAGTCCTATTCCGGCGGTACGCAAAGCAGTCTTGCAAAAGGTACTTTATCGTTCAGCCATAACGGTTATACTTATACCGAGGTTACCCCGTACTACAGTAAACAGGGCGGAGGGTATTACGTCCTCGGATTGTTGTTGTGGAGTGAAGCCGACATCAGGGCAAAAGCCAGGAATGCGTCGGGGCAGTCTATCGTTATGTCCGACGGAAATCTCGATATCCTGTACGGACAGGGGATTCCCTTTACCTATAATATAGAAATTTCAGACTTTATCGGGAACAAGAGGTTTGTCACCAATTCCAACAACTCCTCCAACTTGAACTATAACGTCGATCCGTTCAATATAAGTATGGAAATAGTTTCTATAAAAACCGCCGACGGAGCGGATTACGACTATACTCCCGACGGTAAATCATGGACCAGGCAGGCGGTGACCGTTACCATAAACAAAACCATGGGACTCAGTCCTACGTTTATAAACTACGGAACCTCGTCGATAGAGGATAAAGACGACGGAACCACTTCGGGCTTAGGCGTATCGCCCACTTCGGCGTGGATGTCGGCGACGACAGATTCCGGCTCATCCCGTACTGCTACCGTAGTGCTGACGGCGGAAAGCCGAAGCGAGCAGCTGTTCTTCAAAGTCTTTAACTCCGCCAGGGAAAGTCAGACGTTTATGTTTAACGGAGAAAGAATAGTCGTTCGTCAGGATACCGATATTCCCACGATGGTGAGTTTCTTCTTCTCGGTCAATCCCGATATAGACTTTAATCCTTTCGTTCAAGGAGCTCTTAACAAAGACGTACTGCTTTATTACGAAGCTCAAAGAACAGACAACGTTTATACCGTCACCAGGAAATACGTCAACGAAAATCTCGATACCGTGTGGGTACACGACGACGTTTATCTTTACGTTATGGCGACCGATTATAACGGCAAAGGTATGGGTTCGGGGATAACATACGTACAAATAACCTATAACGGTTCGTACGAATATCTCTATACTTCGCAGACTGGAGAATATCCCAAGTCGATGGTGTACTACGACAGCGCAAGTAAGATAGGGCTTTACAGAAGCAATAATACTTACGGATATACCAAAGCTACCGAGGTGTTCGGATTAAGTTTCAAACTCATAGACAATCAGAACAATTCCCACTCTTTCTCGGTGGAAAAAGATTCCGACGGGCATAAACTTCTGCCGGTAGTGGATAAAGTTATTCCCAACGTTTCCATAGAATCCGCTTATTACGGCGGTTCTCAAACGAATTATCTCGAAAACGGTAAACTTATCGGAAGCGAGGATAATATTATCAGAGAAGATCTTACCGTTAATTTCATATATACGAGCGGTATTTCCGACGTCGGGATTTACGCAAGGAAAAACGTCTTTGACGTACCGCTGGATCCGAACGATCCGATTGTCGGATTTTCTTCCGACGCTTTAAGCGGTAAATACGGACTTATTTCCCAGGCAGGTATAGACCTTAACGACGGAAGCTGGGAACTTCTCGACGGTAAAACAGCCTCCGGAGCGGCGGAAGGCGCGCTGTGGCGCTGGATTACCGAAGCAAGCGGAAAATCCATAAAGAACCGCTACGACATCATTATAGTCAACGGGGCGGGAGTTTATTATTATCTCGACGCAGGCAACGTGTTTATCGATACCGTCGCGCCCGAAATTCACGACGAGTTTACTTTCTTTGCGCTCGCCGGAGACGCAGAAAACACCGCCGACGTTATAAATTTCGATTCCCTTAAAAAAATCGATCTCTCCACTTATACAAACGACAACGTTTACGCATATTTCCGCATTACCGACGCAGCGAGCGGGATAGGTGAAGTTTATACCTATCTTTCGGGCGTAAAAACCTCCTTGGAAAAGGTTACCGTCAGAAGATCGGTGGACGGTGTTTATTCCGAAGAGGAATATTACCGTCTGTTGCTTACCGAAAACCTCGATTATAAGATTATTGCCGTCGATAAAGCGACAAACGTTTCGGAAAGCGCGTCCTTCAAACCGCTTATAGACAAAACCGAAGTAGATCTTAAAATTACCGCCGTTACCGCAAGCGATAAGATTTATACGAGCGGAAAATTCACCAATGAAAATTATATCCGCCTGACTCTTTATGTCACAACCGGTATAAGCGGCTTCTCGGAAACCACGTTTATGTTGAACGACGAAGGACCCTTCGCTATCGATTCGCTTCTGAACGAAGGTAGCTGGGTGATTACCGACAACGGAAGATCGGCTACGGTAAGTTTCTTCCTCGCCGAAGAACAGAATAAAACTTACACCTTCCGCGCGTACAATAATATAGATACCGAGTATGCTGTGGACGGAATTAAACCTTTCTACGAAAGGCAAATAACCATAGCCATCGACCGCACGGCTCCCGTTATCGACGAAAACGACGGAAACTACCTTTTTGTTACCGAAAATTGGCATCCCGACGGACAGGTGCTACAACTCAATATCTCCGATCCCAACGATTACGGTTCGGGTATCGCTTCGGTAAAAATCGATTTTACCCTTAACGGCGTGGCACAGCCGCAGGCGGAAATGAAACTTTCCGACGACGGATATTATTATTCTTATTATAAGGATAAGGAATTCGCTTTAGGGTATTATGCCGATTATACGCTTACCCTTACCGATAACGCCGGGAACAGAACGGTTAAAGTAATTCGTCCTAAGGTCGATACCGTAGATCCGTCTTTCGGTGCTTACGCGGACGGCAGTCTGTTCCGCCTTATGACGGCTGCTCGCTCCGACGACGAGGAGGCGCTCACTCCGTACGAATATACCCCCGATACCTGGACGAAAATGAACGTCGAAAATTATATGAATATCGTTTATTCCATCAGCGGAGCCCGTCTCCAATACGCTTATGCGGTCAAGGACGGCACTTCCTTCGGAGAATGGAAAGACGCTTTCGGCGCACAGTTTAACTGGGAGGTCGAAGTACCGCCCACCGAAGCCTGCGGCACCACGGTTTCCGTAAACGATTTCATTTATCTGTTCGACGTCGCTTTCGGCGGCAGTATGGATTACACATATAAATTCCGTATCGTCAGCGGAGCGGGCAGAGTAAGCGAGGAACTTACCGTAGGTCGAATAAAAATCGATAAAGTTAAACCGGAAATTGTAGTTAATACGCGTATTAACGGAAACAATACCGATTACGGAACGGCAGGGGAAAACGAAACCGTCTTACCCGGTTGGATAGACAACTATCTCTACGTTAACGTTTCCACCCCGTCCACGTTGGTAAGCGGATATACCGTTTACTACAATATCAGCCAGTCCGATACCCCCGATTGGAAACCCATTACTCTCGGGTTCGTAAATAATCAGAATTTCAATTTCGATTATAAGACGCAGCTTCTTATTCATACCGTTACCAACTCTACCAATAACGAAACGTATTCGTATTACTTCGAAAGCGCTTCGGGTATGAGAAGCGAAATCTATCACGTAAGGGGTATCAAAATCGATATGGTTAATCCGAGTTTTACTATCTTCGGAGAGGAAAGCGACTCTTTCGGTACTCCGAACACCGATCCCGATAAGCTCAATACGGGAACGGCAGCCGATTATACCGGAGACCCGGATAAAAACTATAACTTCGCAAACGCCGTATGGACAGACAGAAACTCCGTAGTTATGAAAATTTTGATTGAAGAAATCAGAAACTACAGCGGTTTGAGTCTTTACATCAACGACGTTCTTTACGAAGAAATACCTTACGGTACTCCTACGCCATACGAAAGTTATTACGTGGTGGACAAGACTTCGGACTTTACTTTGGTTTTGAGAAGCGGAGCCAATAAGACCGCGCAACAATCGGCTAAAGTAAGGATAGACAACGTTATTCCTATGCTCTATCTTGCGGGCGTCGAAGGCAACAAATCCACTAACTGGGACGATACCGCACCAAACAGCTGGTACACAAGCGTTACCAGACTTAATTTCAAGGTCGGTACACTCGTTAAAGGCGAAGACGGCACTTATTCGTTCAGCGACGACTTCCCTGCCAGCGGATACGAAATTCAATATCGCACGGGCAGAGAAGTGGACGACTCCTGGAATTCCAACGACGCTAGTACCGTTCTTACGGTCGTCGGCAATCCTGCCGAACAGAACGATTATTCCTTCCGTATAGTTTCCGGTTCGGGAATGACCTTTACTCTCGGTTCTGCGGCTCTCGACAATATGGGTTCGGTTGCGTTTACCAACGAAGAAATTTCCCTTCTTATCGGTAGCGCCGGCGGATTGATAAGCCATTTGTCGGAAGAAGAATTCAAATATATAGTCAACGTAGACAGCAACGTTTATTATCTCACCACCAGACAGCTCCTCGAATTGGAAGCCAACGGCAGGGATATACTCGTAACCAGCACTACGTTTGCCGATTATACGGTAGAACTCCTTTTGAACGGATCGTTCACCGTTATACCGGTAGCCGAACAGATTTTCCATCGCGGCGATTATATCCGTGTAAGTTATGACACCAACGATTATATTCACCGTTATACCGATTACGGAGTGATAGACGAAAACGGCGACTGGACGGACGTTAAGGAAACCTACGAGGGCACCGCCGATAACGAAATACAGGGATCGTTCGAATTCAGGTATGTCAACAGTTCCTATACCGTCAAGGCGTACTTTATGAAGGAACTCGACGTAACTTACGGCAAAACCGTTATGTATAAACAGTCGGAAACCGAAGCCGCGGTCACTGCAAGTACGTCCTTTACCTATACCACCGACCAGGGAGCTATAGACACCGTAACCATACCTTTGCAAATTACTTATACCGATATGAACGGAGTTCCCGCACAGGCGGATAATCTCTCACTCGGCGGATATATAGTCAATACCGAAGTAGTAGGCAAAAATGCTTTGAGTTTCCGTTTAACCAATCCGCAAACGGTTCTCCTCGTCAAGTATTTCGACGAAAAACTCGCCTCCGACGGTTCTGAAACGGCTAATTCGGAAACCAATCCTTACGACGTGAGGGCGGCTGTCGATATGGAATATCTGTCCGCCGTTTATTATAAGGATTATACCCAAACAGAGGAAGGTTTTGTGTTGGGTACGCCTTACTCTTACTCTACCGCTTATTTCAGAATGAGCGAAGATATTACGCTCGCCGATACCTTTACTTCGGTAAGCGGAGTATTCAGCGGTTCCTTCGACGGCAACGGACATACCGTTACCAGAACGGGCGGTATCAGAGTGGACGGAAATTACGGATTGTTTGAAAATCTTTCCGGTAGCGTGGATAACCTGACGGTTAAATTAAACGGAGAAATAAGCCTTTATAACGTTTCACGTGCAGGTATTCTTGCCCAGACCATTACGGGCGGAAAAGTTACCGATACAGTGGTACAAGGCAGATTTAACGTGATTACCGCGGCTATGGGTGCACAGATAGGCGGTTTAGCCGGTTCGGTTACCGGTGCGGAAATAGGTTCTTACAGCGGCGTATCCGACAGACATCCCGTTTATATCGACGTGGTTATTTCCAACCTCGGGAACGCTGTCGCTTCGGCTTCGGTAGGAGGTCTTACGGGCTATCTCGGCGACGCAAAACTGTTCCATACCTATACCTATTCGCATCTGACGTTCTATAACGTGGACGGCGGAGTAAAAGTGGGCGCGGTTATAGGTGAGACAGAGCGCACAACTTACGGTGAAGAGGCGTACGAGTACTTCTTCAACAACAGATATCTCGCCGCAAACGTATTCCTCAACGACGCTCTGAAAGACGGGTTTACGGGAGTTGCGACGGATATTAACGACGCTACGGAAAGCAAAAATACCGTACAGGGACTTTCCTATGAAAACTTTATCGGAGTCGGTTCCGCTTCTCAGGCCGGTACGGTAAACGTTAACGGCAGTACGATCAGAACTATGGTGCTCGACAGACTTTATTCCGATTTCGGTATCGAAGACGCGGAATATGCTTCGGGAACGGGCATTGAAGCCGATCCTCTGCAGATAAGCGTCGTTACTCAGCTCAGGGCTATAGACGAATATATGAACCTCAGTTTCTCGCTTATCGAAGACCTCGACCTTTCGGACTTCGGCCAGGCTATCGGGTTGCATAAAGTTTATGCCGGTAAGTTCTTCGGAAACGAACATAAGCTTAATTCCTTCGGTATGGGTTACGATATATCCGACGGAGACAGAATAGGGTTGTTCGCCGAAGTCAGCGGCACGGTCACCGATTTGATTTTCCTCGATGTAGCGGTTAATTATGAAGGAAATATCGGTAATCTCTATTCCGCTGTGGTTGCCGCAAGACTCAACGGAGGCACGGTAGGAAACGTTTATGCCATAGGTACTTCCGTAGTGGATAACGGTAACGGAATGGTTTACTCGGGCGCCGTGGCAGGCGAAGCCGTAAACGCTACGGTTTACGATATATTCAGTATCGTGAATATAAAAGTATCCACTACTACGGAGGTTTATGCCGGCGGAATAATCGGAAAATCCGACTCAACTCGTCTGGGTAGTTATACCGACAAATATAACGTAGAAAAAGTCGGCGCGGTATTTGCTCTCGGCAGGACGGAAATTGTCGGCGATATAGTTCACTCGGCGTCGGCTGTCGCGGAGGGGACCGTACAAGCGGATTCCGTTAACGTGTTTACCATAGCAGGAAACGTTTATACCAACGGCAAGACCGTAGATAATACTTTATCCGACGCAATAAGCATAGTGGACTTCGAGTCTCTCGAAATGAGAAGCGCGGTATTCTCTAACGGCGTCAACGCGTTCAATAAAGTTTTCGAAACCGATAATCTTTACTATCTGCAAGGTAAAGGTATTTCTACCGACAAGTTTATAGTAAGCAACGTGGAAGATTTTGCAAAAATCGAACATATGCTTTACGCCGACTACAATATTGCAAACGATATCGATTTCGGCGGAACGGAGTTCAAGACTATCGGAGAAGGTTTACTCTTTACCGGGTCAATAGACGGTAAAAACGAAAACAGCGGAAGCGCTGAAGAAGGAACGGTAAGCAGTCTTACCAACGTGACGGACGCCTTTGTATATAATAATGCGGGAAGCATTTCCGACTTGGTTATCAACATTCAGTACGAAAGAACCATAGACGGAGAAGACCTCGTATTCGGTGCCGTTGCGATAATAAACAGTATCGGAACCATTCGTAACGTAACCGTAAGCGGAACCATCGACATCAACGCACTTAACAAAAACTCCAGCGTAACGGTATCAGGTTTCGTGGGAATAGCCGAGGGCGGTAGGATAGAAACCGACAGTAAAGTACAAAACAGCATAAGCGGATTGACTATTACCGTAAGCGACGTACTGACCGTTTACGCAGGCGGCTTCATCGGACTCGTGGAACACGATATGACGCTTACCTACGGAATAGGCGACGGCGAATTGATTATCGAGAACTGCGACAACGTCAATGCAGGTACGCTCGTCGGACGCGCTAATGCGGTGTGTGACTGGTCGTCCATTGCAGAAACGGAGGAATACCGTTATACCGTATTTATCGACGGAGTGGAAAGCACCAAACTTTTCGGATACAAATCCGTCTGATACTACAGCATAAAAGGGGCGTATGACAATATACGCCCCTTTTTTTCGGAAAACACTTGCCAAAAAGCAATACCTTATGATACAATAAACACGTTTACGGCCCCATGGTCAAGCGGTCAAGACTCCGCCCTCTCACGGCGGCTACAGGAGTTCGAATCTCCTTGGGGTCACCAAAAAAAACATACCCATTTATTAGTGGGTATGTTTTTTTTGCCCAAGAGATAGACCCCTGTCAGGAGTTCGCAAATTCTGCGAAGCAGAATCTGGCGGCAGATTTAAGAAATAGAAAGGTAAAATAAAATCAAAAGAGAAATAAATGAAAGGAATATTCTGCCGCTATCTCCTAAATAGTGGTCACCAAAAAAACATACCCA
>CALVNL010000015.1 GCA_944349655.1 uncultured Clostridia bacterium
TGCGGATTGTTGACGTCGCCGTCGAACCCGAATTGCATAACTTTCATACCCGGATACCCGCATTTTGTCAAGAATTCCGCCACCTTTTCGTCGATAAGTCCCAAGTCTTCAGCTACTATTTCGTGTTCGGGCAGAACCTTTTTCAGTTCTTTGAAAATAGCGTCGTGAGGTCCTTTGTACCACTTGCCTTCTTTGGCGGTCTCCGCTTCGGCGGGCACTCCCCAGAATTCGTAAAGTCCTCGGAAATGGTCTATCCTCAGTATGTCGTATAAACTTAAAGCGTGTTTAAGTCTTTCCACCCACCAGGAATAACCGTCTTTTGCCATTTTCTTATAGTCGTAGAGCGGATTCCCCCACAGCTGACCGTCTTTTGCGAAATAATCGGGCGGAACTCCCGCCACCAGCTGCGGTTTGTGATCCTTGCCCATAAGAAACAGCTCCGAATGCGCCCATACGTCCACGCTGTCGAAACTGACGTAGATAGGCAGATCGCCGAATATCTCTATGCCGTAGCCCGCTGCGCAGTCGTGTATCTTTTTCCATTGACGAAAAAACATAAACTGTTCGAAAAAGTAAAATCCCGCTTCCTCGGCGTTTTCCGAAAGAATTTCCTGCTTCAATTCCGCCGAATAGGCTTTGTATTTCTCCGGCCACTCCGCCCAGGAACCGTCCCCGAACTTTTCCTTAAGCACCATAAATGCGGCATAATCGCTTATCCAGTAGTCCTGCTCGGCTTTGAATTCTTCCATTTCGGCTTTCTTTGTCTCGTCGAGTCGGGCGTAGGCTTTCCGCAGCATTTCTTTTTTGGCTTTGCGGACGAAAGCGTAGTCGGTAAGATAAATGTCCCCGGGGTATCTTGCGGCGGCTATTTCCTCCTCGGTAAGCAGCCCTTCCATTCTCTCGGGGTCGATATAGACGTAGTTCCCGGCAAAACTGGATATTCCGCTGTACGGAGAATCCCCCGCACCCGTTGCCGTTATCGGCAAAGTCTGCCAGACCTTGAACCCCATTCCGCCGATCTCTTCCAGAAACCTCTCGGCGTCCGCAGAAAATCCCCCTATCCCGTAACGCCCGGGTAAAGAGGATACGTTAAGTAAAACTCCCGCTCTTCTTTTCATTTTTTTATCCGCCTTTATCAGTATTTTTTTCTCTTGAACCTCGGGTTCAAAAGGATTTCTCCCATTACGATATATTCTGCAAGAGGACTTCTTTCGCTTTCCGCTTCTTCTTCGGTATGAATTTCCGATGGTTGTATCAAGTCGGAACCCTTTACTTTAATTTCTCTTTTCGCAGGCGGAGGAGAGGTTACCTTCCCCTCCGTACCCGTTCCGAATCCGAATAAATTATCCATTATTTCTTACCTTTGTCGCCTTTGTCGGCAGGCAGTCCGTTTGCGCTTACGGCATTGCGCATATTGGTGTCGGCTTGAATGTTCTGCATATTGTAATAGTCCATAACGCCTAATTTTCCGCTCCGCAACGCTTCCGCCATAGCCTTCGGCACTTCGGCTTCCGCTTCGATAACCACAGCTCTCATTTCCTGCGTTCTGGCTTTCATTTCCTGCTCGGTAGCTACCGCCATGGCTCTTCTTTCCTCGGCTTTCGCCTGAGCTATACGCTTATCGGCTTCGGCCTGATCCATCTGTAACTGAGCTCCGATGTTCCTGCCTACGTCCACGTCGGCTATGTCGATACTGAGTATCTCGAACGCCGTTCCGCTGTCCAGTCCTTTCTGCAACACCGTCTTGGAAATACGGTCGGGGTTTTCCAACACGTCCTTGTGCGTTACGGCGCTTCCCACGGTAGTGACTATCCCTTCGCCTACCCTGGCTATTATGGTTTCTTCCCCGGCTCCGCCGATAAGTCTGGAAATGTTCGCTCTCACCGTAACCCTCGCCTTGCAACGGAGTTCTATCCCGTCCTTGGCTATCGCCGCTATAACCGGCGTTTCTATAACTTTCGGGTTGACGCTGACTTTGACCGCGTTCAGAACGTCTCGCCCGGCAAGGTCTATCGCCATAGCCGTCTTGGTGGAAAGTTCGATGTTGGCGCTGTGCGCCGAAATAAGGGCGTTTACCACCTTTACCACGTCGCCTTTCGCCATATAATGCGTTTCCAGCTCGGTTATGTTGATGTTCAACCCGGCTTTCTTACCCGTGATATAGGCGTCCACTATCATTCCTATCTTTATCTTTCTGAGTCTCATTCCCACCAGTTTTCCTATGGAAATGTACGCTCCGCTTACTAACGCGCGAAACCACGTCGATACCGGTACTATAATGAAAAACGTTATTATCGCAAGAACAAGAATAACTATCCCCACTACCAGTCCCGCTACGTTGACCGCCAATAATCCTGTCATATATCCCTCCGATTTTTTATATTCTTAGAAAATTCTTTTATTCCGATTTGCTTTGTACGGATATTTTTACCCCTTCCACGCTTTTTACCGTAATTTCGGTATTTTTATCGATAAAGAAATTTTCGGCGACGACGTCGTAAGTTACGTTGTCGATAACGGCTTTCCCGGCAGGACGAAGATCGGTCAGCGTTACTCCCGTCTTGCCTACCAAAGCCTTGAAATTAGCCGTACCGTCGCTGTAGTCGGGATCGACGGCGGTTTCTTCCTGGGTAAAAAGCGTACGCTTAAGCCATTTTTTCTTGTTGGCTATCAGGAAAAACGCAAATACCGCTCCCACTATCAGAAATTCGAACAGCAACAGCTGAAATACCTGCATAAGGGCGTTATCTTCGGGTTGACGAAAAATCGCTCTCAGAATGAGACTTAACGCCAAAAGAATAAATCCGCTTATCCCGAAAAACCCGAACCCGGGTTGAAAAATCTCGATAAACAACAGTACCAGTCCCAAAATGAGACAAACTATGACGTACCATTCCATATTGGTAAAAAGCAAATTGTATTGATGAAAAAATTCCATATCCGCCTCCTTTGCGGAAAGCAATCGTTAAAAATTCTTTGGCAAAGCGAATTTATCTATTCGCGCCACTTTTCGGAACCGTCTCCCCAGTCCACGTCGGGGCGGTGTCCTGCGACTTCGTCGTCGGCTATCTTACGGGCAATATACGCTCTTTGGGCGTAAATACGGTGTTTTTTCCTGTCTTTAACCACCAAAGCGATTATTATTATTACGGTAAGGAGCAAAATACTACCGACTATTATGGGAATGACTATATCGTAATATATGATCAACACGCCGTCGGTATCTGCGGAATAATAAAATTTTCCGTCTTTGTATTCGAAATCGCTCAAGGTGTGTTTATCGCCGTTTTCATCTACTATGCAGGCTCTTAACAGGAAAGGCATCGGTTTCTTTATTCCGTCTATCACGGCGGAATATTCCCCCGTTTCCTTGTCGCCTAAATCGATTTTTACGTAATCGTTGACGATTTTGGTTATGCTCGCTATAGCCTCAAGCGCTTCGTCGCAACCGTTTGAGGTAACCGTCAAAACACTCCCTGCAGGAAACGACCCGACAACGGAAGAGCCGTTTGCCGACAAGGAAGGATAATTTACACTGACTTTCCCTTCCTTATAAACGAATTCGTAATTGTCGTCCGACGCTCCCTCGGGCAAAACGTTATACGAACCCACTTCCTGCGGCACTATAGCCATAGAAGGTTTGACTTCCAGGTCATCCTCGTCGTCCTCTGCCAGAAATCCGCTGTAAGTAAAGGTAGGAAGCGGCGTTTCCCCTTTCTTGTAAACCAAATCGTCGAGTTTTACCGTCAAAGGCGCTTTGGCAACGGTGAAAACCTTTTCCCCGCCGTTATAAAAAGCATAATTTGGGTTCAAAGAATGAACGTAAGAAGTATAAGTCCCGGCGTCTTTAACAAAACGGTTGAAAGTGACTACCGTTTCTATTTCGGGAGGATTTTCGGCAATTATCTCGCAGGAAATCTTCTTTTCGTACCCGTCGTAAACGAAGCCGCCTTCGCATACCAGACGGAAATCCAGGACTTTAGGTTCTATCGTGTAAGTAGCCGCGCGGAAAATAACGTTATAATCGTCGTTGTCGTAAGTCCCGTTCACGGCATATCTTCCCGCGTCCGAACCGCCTTCTCTTACAAGTCTTATATTAAGAGCCTCCAACGTATCCCCTTCGGCAAGCGTGGATCCGCTTTCCAGTTCGTATAAAGGCACCGTTTCGGGCTGACCGTATTCGATACGAACGGACTGAACTTTCACGTAAACCGTTCTTTTCAAAACCGTAACGGTCACCACTTCGGACTTGATATTCTGTCCGTTTGCAAAATTCGCCCTGCAATAGAACTCCCTTCCGCTGTCGGCCGTGGTCAGACCGTACAAAACAAGCTCCCGCCCTTCTTGCAGAAAGGTATTGTCGTAATTGTCGTACCAGGAATAGGTCGCGTCAGCCGAATTCGCTTCCGCATACAAAACTGCGGTTTCGCCGTAACTTATCGTGACGTCGGCAGGCTGAACGCTGAAAGAAGGCATGTCCGCCGCAACGGCGACTTCCTCGGACAATACGTTTCCCGATACAAAAAACGCCGCACAAACGACCAACACCATCGGCAAAATAAATATTAAACGACTTTTCTTTATATTCATTCCCTCTCCTTTTCCCGTTTCAGAACGGGGAAGGACCTCTTTTTAAGCCCATCTGCTGTGTTTTCTGCGACTGCGGCTCTTCTCTCTCCGTCCTCCGCTCAATCCGCCTATTATTATCGCGACGAATATCAACACCACCGCCGCCGCTATAGCTATCAGTACGTAGTCCGATAAATCGTTGGCTTTGACGGGAAAACTTTTTACGAACACTATTCCCTTAAGGGAAGACGCGTCTATCAGGAAATACCCGTTCTCGAAAACGTAATCCAACTGTTTTACTTCCGTCCCGTCGTATTGGAGCACTCTCACTCCCGAGGAGGAATCGAGTCCGTAAAGTTTGATTTTCAGAGAATAATCCTCGCCTTCTTCGGGAACGAGCTCTTCTCCTCCGTTGACGTTGACGTCGTAGGAAGCGAGTACCGATTCCTTATAACCTTCGCCGTCGGCAAGAACTTCGCTCACCGCTTCGGAAATACCGCTTACCGACGATTCCGTCAAGGAAATTTCACAAGACGGGTCGTACCCTTTCGCCGCGCCGTAAAGACAGACGTAATTGTTGAGATTGCTGCTTTCCAGCTGAGAAGTACGGATAGTCAGATACGCCTGTAATACGAGGTCTTCGAAATTTTCCTTGCTTACGGTGACTTCGTAAAGATACTTTCCCGCGTCGGTAACTTCGTCGATATTGTATTTAACGGTAACGTCCGTCCAGAGCGTTTCGTCGTATTCCACTTTGAGAGAATGGGCTTTCCCGTCGTAAAGCGTTTCCGCCGAGTCCAAAGTAAATCCGTTCAGAAGGGCGGGCGTAACAAAATAAAATCCGTTTTGGACAACTACGGTGAAATTGGGCATTTCTCCGCCGTCGTAGGTTACGGAAACGGTATAACTGCCCACTCCGCTGTCTTGGTCCACTCCTTTGGGGGCGAACTCTGTATGTGAAAGAACGTATGCCCTTTCCTCCTCGGTGCAGCTTCCGCCGACTACGGGAAGGGCGGAATATTCCTTTTCTTCCAGATACCTGCGGGAAAAAGATTCCGAACTCACGGTTAAGACGGATTTTTCGATACGGAAAGGAATTTCTTTCCCTGCCGCGAGCATTTCGTAGTCTCCCGCGTCAAAAGGAGTAACGAGCGTTCCGCCTTTATAAAACTCCGCGCCCTCGTACTCGTAAGAAGCGGCTTTGTAGCGGACTATCTGTCCTTCGGGAAGAACTGCCGTCTTTGCAACTCGTTCGGCTGCAACGGTCAGAGAAAAAGGAAGATACGTTTCGTCCTCGGGTCTGCTAAGGGTGACGGTATCGGGAAACAGATTTTCCAGTCCGGTAAGATAAGGTTTGTCGGAGATTCTGTTTTCCGCTCCGAAG
Source organism: uncultured Clostridia bacterium (assembly GCA_944349655.1). Classification (GTDB taxonomy): domain Bacteria; phylum Bacillota; class Clostridia; order Christensenellales; family DTU072; genus CAG-1782. Next base: position 5,954 of record CALVNL010000015.1, read on the forward strand.
GAAAAATCGTAATCGAATTTTTCACTGCAGAAAGCGAGATCGGTAAAGAATACCGTTACGCTGACGCCGTCGGCAAGACAAACCACGTCGGAAGAAGTCAGGTTAAATTCTTCTTTGACCGTTTCGCCTTCTTCGGCAAAAACCGCTTTATCGGATAAACGCAAAAAAGCCGTGCCGAATACCGCAAGAAGGAATACGGCAAGGACAATAAAGAGAAACTCGGTAACTTTTAACGTACTTTTAAGCGACATACTTCTCCCGTATTTACTCTAAAAATAATTATAACAAATATATATAATTATTTCAATAACAAATTTTACCGTCCCGCAATTCTTTTTTATAAAAAAACCCCCGCTCCGAAGCGGGGGTCGGTCTGTCGGAAAATAAAATTACATAACTTCGATTGCGGTCAAAGTATAGGTAATATCGTTTTCTATCATTTTGACGGGGATTTTTTTACTGGGGCTTATGGAAAGTCCGCTCACGTTGTAATCCGCCGAATCGGGGGTGTATAAAGCGTAAATGGGTTTCCCTTGCGGACTTTCGGCAAGTCCTATTGCTATGGCGTAACAACTGACTTCCTTGCTTCCGTCGGGATAAGGCACGGTCAAAGTGGTCCTTCCGTAAAGGGTGGTGGTCAACGTGGCCACTCTTTTTTCCTTGATATCGGCGATTTTCATAGACGCGGGAGTGCTTTCCAAGGGATAGCAACGCACGAAATTATATAAAAACTCTCCGGGAAGATAGGCTGAAGATCCGACTTTCAATTTTTGCTCGGCTCCGCCGTTTTCGGAATAATAAAAATACTTGCCGGAATAATATCCCGTTACCGTTTCGGTGCTGCCGTCGGCGAGAGTTTTTTCCGAAGAATAAGCCACCGCACTGAATTTTTTCATAAGTATGGTCACTTTTTCGGTAATTCCGTCGAAAGTCAGCGTAATATCCGTCCTGCCGTCGGCAGAGGAATATTCCTGTCCGCCCACGGTCTTGTCGGAAGGATTACGGACCGTTACCACAGTCATTTCTCCCCTGTCGGCGCCGCTCGCGTCGGCAACGGAATAAGTGAGCGTTTCCTTATCCGCCCAGGCGGCATAAGGGGTTTCCGTACCGCTGCAGCCTGCCAGTATCCCCGCAAAAATCAGCGAGCATATCAATAAAACGATAATCTTTTTCATCGAAGCCTCTTTATATAAAATAAGTAAAAACATTATATCTTAATTAAAAAATATTGTCAATTATCTCCGTCTCTTTGTTCCTTTCCCCCGTTTACGGAGGCATTTTCCCCCGAAAAAGTCCGCTTATCCTTGTTTTTAACGTGCTTAAGGAAAAATTCCGCCGTTGCGTCGATGACTTTTTCCGACTCCGTCCACTCCGGATAAAGCACGTTGTAGACGTGGATAAGTTTCCCCGAAACTCCCTTCTCGTCGTAAAAAAGTTCGGTTTCGGTCTTTTCCGAAAGAAGTTTTGCAAACTTTTTCACGTCGTGACGCATAAAATCCTTGTCCGAAGTGCTTAAGAACACAGGAGGCAGATTTTCCAACGGGTGGTTTTGCAGGGAAAGATATTCCGCAAAAGGACTTTTCCTGCCGCCTTCTCCCACGAACAGCCCGAACATATAATTCACGAGGGGAATTCTCTTTTTACGGAAAACCTCCAGATCGCTCACTCCGCAGGTAAGCGCAATGGCGGAAAAATCGAGTTCGGTAACGAATACGGGATTTTTTTCGTCCTGCGGAAGAGTCGGATGTAAAGAACGGTTCTTGAGAAGGGCGGCAAGACACGCAAGATGCGCCCCCGCGCTGTCGCCGGTAAGAAAAACTCGTTCCTTGTCGCCGCCGTAGTCGGCAATGTTTTTCGCAACCCAGGAAAAGACGTCGTAAATATCGTTCAGCGTTTCCGGGAAACCCCCTCCGCAACCTTCCTTTATCAGGCGGTAATTGGCGTTGACTACCGCGAACCCTCTTTTCGCAAGGGTTTTGCAGTATCTTTCGTTGATACTCTTGTCGCCGTAAACCCACGCCCCTCCGTGAAAATCCACGACAACCGGCAAAACCTCTTTCGTTTGCGCTCGATATACGTCCAGCGCGCGGTACGGGTCTTTCGCTTCGGTATAAAAAATATCCTTGTATTCCTCCGTTCCCTCCACGGGTTTTTGCTTAGCGCTTCTTCTTGCGTCCGCCCTGTCCGTCAATCTGCAAAAAAAGTTTACCGTCGCCTTGTTCATCTCTCTTCTCCGAATACGAATATTGTCTTAAAGGTTCCCTTTATATGAATTTCGGGAAGCCTTTATGCGGTTTAACGTTTGCTTAGCTTAAAAAAATCGCCGCCCCTGAGGACGGCGGTAAAAATTAAAATTTTTCTTATTCTCCCTTGAAAGGAAGCAGAGCCATTATTCTCGCGCGTTTGACGGCCTGGGCAAGCAATCTCTGGTGCTTGACGCAGACGCCCGACGTACGACGGGGAATAATCTTACCGTTTTCGGCTACGAAACGGGGACGACGTTCTCCGTTACGATCGAAACTTTTATCGCTGTTTTTTTCGATATCCTTCACTAAGGTAATGTAATCGATATCGTCGATTTTACCTGCGCAGAAGGGGCAAACCTTTCTTTTGGGGGCGCGTCTGTAACCCGCGCTTTTGTTTTCTCTCATCTTAATACCTCCGTGCGGCAAAGCCGCCTCTGATTTTCGTTATTGCCGTCAGAACGGTAAATCTTCGTCCTCTATCGGCTTGAGTTCGACCTTTTTGGCCGACTTGGAAACGGAAACCTCGGGAAGTTCGTTGACTTCGTCGGTTTCGTTACGGGAGCTCAAAAACTGCACTTCGTCGGCGACTATTTCGGTAGAATACCTCTTTACGCCGTCGCTGGTTTCGTAATTCTTATTCTGAATGGAACCGCAGATACCGACTTTACTGCCCTTACGGAGATATTTTCCGCAGTTTTCGGCAAGACCTCTCCAGCAAACTATGGTGAAGAAATCGGTGTCTTTGCCGCCGCCCGCGCTGTTGTAACGACGGGTAACCGCCACCGAGAATTTGCAATTTACCACGTCGTTGGTGGTGGTGGTCACTTCGGGGTCCTTGGTAAGATTCCCTATAAGAAATACTCTGTTCATACTGCCTCCCTCTTTGTGTGCTTTACGTTAGATTTTCGTTATCATCTGACGAACGATAGCGTCGTTGATTCTCATCTGACGGTCGATTTCGGCGGGAGCCGCGGCATCGGACGTGAATTTCATAAGCACGTAGTAGCCTTCTTTCTTGTAGTTGATAGGATAAGCGTACCTGCGGGTACCCCACTTATCAACGGCGTCTACGGTGCCGCCCAATGTCTCGACGAGAGCGGAAAACTTATCCACGAGAGTCTGTTTTTCCTCGTCGCCGATACCGTTATCGATGATGTACAATAACTGGTATTTGTTCATTCTTCTTACCTCCTTTTGGTCTAAAATGGCTGCTCCGCAAAGAAGCAGCAAGGACGAATTGTAAAATAAATTTACGAATTTCGATATTATTATACAGGATAAAAAATATTTTGTAAAGTATTTTGTTAAAGGAATATTATATATAATTTATTTCCGAAAAAAAGCCCTTTCTTGCTCAATATACCACGAGATTGAGTTTCTGACGCAATATTTTAAGTTCGTTTTCTCCGCTTAAAACGAGTTTTTCTCCGTCAACGGTAAAATCGGTCTCCCCTTCTATCTCCAACGTGGCCTGCCTGAAATCGTTAAAATACATTGTTTTTCCGTTTATCGGCTTCCTGAGTCCCATAAAAAACGCCCTGAAAAACGGGAAGAAAATAGCTATTTTCCCCAAAATACCGTTAAAACGCGGACTTTTTATCAGCAAGAGTTGTCCCTTGCCGTCGTTATGAACGAACCGCTTGTTGAAACGGAACCCGAAACACCTCGCGCTTTTTATCGCCATAATAAGCGTGTATTCCCCTTCTCTGGTTTCTCCGTCGAGGGTTATTTTTGCTTTGATGCGGTGGATTTTATATGTTTTCAATACCATCGCAAGATAGGCTAAAAGTTTGAATTTCTTTTTATGTCCGATTTTGGTACGATACCCTATCTCGGTAAAAGTGCCGCCGGCGAGGACGTAAGCGAACATAGTGTCCCCTATCTGCCCCATATCCACCCTTCGTATCCGCCTGTCGGTATCCGAAAGCTCTTTGGCAAGACGCAGACTTTTCGCCGTATCGTTCAGCGTCCCGCACGGAACGTAAACCAATTCCAGCCCCGTCCCCTGCACCGCGTTAACGGCGGAGTTAAGCGTACCGTCGCCGCCACAGACCGCAAGCGCGTCGTAACCGCCTATCTCCTCTTTCATCTTTACGTCGTTGTCCGAATCTATATAAATTTTGTCCACTTCCCCGTATTTTTCCCGAAGAAGTTGCTCCACTTCCGACAAATCCGCCACTTTATCGGCGTTGCCGCTGAGCTTGTTGACTATCAGTTTGCACTTAGACAAAAGGCTTTTCCCCCGATATATGAAGTTTGACCTGACTTTTATATTATATTCAAGCGCGCAAAAACTGTCAACAATCGGTTCCCGTCACTTCCTCCCCCAAAGAAAACGCCTCGCTTTCGGTAAGATATCCCACCGCTCCGCTGTAAACGGCAAACGCCAGTTTCTTCCTGTATTCGGCGTCGTTCAACAGTTTCTCGTCTTCGGCGTTGGAAAGAAAGCCGCATTCCACGATGACAGAGGGCGCCAGCGAACACTTGAGTATGAAATAATCCCCTTTAAGCGCCGAATAAGTCCTGCCCACGTATTGAGTGTTGAGCGAGTTGAGCCCCGACTGAATGAAGTTCGCAAGACTCTTGCCTTCTTCGTTGAACCCGTCGAAAAACACCTGAGCGCCTCTCCTGTCCTCGCCGGGAAACTTGTTTGCGTGGATACTGATGACCAGATCGGGAGCGCTGTCCTGTATTATTTTTTTCCTCGCCGCCATATCGGCTTTCTTGAAATTGTCGTCGGCGTCTCCGTACAGACCGTTTTCGTCGGTTCTCGTCATCACTACGGAAAATCCCGCCCCTTCCAGAAGCTCGGCAAGCGTTCTGCTCATTTCCAGATTGAATTCGCTCTCCTTGGTACCGCCTTGCCCCGTCACACCGTAATCTATTCCCCCGTGACCCGGGTCCACGACTATCAAAGGCCTTACCGCCGGTTTGTCCGCCGCCGTCGCCGCAATGCCTATTCCGCCCCCGATACATACAGCGCAAACGACTACGCACAAAATTATCGCAATAAGCGTTTTTTTCTTAAAAACAAAAAATCTCATTTTTCCGCATTTATGCTCATTCAGACCAAAATCTTTTTCCGTTTCCATAGACCCCTCCTGTCGCCGCATGGTTTTCTGATTTTTTTCCCTTTTACCTTTTTCAATCTCCTTTTTCGGGTCGCCCGTTTTTTCCTTCGGGTTCCCTTTAGGTTCCCTTAATTCGCCTTAAATTTTTACTTTCGACAAATAACGCATTTTTCGCAAAGGTTATCCACAGAGTTATCCACACTCGGAAAAACGCTTCTTTTTGTCGATATTTTTAATTTTATTCTAATTTTTATACTTATTTTTCAATATTTTTATCCGCCTTGTTTACATAAATTGTGGATAACTCGCACTTTTTCACATTTTTACCCGTTCCTTCCTTTTTTCCGCAATGCCCGTCTTCGCTTACGGGTTTCGCCGTTACGTCGCATTTAGTCGCCTTTCTGAACTTTTCTCTTTCTCACCCCGTTCGGAGGGATATTCTTTACGATAAATCACAGTATCAAAAAAGTAACTATCGCCATTAAAAACGTATATAAGGAAAATATCCATAATTTCCCTTTTTTGAGAATTTTTATGAAAAGAAATATGGCGCACAGTCCGACCGCAAATGCGGTTATCGCCCCCAGGACAAGGGGACCTGCGGCTACGCTTGCCGCTCCTCCCGTAAGAAGTTCCACCGCCGAACTTCCCACTATTATCGGTATCGACAACAGAAAAGACTTTTCGGCACATTCCTCCTTCCCGAATCCGGCAAGACGCATTGCGCTCACCGTAGTCCCGCTTCTGGAAATACCGTTTATGCACGCCGCTCCCTGGCACAGTCCGCAGAATAACGCCCTCAAAACCAGTCCTTTGTTGTCCTTCGGCGGCGAAAGCGGCTTCACCGTTTCCGGCAGCAGCAAGACAAATCCCGTTATCGCAAAGCAAAACGGCAGCCATTCCGTTTGCGAAGGGAAAAGGTATCTTATCGCTCCGGCAAGGACGGCAGTAGGCACGCTCGCGACCAATATGAAAAGATTGTCCGCTTGCAACGGGCGTCTCAACAGGGAGAAGATTTTTTTTCGGAACGCCACCGTCACGGCAAGAAGCGTGGCGAGATGAAGAGCGAGATTGAAAAAAACGTTCTCCTCTCCCACTCCGAGATTTTCCGCCAGCACCAAATGTCCGCTGGAGGAAACGGGCAGAAACTCCGTAAGCCCCTGTATAAATCCGAGAATAAATCCTTCCGCGTATCCTGTCATAGTCGCAACCCTTTACAACGATATGATTTCGGTGTATAATTTATGCAATCTTTACGCAAGGAGAAAAAAATGAAATTAGGCGTGGTAGGCCTGCCCAACGTAGGCAAAAGCACACTTTTTAACGCATTGACCAAAGCGGGAGCGCCGGCGGCGAATTACCCTTTCTGCACCATCGAGCCCAACGTGGGCGTAGTTACCGTCAAAGACGAAAGAATAGACCGTCTGAGCGCTCTTTACAACAGTAAAAGCACGGTTTACACCACCATAGAATTCGTGGATATAGCAGGTCTGGTAAAAGGGGCAAGCAAGGGCGAAGGACTGGGCAACAAGTTCCTTTCCCACATAAGGGAAGTAGACGCCGTCGTTCACGTCGTAAGGTGTTTCGAGGACGAAAACGTCACCCACGTGGACGGTTCGGTCGATCCCGTCCGCGACATAGAAACCATAAATCTGGAACTCATATTCGCCGATATGGATACCTTAAGCCGCCGTATCGATAAAACCAAAACCGCTATGAAAAGCGGCGACAAGAAGTACAAGGAAGAACTGGATATCCTCCTCAAAATCGACGCAACTCTTCACGAAGGCAAACCTGCGAGGAACGCCCCTCTTACCAAGGAAGAGAAAGTTTTTGCCGACGGACTGTTCCTGCTCACTTCCAAACCCGTCATTTACTGCGCCAACGTAAAAGAAGGCGCGGAAAACAATCCTTACGTCAAACAGGTGGAAGAATACGCCGCAAAAGAAGGCAGCGAAACGGTAGCGCTGTGCGTTAAACTGGAAGAGGAACTTTCCGAACTCGACGAAGAGGAAAGACTGTTGTTTATGGCTGACCTCGGTATGGAGGAAAGCGGACTGGACAAACTCGTCAAAAAATGCTACAAACTCCTTGGGCTTATCAGTTTTCTGACCGCGGGCGAAAAAGAAACCCGCGCCTGGACCATCCCCGAGGGAACGAAAGCTCCGCAGGCGGCGGGAAAAATCCATTCCGATTTCGAAAAAGGCTTTATACGCGCCGAAGTGGTGGATTACGAAACCTTGCTGGAATGCGGTTCCTATAACGCCGCAAAGGAAAAAGGGAAAGTAAGAAGCGAAGGCAAAGATTACGTTTTCAAAGACGGCGACGTGGTTTTGTTCCGTTTTAACGTGTAATTGAACGAAAAACCCTTTATTTATTACAAAAATACTCTCCCCGACGCCTTACAGGTCGGGGAGTTTTTATTACGGAACCGCCGGAAACTTCTTAAACATATATTTCCTCTTGCAAAATAGCGGGTTTGGCTATATAATAATATTATCTATGTAGATATAGCTATTTTATTGCAGAACCGCGATAGCTGTTTACATACCCGTTCTCGGACGGATACGGAGGGACAATGGCAGTTAAGGTCAATAACAAGGCTAACATCAGAAAAGCTCAGCGTTGGGACGAAAAAGACGACGCGGCGCTTTGCGTGCTACTTAAAAGAAAACTGAAAGACGTCGCCGTCGCTCTCCGCGAAAGCGACTCCCCCTACGAACGCAGTCGGCTCAAAGAACAACGCCGCCATTACAAGACTATGCTACGCAAAGTCGAATCCGGTTCGTATAACGGGGATATCATTTTCGGCGAACTTCAGGCGGCAAGCGCTCTGCGTACCGAACAGGCTATGCAGCGGGCGGAGTACTCCACTATGGCGGGAGGAAGAAAATATAACAGTTCCTACCGCAATATGGATTTCGATTACGAAAGCGCTTTCCGTAAAAAACGTTTTTACGGTCCCGTTTTGCCCATACTTTTACTCATATTAAGCATAGCTTTCGTGGGTATTTTCATAATGGGCGCCTTCCTTCCCGCTTCGATAAAAGACGTCGCGGAAGACTCCGGCGTGCCGCTCGACTCTCTGTTTATGTTCAAACTCGGCGAAGATACCCTCGATATAAGTATTAAAAACGACGGAAACTGGCCGGGCGGAATTTATCCAAAGAGCACCAAAGTTTACAACTCCCGCGAAGAACTCGAAGATGCCAAAAAACCTGCGACCATCGCTTTGGTCAAAGGCGAAGCTTATACCGACGCGGCAGGCAATACTCCCGACACTCTTCTTCTTTACGGCGACCTCGGCATTACTGCCGTTTATATCTCGCCTTTCGACGTGGTCAAAGCCTGGTTCCGCACCCCGATGCTGGAAAAAACCCGCATAGACTTCCTCGAAGACAGTAAATATTTCCAGGGAAGCAGCTTTTACTATCTGTGCTTCCTCGAAGGCGATAAAGGCGACGCTCTCATCATTCAGAAGGACGCCGACGGCAATTTCGATAACTCGGTAATAATCCGCCATATAGGGACCTACGGAACCATTATGTTCCTCATAATCGCTTTCCTTCTCGGCGTACTCAATATTATAATAAACCTCATACGTTTGTTTACATACACCTCCAGAAGGATACACGTTATAACTCTTCTGAGTTTGATTTTCTCGGCGTTGTGTATGATTTCTCCCGCCCTCGCCACCATAGAAGGTACCGATATCGGAGCCGCCTTCTCGGCGTATTTCTCCTCCCTTAGCGGAACAAAAGCCTTTATGGACAACTCTTCGGCAACCGCGGGAATAGGACTCCTGTTCTTCGTCCCCGCCGCCATCAACCTCGTTATGCTTATTTTGCCGAAACTGTTCCGTAACAGACTCAAAAAACGTCCCACTTACGTTCCTAAAGGCAACAAGAACAGAAGCGCCTATAACGATCCTCTCTATGCCGACGAGGAAAAATTAAGACAACTCGTTTAATCCCGCCGCAAGGACGCCTTGCCGCAAAAAAATCCGAATTTACGATTCAGAGGGAAAACGACACGTTTTCCCTTTATAAAGGAATAAAATAAATTATGTTCGATAATATCAAATCCGATTTACAGGCGGCTCTGGACAGAGATCCCGCCGCCAAAAGCAAAGCGGAAATATATTTTACTTACGGCGGTTTCCGCGCTCTCAGAGCCTATCGCCTCGCCCATTGGCTTTATCTGCGTAAACACACTTTTCTCGCAAGACTTATTTCCGCACGCGCCCGTAAAAAAACGGGAATAGAAATTCATCCTGCCGCCGTCATCGGCAAGGGAGTGTTCATCGATCACGGCGTAGGGCTTGTCATCGGCGAAACCACGGAAATCGGCGATAACGTAACCATTTATCAGGGCGTGACGTTAGGCGGCACGGGAAAAGACGTCGGCAAAAGACACCCCACTATCAAAAACGACGTTATGATAAGCGCCGGCGCTAAAGTCCTCGGTCCCGTCACCGTGGGAGAATTTTCCAAAATAGGAGCCGGAAGCGTGGTTCTGAAAGACGTTCCGCCCCACTCCACCGTAGTGGGCGTGCCGGGCAGAGTGGTCCGTATGCACGGGGAAAAATACAACGACCTCGACCAGAAACTTCCCGACCCGGTGCTGGAAGAATTCGGACGTATCAATAAACGTCTCGGGGAAATCGAAGCCAAACTCGATATCCACGCCTGCCGTTACACCATAGCTCAGTCGTTAGACGACAACAACTGCGCAGAATAAAATTTTTACAGACCGCTTTTCGGCGGTACGGAGTTTATATGAAAGTTTACAATACCCTTACCCGAAAGAAAGAAGATTTCCGTCCCTTGGCGGAAAAACTCGTCACTATGTATTCCTGCGGACCCACCGTTTACAGCTACGCGCATATCGGCAATCTCCGCACTTATATTTTTATGGACCTCATAAGACGGGTACTGCGTTACGACGGTTATAAGATAAAAGGCGTAATGAACATTACCGACGTAGGTCACCTCCTTGCCGACGCCGACGACGGAGAGGACAAACTTCAGAAAGCCGCCAGGGAACAGAAAAAAACTCCTTGGGAAATAGCCGCTTTCTACAGCGACGTGTTCTTCAAGGACATTGCCGCCCTCAATATCGCAAAACCCGAAATTATCGCCAAAGCCACCGACCATATTCCCGAAATGATCGATTTCGTGCAAGCCTTGCTGGAAAAAGGTTATGCTTACGAAATAAGCGACGGAATTTATTTCGACATAGCCAAATTCCCCTCCTACGGCAAACTCTCGGGTCAGTCGGTTGCTGAAAAGGAAGCGGGGGCGAGAATAGAAGAAAACACCGAAAAACGGCATCCTGCCGATTTCGCACTCTGGAAAAAAGCCGATAAAAACCACATTATGCAATGGGAAAGCCCGTGGGGAATGGGATATCCAGGTTGGCACATCGAATGTAGCGCAATGAGTAAAAAATATCTCGGGGAAGTATTCGACTTACATACCGGAGGTATCGACGCCGTTCCCGTTCATCACGAAAACGAAATAGCACAAAACGAAGCGCTCGCCGGAAAACAGACGGTCAACTACTGGATGCACGGCGAATTTATGCTGGTGGACGGCGGCAAAATGAGCAAATCTCTCGGAAACACTTACACCATCGCGCAACTTGCGGAAAAAGGATACGATCCGTTGGATTTCCGTTTCTTCTGTCTCAACGCTCATTACCGTAAAAAACTCAATTTTACTTTCGAGGGACTTTCCGCCGCAAAAACCAGCCGCGAAAGGTTAAACGCCGCCCTCTTCAAACATAAGAACGGCTCTTCCTCCCTCACGGCGGAAAAAATCGCTTCCTACGAAAAAGAATTCGAGGACGCCATAAACGACGACCTCAACATTCCGCTCGCTCTTGCGGTACTGTTCAATCTCGTCAAGGAACCGTACTCTGCCGACGTTTACGCTTTGGCTCTGAAATTCGATAAAGTCTTCGGTTTGTCTTTCGACAAGATAACCGCACCCAAAACGGATAACGGCGAAATACCCGCAGAAGTTCTCGACCTTTCCGCTCAACGCACGCAGGCGAAAAAGGAAAAGAATTTCGCCCTCGCCGACGAACTTCGGGACAAAATAGCCGCTCTCGGATATTCGGTAAAAGATACCAGAGAAGGCGTTGTCATCGTCAAACTTTAAGTCTTTTTCGGGAATATTCCTATCCTTATATAAATAAAAGCCGTCGCGATAAACGCGGCGGCTTACCCTTTTTACGGAATCGAATTTTATTTTCTTTCCAGTCTCCAGATTTCGGTATGAACAGCCGTTTCTCCCGTCGGCACGGTGCGTACGGGCGAAAGCGTTTCTATCTCGTGAATAAGGTCGGTGCAGTAACTTTCGAAATTGCAGCAATAATCGGGATACTCCGCTCCGTCCTCGCCTTGTATGCGTTTGGTAAAACGTACTTTTTCTCCGTTTCGTTCAAGCTCGTAAGTCGCTTCCGTTTCTCTCTTATAAATTCCGAATTTGAAAGGAGGCGCGATTTTTTCCGAACTTTTCAGCACGGCTTTTCCGTCGCTTAAAGCGAACCTTCCGTCGGCAAATGACGCATAAGGCCACATAACTATATTGCGGTTAGCGAGAAAACCCGTGTCTTCGTTCGACAGCGGCACGGTCATCTCCCCTCCGCTTTTCATTACCGTCAACGCCCAAAGACAAAGTTTTCTTTCCTTGCCGAGGTTGGTGACTGAATGAGTTATTCTTATTTCTCCGTCGGGCAGAAATTCCACCTTTACCGAAGGCTGAACCTCCACTTTTTCCCAGGCTTTCGGTTTGAACTCCACTCCGTTGGGAATGAGTTCGAAGGCTACTTCCCCGTTGTCGGGATAATATGTCGTGATATCCTCGGGACTCAGCCAAAGCCTGTGCCCGCCGTAAATATGCCAATGCGCCCCCTCTCCGTAATAGGAAGAAACGTCCTTGTTCACCGCGTCGGAGACGTCCTCGTACATTATATTAAAACCGTCTTTCACCCGAAAATCGATTATTCTCGGTCCTACGTCCAACGTCACAGACAATTCCTTCTTTCCGTCCGACAACGTCAGCGTCCTGCCCAAAAAACATTCGCCGTTCTTGATTTCCAACATAAATAAAACTCCCGAAGAAATAAATTAAAGTTTCTGTAAAGTGATTATCGCCCTGTTTTGCGACAGGAAAATAACCTCGCTTTTGATTTTGTTATAAACGGACTCCAACGCCGCCGTTTCCGCAGAAATCGCCTCCTGTCCGTCTGCGTAAAGCGGATCGAACAGAATTTCGACGTCCACGTCGGAAGTTACCCTGCCGAATGAATTTACCAGATTTTGCAAGTCTTCACGGCTCGTCACGGTGAGGGAAAGTCCGTTAACTTCGTTCTGCCGGTAATAATCGTAACTTGCCGTAGCCGACGGATATGCTCCGTACTCGACGACTTTGCCGTCGTACCTTTCGTAATCGGCGTCGCTTATCAGGAAATAACGGTGGTTGGAATAGAGTTTACCGTCCACATTCAAAGACCCGTGGGTCGCGTCGACGATATACCACTCTCCGTCTATCAGAACTTTGTTCCAGGAATGGGCGGCTCCGTTTACCGTCCCCGTTACCCTCAGACAAGGTATGCCTTCTATCGCGCAAAGTAAGACAAAAGCCTTGCTTATTCCGTCGCAAACGGCGCGTCCGTCGTCGAATACTCCTTCCGGTCTGAAACCTGCGTAACGGTAAAGGTCTGCGTCGGGAGAAGCGCTGAGCGCCTCCAGCTCTTTGTCGTAAATCACGTTTACCGTAAGATAATCGAAAAACGCCAACGCCTTTTCCTTGTCCGTCATTCCCGCATCGATTATCGAATTGACCACGGTAAGTATTTTGTTGTAAAGCACTCTCACCGAATCGTTCCCCGCCACGGGCAGATATCCTTTTTCGGCGGCGGCGTAAAGCTGGTCTCCGTCGTTTACTTTAACCTGAGTTCTTCTGTAGTTTATGGCGTGCGAGGAAAAATTCGCTCCGTAGGGTGTTTCGGAATAATTGACCGACGTGCCTTTGGTAAAGGAAACCTCTTCGGTATGCAATATTGTTCCGCCCACCGGCATAAGCACGGCTACGCTATATCCGCCTTGCCCGTCATACCCTAAACGGTAACGGTATATTCCCGACGGACAATAGGCGTTCTGAGCGCCGCATATAGCTAAATATAGGTCGGCAAATTCTTCCGCGACGTCTTCTCTTTTCGCGTCGGAGGGATATTTTTGCGCAGCTTTTCCGAGGTCGAAATCGAAATACAGTTTCATCGTGAACACGTTGTAATCCGCGCCGTCTATTTTTTCCACGGAGTACGCTATGGACGCGTTGCCCGTGGGCGAATATATTGCGACGTATCTCAGAATTTGCCCCAACTGCTCCATATTACGCAGATAGGAAGTGTAAATCCCGTCCACCGCCGAAAGATAGGAATAATGTTCTTCTTTCACCGTGCCGAAATAATAATCTTCACGTCCTTCGACCGCCGGATATCCGTAATAATACGTCGGCGTGAACAGACTGCCGTTTTGTTTGATCCTTAATGTAAACTTGTCGTTCAAGGTTACGTATTCCGACGGAACGATAAGATAATTTTCGCCGAAACTTTCCGCGCCCTCTCTGCCGTCGCCGAGAATATAAAGCGATCCGTCCTTGACGATTTCCACGGTATAGGAGCCGGCTTTTCGGACGGGATCCCAGCTTATCAGCACTTTGTTGCCGCCGTCGTTTATTCCGCCGATAGTCACTCCGTGTATCTTCACTTCGTCCGTCACCCCGAAATCGGGATCGGACGCGTCTATAATATCGTTATCGTAAGAAAGATCGGTGAAGTTTTCGGAGTAAACTCTTATATAATCGCTAAATAACGTAAATTCTTTCCCGTCGACTTTCGCCACGACGCCGTCCAACATAGCCTGCGAAGCCAGTTTGTAATATCCCGCGCTCGACAGATGATAACGGAAGGTTTCTCCCTGCAACGCCGCCGAAAGATAATCGTATAAAGCGAAATCGTCCTCTCTTTCCGAGTCGTCGGAAAATGCGGCGATATAGAAGTTATAGCTTTCCGGCGGAATTCCGTCGTCGATAAGCAAGGTGTCTATAAGCAGGGTATCCCCTACGAAAAATCTCGTTACGCCGAAATTAAATTCCCTCGAAGAAATCACCGTTCCGTTAACGCTCACGCCTTCGGCTTTCAGAACGAAATTCCCTTCGATGTTGAGACGGCGGGTAAGATTGCGTGCGGAAGGAAGAGTGGTCCCCACGAACAAGGAAGTGTTTTCTCCCGCTTTGGAAAGATACCAACGGTACTCCGCTATATCGTCCGAACCTTCGGTAAGCTCGAAGGTAACCACGTCGCCGTATTGATAACCGCCCGAGGCCAGATTGCCGTAATTATAGGTATAACCGTTGAATGGATTGTGAATGGTAATCAGTTCGGAATAGTAAGTCTTAGGCTCTTCCATTCTGGTGGAAACCACAGCCGACACCCTGTAAGAAGTTCGGGTGGAAACCGAAGGAATATGCTGATACTGGGGTTGATTGTCCATTCCCACCACCCTTTCGCTGTCCACGTACCATTGAATGAATACGTTGGGATCGGAATGTTCGTCCAGCACCATAAGATTGAAATTGATGGGTTTGAACTGTCCTATGACCTGTTCGTACTGCGGAGCGCTGTCGCTGACTTCCAGTCTGTATCGACCCGCCGCATAAGTTACCACTACGGGAATACGTCCCGTTATTTCTTTACCGGAAGACGTCCTGCCCACCGCAAGAATATGGGTATTGCCTGCCGAAACGGGCGTGACTAACCCCGTCGAATCCACCGTTGCGACGTTACTGTTGAGAGAAGAAAAAGTAACCGCCCTCCCGTCCTGCGCGTGCGACGGCGCAAAGACCGGCGTTACCGTTACGCCCTCGCTGTTGTAGAGCAAGGAAATCTTTTCCTCGGTAAAGGTAATTTCCTTGACTTCCACGTATTCCACCACCACGTTTATGGTGAGGTAAGCGTTCGGATTGGAGGAAGAATAAACTTTAACGGGGACGCTTTCGCCTTCGGGCGTGAGCTGAACGGCGGTTATAAGCCCCGTGTCGCTGACCTGAACGTATCCTTTATACTCGCTGGGAACGTAATACACGAGTTTTCTGTTGGTGGCGTTTGCGGGCAGAATTTCGATATTGGTCTGAAAAGTCGAAGTGTCTCCTGCGGGGCTTAAAGCCACGTTGGCCTGATCGGTACGGAGGCTCTCCACTTCCACATACCCGTCGGGTACGCCGTACTTGTCGACGCAACCGCTGACTACGGCCGCAAGCATAACGACCGTCAAAATCAAGAATAATCCCGTAACTGCCTTTTTTCTCATATAAATAATATATATCTTATTAACCGTTTTGTCAATAGCGTTTCTCCCCTCGGCAGAGGTAAAAACAGGCACAAGGAATGGCTTTACACGCTTGTAATAATACGTCGGATACGCTATAATTGAAGGGTTATGAAGAAATATTTACCTTTTTCCCTGGACTTCGTACCCGTCGACGTCCTGCGTTCGGCTAATCCTCTTACCTTAAGTTTCGTCGGCGACGGCGTGCATACCCTTTTCATACGGGCTGCGGTAATGGAACGTAACCCTTATAAAAACAACGTTTTACACGAACTCGCTTCCTCTTTCGTCTGCGCGTCCTCTCAGTCCGAAGACGCCAAAAAAATGTTTCCGTTGCTGAGCGAAGAGGAAAGGTTCATTTTCAATAAAGGAAAAAACGCCAAAATAAACACCGTCCCGAAACACGCGGGGATATACCGCTACCAGCTTGCGACGGCGTTCGAGGCGGTCACGGGATACCTGTATCTGAGCGGTCAGAATGACCGTCTTGCCGAATTATACGAAGCGATTTATTCGGATAGGTTTTCCGAATTTAATGTTTCGGGAACCGAAAACAAGAAAAAAGACGAGGAGGTCTGAAAGTGTTACTGATAGGAAGAAACGCCGTTTACGAAGCGTTGCGTTCGGTCGTCACGGTGGAAAAAGTGTTGATATTGAAAGACGCCCCCAACCTCAACGCAAAGCCGATCGCCGACCTTTGTCGGGAGAAAAAAATCCCCGTTCAATACGTGGACAGGCGAGTTCTGGACAAACTTTCCGCAGGGGAAAATCATCGCGGTTTTATCGGAATAGCCACCGATTACGGCTATTGCGACTACGAGGAACTCTTTACGAAAGACGACCTTATGTTGCTCCTTCTGGACGGGATAGAAGACCCCCACAATTTAGGCGCGATAATCCGTTCCGCCGAGTGTGCGGGTGCCGACGGAATAATTATTCCTCGTCGCAGGTGCTGCGGAGTTACGGACACGGTCATAAAGGTTTCCTGCGGAGCGGCAAGTCACGTTAAAATCGCCAAAGTCAACAATCTCAACGACGTCATAAGAGATTTGAAAGACCGCAACGTAAGGGTTCTGGCGGCGGATATGGACGGCGAAAACGTTTTCGACGCCGATTTGACGGGCCCTTTGGCTTTAGTCATCGGCAGCGAAGGAAACGGCGTACATTCCCTTACGAGAAAACTCTGCGACGGAGCGGTTTCCCTTCCGCAGAAAGGCAAGATAAATTCCCTCAACGCCTCCGTAGCGGCAGGAATAATGCTCTACGAATGCGTCAGACAGAGAGGGTAAACAACCGAGGTTAAAATGGACAATTCTCAGGAAAAAGATCTGATATTGCGGGCAAAAAGCGGCGACTCCGAATGTATGGAGGCGTTGATATCCAAATATATGTGGCTTGCACGCAGCAAGGCGAGAAAATATTTTCTGGTGAGCGGAACTTACGACGACCTTCTGCAGGAAGGGCTGATGGGTATTTTCAAAGCGATAAGGGACTTCGACCCCGAAAAAAACGACAACCTCACCGCCTTTGTCAGTATGTGTATCGGAAGTCAGATAAAAGACGCCATACGCCGTTCTTCCCGCGCCAAGAACCGTCCCCTGAACGAAGCCGTAACGTTGGAAGGACTGGACAACAATCTCCCGTCCGAACTGGTCTATGACCCCGTCCACAATTATATAGAAAGGGAAGGCGTGGAGCATTTTTACGAAAAAATGGCTTCCTTGTTCAAACCCGCCCAACTGGACGTATTACGATATTATCTGGACGGCTACACCTACAGCGAAATTGCCGAACTGGTATCTATGCCCGTCAAGAAAGTGGACAACACCCTCCACACGATAAAAACCAAAATCAAAAAAAATCGGGAACTTTTCGAATGACGAATTACGCTTATATCGACGTCGGAAGCAACTCCGTAAGGCTGCTTCTGAACGGAAAAAAATATCTTACCAATACTCAGCTTGCCGAAAAACTCGTGCCGGGAGGGAATATACTGCCCGAAGCCGCCGCCAGAACAAGCGAAGCGATAAAATCTTTCCGCCGCTTCGCCCTCGATAACGGAGCGGACGAAGTTTTCGTCTTTGCCACCGAAGCGGTAAGAAGCGCAAATAACGGAAAGGACTTTGCCGCTTTGCTTTCCGCCGACGGAATAACTCTCGACGTGTTGTCGCCTCAGACCGAAGCAAAAATCGGTTTCGACGGAGCCTACTGCGGCAGAGGAGTTTTTCAAGCCGTCCTCGACGTGGGCGGCGCTTCCAGCGAACTTGCCGTCGGCAACGAAAAAGGTCTTGTTTATTCCCATTCCCTTCCCCTCGGGGCGGTAAGGATAAAGGACTATTCCCTCGACCGAAGAGAGGCGGAAAAACTAATCGACGCAAGAGTTCCCGAATACGGCGAAGTCCCGCCTTTTACCGAAATGGTGACTATCGGCGGCACCACCTCTTCCCTCGTGGCGGTCCGTGACGGGATAGAACCTTACGACCCGTCGAAAATCCACCTCAAAAAAATAACTTACGCCGAAATGGAGGATACCGTTTCACGCATACTCGCCACTCCCGTGGAAAAAAGGGCTGCGATAAAGGGTATGCATCCGCAAAAAACGCTCATTCTTCCCGCCGGGATCTTACTGGTCATGGGAATAATGCGCTACCTGTCCTTAGAGGAAATAACCGTCAGCGAAAACGATAATCTCGAAGGCTACAAACGACTCAAGGAAAATAATTCCGCTTCCTTATAATCTTTGAAGGGTTTTTCTTTAATCTCTTATAAGGTTACCCGAATATAAAAAAACGGCTCCCGAAAGAGCCGTTTTGTGTCTTTTCAAGAAATCGGACGATTATATTTCGTCGGTCTTTTCGAGGGATTTTATAAAACTGTTGTTTTTGGAAATATCGTAAAGTTCTTTTGCGGTAAAACTCTTTTCGGTGACGAGTTCGATTTCCGCGCCGATATTTTCGCCGCAATTTACCGTTTTGAATTTCAGAAACTTCTTCGCGTCGAAGAGGTATTGTATTCTGTCCACCGTATCGGCGGATTCCATGGAAACGGTTATTCTCAAAGTGGTCAGAACTCTGCCTTTCATTATCTTAAGCGGACGGTGAAGTATAACCTGCAACAAAACCAAAAGTACGGTACTGATGATACCTATGGAATACATCCCCGCGCCTATCGCCATACCGATACCTGCCGTAGCCCATATGCCTGCCGCCGTGGTCAGCCCGTGCAGCATTTCTCTGCGGTAAAAAATAATCCCGGCGCCCAAAAAACCTATGCCGGAAACTATCTGCGCGGCGATACGCCCCGTATCGGTATATTTACCTACTCCGTAGAGAGATATTTCCATCATAAGCGCGGCGGCAAGACACACTATGGCGTGAGTTCTGATACCCGCCTCTTTGGAGCGGGTCTTTCTCTCGTAACCTATCGCAAATCCGCATAATACGCTGACCAATAACCGCACCACCAGATCCAACAGGCGGGAGTTCCAGTCTATAACCTCGAAAGTAACGGCAGAAATCATTTTTCTTCCTCTTTTTATAACGAATTATATTAAAATTATATCAAATTTTCCTTTTAAGTCAATACTTTTCAAATTTTTCCGTCGGTCAGACGGTAATCTTCCCCTTGGGTCAGAATCATAGCTCCGAGGCGTTTGTCGGCAAGGCGGCTGAATATTCTCTGTCCGTATCTGTCTTCCAGCTTTTTCAAATCGAAATTGGTGGTTATAACGGTTTTTTTATCCGCTCTTTCGGTAATCAGTTCGTAAAGATACTGTATAGTAACGTTGTTGAGCAACGACTCCACTCCGAGGTCGTCGACTACCAGGAAATCGGGGTCGGTTATTTTCGCCCATATTTCCTCTTTCTTTTCCAGCGGAGCGCAATGGTAATTCAGAAATATTTTATTCAGAACCACGCTTTTTACCACCGAAGCCGATCTTCCTTTCTCCAACGCTTCCCGCGCCGCCGTGGCGGCAAGATAGGTTTTTCCCGTGCCGCTCGCCCCTAAAATCGTGCAATATCTTATCTCTCCGTCCACTACTTTTTTGTGCAAAAAAGCGGCGTATTTCTTATATAAATCCCCATTTTTACCGTAAAAACCGAAATCGATATTCTCTAAACACGCAGGAACCGAGGAAAGAGACGGGTTGTTTTTCAAGGCTGTTTCCACCCTCAGCTTTTCCAGGCAGGAACATCTTTTTCCTCCGACGTAGCCCGTATCGTTGCATTTTTTGCAAAAATAATCCGCTCCGTCCGCCTTGGCGCCCTTTTCGGCAAAATATTTTTCCACCGTCTTTTCCGCTTCCTCTTTTTCCTTTTCGAGATCGCTTTTTTCCAGTCCGTATACCTCTCTGCGGGCTATTTCGAATTTCAGACGGGCAAGACGACGGTACGCCTCGTCGAAAACGGGGTCCTTTTTCAATTCGTTCAGTTTTTCTTCGTAAGTCCTTTCGGCAAGAGCTTTCCTTTCCGCCAGCAGGGCTTTGGCTTCGGTCAGTTCGTTCATCAATCCACCCAATCGTCAAAATTCACCAACACGCTCTTTAATTGTTCCTCGCTGTAAGCGTGTTTCAGGTAGTCTTTTTCTTCCTTTCCCTGTCCTTTCTTTGAAAAAGCGGTCTTTTCAGCCAGTTTTTCCTTTATTTTTTCCTCGTCGGTAACGCCTTCGCTCCTGAACGCGGCAAGCGTACGGTTAATTGCCTGCAAAGGAAACGCCTGTCCCGCGCAGCTTTCGGCTACGGCAAATATCGCCTCTTTGGAAAATCCCCATTCCGTCCAGGTGCGGTAATTTTCCCTGTCTCGGTTGGTTATCGTCCCGAAATACGACGCTTTTTCGAAAACTTCCCGCAAATATTCGTCTATCTGCAACTGCCGTTTCACATAGTCGTCTATTCCGCCGTCGCTGATTATACCCTTCTTGTAAAATCTTTCCACGGTCTGCCGCAACCCGTCGAAACTCCTTATGTTCCTGAGAAAACAGAATTTGGCGAGTTTTTTCAACGCTTCCGCCTCGAAACCTAAATTAAGCCAGGGCTGGACGTAAACTTCCACGAGTCCGTCGGTGCTGCCGTAATAAGTCCCTAAAATTTTCGACAGCTCTATCGCGAGATTTTTCCTGTTTTCCTTGTCCGACATATATTCGGCTATTTCCGAAGCCTTGTAAGCCCCTGCGTTTGCCAGTTCGGAAAGCGTTTCGTCCAGCTTTTCCGTTCCGCCGCGTTTTTTCAGTCCCTTTGCCGCCGTAAGAATGGCGTCTAAAGCAAAATTCTGCTTCTTCGTCCATTTCAAGTATAATTGCCGGTCTTCGAGAGCGGGAGCTCGTTTTATCCCCATCGCGCGGAAAATCTGCCTTATGTCCTCGGAATTGTTTTCCAGTTCCGTTATATGTTCGCTCACCTTCTTTTCGGTCGTCAGTCCTTGTTTCGCCCAGTCCTCCGCCACCGCCAGAACGTAAGGCGTGGAGAGTTTCCCTTCCCCCAAATCCTTACAGTATTGCATTATCAGCAATACGGCGTTGGTTTCGTACTTGTACGTCTGCATCAGTTCGAAATATGCGTTGTACTCGTTGGGCGTGAGTATTTTTTCGGGGAAAAGCCGCACAGATTCGTCGCAGAACGTCTTGTATTTTTCGGCGTTGATTTTTATAATCGGTTTCAACGGCGTCTTTACCGAAAGATATTGTACCGAAAAAGGCGACGCGGCAGTCACCGCCACCAATCCTTTTTCCTCCCAGTATCGGAAGCCTTCCAGTATCCTGTTTTCGTCGGTATGCAAAAGAAGAGCCATTTTCTCGAGAGTATTCCTTTCCTCTCCGCTCCCGGCAAATGCCAGACCCGTCAGATATATCTTTACGTCAAGTCCGTCGGCGGCAGGAAGATAGGACGTTAAAAACACGTTGTCCACCTGCGTATAACACGCTTTTATGTAGTCGCTCCCCAGCCTGACAAAGCCCATAAATCTTTCTCTCTCCTTGACAATTATTGATATTGCTTTTCATCTTGCAAAATCATATCGTTTTATAGTATAATTAATTATAATAGCCTTTAACGGATATTGCGACGGTTATACCTGACGTATTCCTCGTCCAAGCAACGCAGGTTATTATATCACAAAATACGTCGGAAGCGCCAGCACTTTCCCGGAGAAAAAATCGCTCCACAATATGTTGTGCTCTCCCCGACGGGAACTACAAAAAACGGAGGGAACAATGAAGCTTCTTACCTTGGAAATCAAAAACTTTGAAGGTGCAAACGCTTATTACGACTTTACCGCCGGCGCCAACGTCAAAAACGCCGACGAAGCAATCGCCGGACTGGAATCTCTGCTTTTCGGAAACGAAGCGGTCTTTTCAGGAGAAATTATCTTAAATGCCGACCTCGACGGAAAAATTTATACCGTCGTCAGAAACTTTGCAAGCGGCGTCGAAGTTTATTCGGGAGAGGATAAACTTTCCGACGAGGCGACTGACGCCGTGCTTTCAGACCTTGCGGTACTTTCCCGTTCCAGATGGGAAACCAACGCCTCCCCCTGCGACGAAGAAGCTTTCCTTTCCGATACCGACGACTATATTAAATCCTTCCTTTCGGGTATGGGCTTCGACCGGGAAGAACTCGACAAGGCAAGCGCTTCTTACCGTAACGATTACGCCATAACCGTAGCTCAGGCGGAAGCGTTGGACGAATTGGTTTACGGCAACGTTCTCGACGCTTCTTTGGAAGACAAAACCGCAGAAAGAGAAAAACTGCTTTCCCGCCTTGCCGAATTGGAAGAGATTAAAACTTCCTGCGCTCGGAACGCGATTCTGAAAGAAACCGTCTCCGCCCTTAAAGAGAAAATAGAAAAGGAGACCCAAAGCGAAATTTACGCTTCGAGAGAAGCCCGTCTCGCCGAATACAAGGAACTCGAAGACATTCTTCAGACCTACGAAGAAGCCGATCGGCTCAAAAAAGAAACGGAAGAACTGAGAGCGACGCTCGACGAAAAAACGTCGGAACTGGAATTTCTTGAAAAGGATCTCGCGTCTTCCGCCGCCCTTTTGGAAGAGAAAAAAGACAATTACTCTTTCTATAACGATAAAGTAGTGGCCCTGACTGCCGAAACCGACGCCCTTTTAACCGAACTGGAAAACGGATACGTTGACAATACAACCGCCGATAACTCTTCGACGGACGAACTTTCCGTGGAAAACGCCGTCGCGGAAAAAGCGGAAAACGCAGAGGAAAACGCCGTAGCCGAGGTGATTTCGGAAGCAAAAAGCGAACAGGCTGAAGACTCCGAAACCAAAAGCGCATACGAGTCCTTCAACGAATGGAACGAAAAATACCGTTCCGTTTACGACAAACTTTCTTCTGTCAAATACGATTACTTAAAACGCCGTTCGGTAAGAGAAGGCGTGGCGTTCGAAACCATGCTTGACGACAAACGGGAACGTCTTACCACTCTGGAAGGGTTCATTTCCTCGCAGAGGACGGTTATCGCCGAACTGCAAAAGGAAATAGCTTCCACCGAAGAAATAATAGCTTCCGAAGGCGAAGACGCATTGTCCGACACCGACGCAAAGCGTATGAAGCTTTTCAAGAGCAAAATTCTCTGCAACACCCTCTCGGTGGACATCAGCGCGGCTCAGCAGAAAATACGTTACAACAAGGACGCAAGAAAAGGTTACGCCGAGGACATAGAAGCGCTCACCAAAGCCAAAACGGCCCTCAACGATTACGTTGCCTCCTGCGAAAACCGCAAAAACAAAGTCACCGACAGACTGGTAGGCATAAAAGCCCGTATGGCATTCTGTAAAGAAGTGGACGATATGGAATACGGAGCCGTCTGCCCCGTTTGCCACAACCGTATTTCCGACAAAACCGAACTCGGTATGGAAAACGCCCGTCTTTCTTCTTCCTACGCAAAATATAACGATGAACTCAAATCCAATCTTTCGGTGCTTGCCGAATACCACGTAAAACTGGAAAGGATAGACGAACGTCTCGGACAACTCCGCGAACGCGACCGCCTTTGCGAAGTTTATATAGAAAGTCTGGAAGCCAGCCGCGACGCCAAAACCACGGCTTTGAACGGATTGCTTAAAGACGCGGGTTGCACCACCGTTCAGGCGCTGGAAAAAGCGTTTGCCGAAAGCGACGCCGATTTCGCAAAAGAAAAGGGCGCCAACGCAAGCGATAAAGTTTTCCTGCGTCAGCACCTCGTTTTCCTCAGAAATCAAATAGAAGAAATAAACGCTTCCATCGCTCCGTTCGTGGACGAAGCGGAAAATCTCGCACGGGAAATCAATGAAATGGGGCTTTCTTACGATGAAGACATCGCGCCCTCTCTCGAAGGCCGCAGCGCATACGACTTCCTGGAAGAAATCGTTTCCGACGAAAAGACCGAAGACGAACTTTTCGCAGAACTCAAGGAAGCCGACGAAAAGAGAAACGTATATCTGTCCTACCTTCTCGAACACGGAATGGCCGCAGGAAGCGAAGCCGCGGCGGCAAAAGGAAAAGCCGTAGCGGGCTTGTTTGCCGAAATCCGTCGCAATGAAGAACATCGCCAAAAAGCTTTGGAAGAAATATCCCTCGTTTCCAACGAACTTGCCCAAAAACAAGCAAATTTCGAGGCAAACATAAAAGAAGCCGACGCGCTTTACGAACGCATCAACTCTTTGGAAAACAGTATTTCCGAACTGCTCGCGTCAAACAGGGAAGAACCTCTCCCCGAACCCGACGAGAACGCTATAGCCGATCTGAAACAAGCGTACGACGAAGCGGAAAAAGAAAGGCTTTCCGCCGAACAGGCTCAAGCCGAAAACGAACTTCTCTCAATGCACTATACGGCTGAATATCTGTCCTCGCAAATAACCGACGACGAGTTCGACGAAGAAGAATATGCTTCCGCTAAAGCCAAAGCCGCGGAAATCGAAAAAGAAATCGCTTATCTTTCCGAAAAGAAAGCCGTATCGGACGCCGCGGAAGAAGTTATCCGCAAGAAAGTCGCCCTGTGCGAAAACCTTTCTATTTCGGCTCAGATGACCGACGCTCTCGCCGACGGCGACGGACTGGCGGTGGTTATTCCGGTAATCAATTCCTTCCTCGCGTCCGTCGGAGAAAAAGCCGTAGCCGAAGCCGAAGGAAACGGGATAAAATTCCTCTCTTCCGACCGTGAAGAAGAACAAGCCGAATTGTCGCCCGATATGATAAAAACTGCGGTAAATTGCGCTCTCAACAAAGTAGTGAGTTTAGCCGCAGGAAAACAAACCGTACGTTTTGCAAACATCAATCGCCCCGAAGAAACCGTCTGCGCCGCCGCGGCGGAATACGGTGTGGTTATTCTCTGACATCGTTACCGATAATGGATGAAAAAGTATCCCGTAAAGGTCACCGCAACAGAGTAAAATCGGTGGTGGAAGAAAACGGTCTGAAGACCCTTCTTCCCCACCAGATACTGGAATTCTTGTTGTTTTACGGGATTCCCTATAAAGATACCAAAGAAATCGCAAGAGAACTTCTCGCCACTTTCGGCGACTTCGAAAACGTATTGCGGGCGTCGGTAAGCGACCTTGTAAAAAT
>CALVNL010000016.1 GCA_944349655.1 uncultured Clostridia bacterium
GGAAATTATTTTACGTTTCATAATGCACCTCTTTGAAAGTTTGCTTACGATCGGCTGTTTTGTCTGCGGTAAAAAAAAAGGATTAAACTTTTATGTATACCTTTATAATTTATATATAACATAATTCAATATTCTGTGTCAATATCGAATCGTTTTGCAAAATATCGAATTGAGCAGAGGACGGTAAAGGTCGCTTTAAGGGAGGGAAAAGTTATTTTTTCGGAACAAAAGAGTAATAACGGCACTCTTTTCCCGCATTGAAGAACTTACGGTTTTTGTCGCATTTTCTGCCGAAATATTTTTCGAACTGCGGGAAGGAAGTTATTACGTTTATCGACCAGTCGGGGATTTTTTTACAGACGTCCCCGAAAATTTTGTACAATTTTTCCACTTCCCGAGCCGAAAGCAGACGTTCGCCGTAGGGGGGATTGGTGACGATACAGCCGTATTTTTTCGCAGAACTGAATTCGCTTACGTTCCGTACCTGGAAATGAACGTAATCGCTTACGCCCGCTTGTTTTGCGTGGCGGAGACTGAGTTTTATCGCAGCAGGGTCTGCATCATACCCGGCAAAGTCCAGCTTTCGCAATTTTTCGTTGTCCGCCGCTTCCTCGAGAACTGTATTAAAGACGGTTTTATCGAATTTCTTCCAGTCGGCGTAGTGGAAGGAACGCCCCTTGCCGGGGGCTATGCCGAGAGCCATTCTTGCGGCTTCGGTAATTATCGTCCCCGAACCGCAGAAAGGATCGACGAGGGGTTTGTCCGCCGAAAAGTCCGACAAAAGCAACAGTCCGCAGGCGAGAGTTTCCTTAAGCGGCGCTTCTCCCACCAGATTGCGGTAGCCCCTTTTATGTAGCCCTGCCCCCGACGTATCGATATATACCGTGGCTTCGTCCTCGCGCAAAGCAAATTCCACCTTGCTTATCGCTCCGTTTTCGGCAAAGACGGAAGTCCGCAAGGTCTTCTTAAGGCGGTCGATTATGGCTTTTTTTATGATTTTCTGACAGTCGGAGAGGGAAAGGAGTTTACTTTTTACCGTTTTTCCGTTGACGACGATACGGCTGTCCTCGGACAGATAATTTTCCCAAGGAAGCGCTTTCACCCCGTCGTAAAGAGCGTCGAAGTCGGGGCAGGGGAAAGAGCCTATCTGCAAAAAAACTCTTTCGGCGGTATGCAGAAACATATTCAGCCTTGCTACGTCGAGAGCCGTCCCCTTAAGCGTGAAGGTACCGTTAAAAGCTTTTGCGTCGGGAAAACCGAGTTTTTTAAGTTCGGATTTCGTTACGGTTTCGTTCCCGAAAGCCGTAGTAACAGCTATATCGTAACCGTCCACGGTTTATTCCCGTCCTTCGTCGGGAGTTTGGTCTTGTTCCGACTTGAAAAGTTCGGCATTAAGCTCTTCGGGATTTTCTTCGGATAAGGTCGTTTCTTCCGACAAATTTATTTCTTCTGCGGAAATTCCCGTTTCGGTGACGAGCAGAGGCGAGGTCTTAGGAAATTTCTTTTTCAGAATGGGTCTTAGCGAGAAAGCGAAAGCTATCGTAACTATGACTTCGCTTATCGGGAAGGAGAACCATACGCCGTTCACGCCCACCGTCATCGAGAAAATAACGGCAAGGGGAATGAGCAGGACTACCTGCCTTAACAGGCTCATTATCATACTGAGAGTGCCGTAACGCAGAGCCTGAACCATAGACGTGCAGACTATGTTGAACGCCGCAAAAACGAAACTTATGCTTATCGCACGTAAAGCGATTATTCCCGTGGAAAGCAACGCTCCTTCGGCGTTGAAAAGTTTCATCAACAGCCCGGGGATAGCCATAAAAATTATCGTACAGAACAGCATTATCGCCGCGGCAAAAATAAAACTCCATTTGAATGCGTCCATAAAGCGTTTATAATTTTTACTGCCGTAATTGTAACTCATTATCGGCAACGCCCCCTGCGTAAGTCCGAAAACCGGCATAAACGCAAAACTTTGCAACTTGAAGTAAACTCCGAGGACGGTTATCGCCGACTCGTAGGCTTTCAGAATAAGGTTGAGAATAGTGGTAACGAAAGCCGCTACGGCGTTCATGACCATAGTCGGTACGGCGATTTTCAATATACCTTTTATAAGCGGCGCGCGCAGGCGGAAAGACTTTGTAAAGAATATGCTTACGTCTTGCTTTTTGAAACGGAATACCAGAAGGCCTATAGCCATTGCGCAGAACTGTCCGAGGACGGTGGCTATCGCCGCTCCCAGTACTCCCCAGCCGCAGGCGAAGATAAAGATCGGATCGAACACGATATTGACTATCGCGCCGACCAGTTGGGTTATCATAGGGATACGCATATTGCCCGTAGCCTGTAAGGTACGGCTGCAGATTATGTCTATAAAACTTCCTGTAGAGAAGCAGGTGACTACGGTAAGATAGGTGGTGCCGTATTCTATGGTGACGGGGTCTTCGGTGAACGCCGCTATGAACGGACGGGATAAAGTCAATCCGACAACCACAAAAGCGGCGGCGGTGACTAATGCCATAAAAAGACCTGTTTGGGCAACTAAACTTGCTTCTTCATACTTCTTTTGTCCGAGTTTTCGGGAAACGTAAGCGTTCGTTCCCACGCCGATTCCGACGGCGAAAGCCACTATTAACTGTTGCATCGGGAAGGCGATACTCAATGCGTCCAACGCACGTTGATCGAATTGCGCCACGAATATCGAGTCCACGATGTTGTATAATGCCAAAACAAACATCGAAACCATCGCCGGGATACTCATATTGATGAGCAAAGGGACGATTTTCATATTCCGCATTTTGTCGGAAGTAAGCGAGCTTTTATTCATAATTTTTTCTTCTTGTGCCATAGTAAAAGTATTATAATATTAAAAAAATTTATTTGCAAACGAAAATCGCTCCCGTAACGGAAAATTCCTTATTCGGAAGAGGGGCGGAGTGCATATTTTACATATTGACTTAGGTTGCTTTAATATGTATAATATAAATTGTGAAAATTTTATTATTAGGAGAATTGTTTCATTATGAACATCAGTAAGCTCAGAAAGAAGCACAACCGCTACCGTTGTCTGAAAACAATTTCCTATCTGTTGGGATTTCCCCTGTTCGTTCTTTTAGTTCTGATAGGGTCTATGGCGCTGTTCGAGGGAGACGCGTTTTCCGATACCAAATGGTACGGAGTACTCGTTGCCGTCGCCGTATGGGCTGTAAGCATAATTCTGCAGATAGTCATCAGTATAATCACCAAAAGCTATAACGGGCGAACGCTTTTTATGCTGATTATCACGTTGGTAGTGATGGTGGGCGGATCGATATTCTTCGACTTTTACGCCACTAAGAAAATCGACGAAGTCGCCGCCGAATACGAAAAATACGGCGTGGAAGTGGACAGTTACAAATATCAGACGGGTTGGGTCATTACCTGGACAAGCCGTGACGGCTTAGCCAATCAGTTCGTGGACGACGTCAACCGCTTCTGTGAGATTTATAACATCGAGTATAAGTCCTCCAACTTCGGGAAGGTAAACGGAGACGGCAGCAACATCACTTACGACAAGGAAGCCGACGCTTACTACAGCGAAAACGGACTGTTTGCCGACGGTTATATCTTCGGATTCAAACAGGCGGTGCAGGTTCTGATAGATTATAACGCATCCAAATTCGCCATTGAAAACGACTGGAAGGAAACCAATGCCGAGACCAAGGAAGGTAAGTACGTAGCTAACGGCAAGAACGCCGACGAGGAACTGGAAAAAGCCCTTGCCAAAGTGGACTCGAGCGCCGAGTGGATTTCTTACCAGAAGACCGAAGAGTATATCGCTGCGTACGGACCCGACGGCAGAGCTTACAAACATATGCTGAACGTTGAGCGTCTTGCCGAACTCGTTGTTAAACTCAGCGAAGGATTGAGCGCTTCCGGACTTTTGGATAACAGCATTATTTCCGGTGCTTTGAACGGAGTGCTTGCGGACTGGGGCCTCAGCGTTGACGATCTGAAGAGCCTTACCCTCGATAAAGTCATCGACCTTATCAATCAGACCGGGCTTTTGGGCGAAACCGAAGTTACCGTGGATATGGTAATGGACCTTTTGGAAGATTTCTCGTTCTACCAGGATCCCGCAGTTAAACCTAAGTTTGCGTTTATCGAAGACGAAACCATCCGCACTTACGCTTACGCAAATTACTACGCCACCGTACACGGAGCCAACGTAGGCAGCGTGCTTATCGGCGACAACATCGGTCAAGTCACCATGGACGCTTCCGGTTATCCCGGGACCATGGGCTATACGCTGGAACAGCTTTACGACTTGCAGGCTCGCGACGAAGTCGGCAATAGCCTGTTCGGATTTATGATAGCCAGAAGGTACGCTTTGGTTTGCGCAGGTATCACCGCTTTGATGATCGTCCTGTTCTACTTCTATAAGAGAAAAGAGGACGAAACCTTCGCTCAGATAGTCAACGGCAAGGGAGGTAGACGTTAATTATGAAAAAAGCATTACAGGTTATTTTGCATATTTTAGGATTTCCCGCGCTGATTGCGTTGGTGGTACTGGTCAATCTGCCCATAATCAAAGGCGGAATGAGCTACGGCATATTCGTATTCGTGGGAGTCATAGTCGCAGTCGTTATGGCAATTATTTATTACATCGCTTTCCTTTGCGTGGTAAAAAGCAAGAAAAAATCCATAACGAAACAAACCATTACTCTTATACTCGTGGTCTTCTTCTGTCTGTGCGGTCTGTGGGTTGTGGCGGACGTAGCTTTGCCCGACTTCCTCGCTTCGGCTACCAGTAATACCATTTTTTACGAAGATCTGGTAGACAACTATCAGGCGAGAGCTTTGGTAAACGAAGCGCTTCTCGACGAATATATTCTGCGAAACTACAATAACGGCAACCTGCCAAACGAGAAAAACGGCGGACTTACCCTGAAACAATATCAGGAAGAAGGCGTCCGCAACGAAAAAGTGAAACAACTCCTTACCATACACTTTGCCAGTATCGACAAGGACGGATACAAGTCTTTCGTGGAACCGTGGATAGGGATGGCTAACGGCGGACGTCTTACCATACCTACTCTCGTCCATCTCTTGCTCGACGAAAGAGAATTGCAGAATGTGGATTATTATCTTTACGACGAAGCATTGAAAGAGGTTCAGACCGATCCCGTTATGTGGAACGTACTCGATATGCTCGGAAAACCTATGGATATAGCCATGGATATCGAAGGTATGCTCGCAGGAATGGAGGGAATGGAAGGCATTGCGGGATTGGTTCCCGTGATTTTCGGAGCAATCCAAGGTCCTGCTGCGGACATAACCGAATCTTTGCTCGGCTCGCCCATTTACGTTACCTATGCGGACAAGACCATAACCTTGACTCCTTCCAACGAGTCCAGAGGCGTACTCGACTATCAGAGTATGGCGTGGTTGGACAGCAACGGACTTCTTTATGCGGTGGTTACTCTTATCTCCGTCCGTAATATCTTCCTTATCTTCGCTATCTGGATTATTTTACTGAACTTTGCCATAGGTATGCTCAGAGGTATGGGTAAGGAACATAAGAAGGTAAAATACGACGAAAACGGCGGCTCCGCACCTGCTTACCGCGGTAATGCGGCAGGATATCCTTATCCCTATCCTTACGGATTTGTTCAGATACAAGGCAACGATTACGGTTATCTCGATATGAACAGGATAAGACAAAACTTAATTCAGGGCAGTCAAAACGGCAGAATGGATTAAGGACGGTTACGTTTTAATGACAAGCGGCACTTGTTGCCGCTTGTTTTATAATAAGGATAAATACTATTAAAAAGGATTAAAAAATAATCCAAAGGAGCGGAATGAGAAGTTTCCCTGTTACGACAAAAGAATTTGCCGAACTGGTCTTTACGCAATACAAAGGCAATCCTATAGTAAAGCATACGCATTTTTCCACGGTGATAGCCGATCCGTCCATACTTACGCCTGCAGAAACGCACGACGGTAAGTGGTATATGTTCTGTCATACTCTTTATAACGTAGTAAAAACGGTGAGCGAAGACGGGGTGAATTTTTCCCGTCCCGAAAAAGTTTTGCCGAGAGGTATGCGCCCCAATATAAACCGTATCGGCGGAAAATACTATCTTTATTACGAAAGAACGCAACCGCTTTTGCCTAAAGCCATAAGTATGGTAGGAGGAAAGTGGTATTCCGAAATTTATCTTACGACAAGCGACGACCTTGTGTCGTGGAGTAAGCCTATACCGATAATAACGAAGGAAAAACCGTATCACACCTACGAGAAGGGAACCTCTATAAGCAATCCCTTTCTGACGGAAATCGGCGAAAAATATCGCTTGTATTACAGCGCGGGATTAACTTATCTCGAAGATTGCCGATTTTGCGAACCGACTTGCATAAGCTATGCCGAAAGCGATATTCCCGACGGAAATTTTATTTCGCAAGAAAAGCCCGTTATAACTCCGGACGTAAACGACCCCGGTATGAACCGTTGCGCCGGATGCATAAAAATATATCGGGTTAAGGACGGATACATAGGACTTCAGAACGGGATTTACCGTACGGAAAAAGGCGACAGTATGTCGGCGATAAGACTTCTTGCAAGCGAAGACGGGAAGAAATTCAAGTTTGTAAAAAATCTCGTAGAACCCGGTATATTTTACGAAAAAACCTGGATGGCGCAATACGTCTATGCCTGCGATTTGGTTTATTTTGACGGGAAATTCCGAATATATTTCAACGCAAGAGATAAAGCAAATCCTTTGAGCGGAAGAGAGAATATAGGGTTTACGGAAGCCGTATTAAGCAAATAGGATACCTTAATCGTAGTTTTATAAACAATATATTTTTATTGTGTTTTGAATATATCGGGTTGAAAAAATTATCGTTTCCGATAAAAAATCAATCCGATATTTTTTTGTAAAAAAAGCCTTTTTATCTTTCTCTTCAAAGGGGAGATATTGACTTTACGCATAAATAAGTATATAATAAATTATATGTTATTAAAACGTAACGGGTCGAAAATTTTGTGGATAATAATTGTGGTAAGCGTCGTGGCGATATGCGTTTCGGCGTGCGTTTCCGTTCCGCAAAATTCCTCTTCCGAAAAAGCCGATTTGTCGGGTGTCGATTACGGCGGTTATATAGATTATACTTCCGCCAATTTAGCTCCCGTAACAAGCGGAACTCTTTCAAATCTCGTTATTTTTATCTGTTTTTCCGACGAGGACGTTTCTTCCGTTCAGAATTCTTTGGACTCTTCTCTTATAGGTCTTTTCAACGGAAGCGAAAATTCCCTTAAAGATTATTATGAAGAAATCAGTTACGGAAAAATAAGCGTAAATTCCTTTTTCCCCTTGTCGGGGGAAACTTTTTTCGTATATCGAGCGGCAAAAAGCAGAAGCTACTATAAAAGCATAACGCAGGATACCGCCCCTTATACAAGATATAAAGTGGAAAGCGAACTTCTGAACGCGGCGGTAGAGGCTGCGGACGGTTATTTCGATTATTCGGGAAAGGTGCTTGACGCAAACTCCGACGGTTACGTGGACAGCGTTACGTTTATGGTAAGCGGAGGTTACGACAATACCGACCAAAATAGCTGGGGAGGGCTTTTGTGGCCGCACGCATGGGAACTGGATACTCTCTCGAAACTCAGCGGTAAACAGACTTCCGCTCTTAACGGCATTACCGTCAACCGTTTCACTCTTAATTTCGTCGAAGCGGCGGACACGGGTTTATTGTGTCACGAAACCGGTCACGTTCTCGGTATGCCCGACCTTTACCATTACGACTACGATACGGACCGTATCCAGGTGGGAAAATGGGACCTTATGCATCTGAACAATTCCGTACCGCAATATCCGACTTCTTATCTCCGTTACAAATATCTCGACGTGCTTAACGAAAATCAGGTTGAAAACATAACCGAAAGCGGAACCTATACGCTTAAGCCCGTAAGTTTGTGTAACGAAACCGATATTGTGGCTTACCGCATAGTCATAAGCGAATACGAGAGTATCTGGATAGAATACCGTTCCGATAGAGCAGGGGTTTACGACTCCGAATTACCCGGGAGCGGTCTGGTGGTTTACAGGGTAAATTCCAAAGTCGAAGGGAACGTGGACGGGCGTTATCAGAACACCCGTTTCCCCGACGAAGTTTACGTTTACCGTCCTACGGTAGCGAAGACGGGTACTTTGAGGAATAAAGAGTTAACCAATCTGAATTACGCTTTTCTCAGTCCGGACAACGGCTTTTTCACTTCTTTGGGAAAGACGACTACTTTGACGAAATACGACGAGGAGACTATTTTTCTGACCGACGGAAGCAATACCGGAATTACCGTCAGACCTCTGTCGAAAAGCGAAACGGAAATAATTTTTACCGTAGACCCGGCTTCCTATGCCGTCGAAGGGCGGGAGCTTTACGTTGAAAGCGACGTTACGATAACTTTCGGGGAAACGCCTCTTCCCACGGTAAAATACCTTACCGAAAACGGTACTTACCGTACTTTGGCGTCCAACGAATACGAATTGATTTACGACGCGACTTCGGTAGGGCAGCAGCAGGCGAAAGTTATGTACGCCAAGGAAAACGGAGAGACCGTCGAAGCGTATTTTCTTCTTACGATAATCGACTCGATTGCCGAAGGCGGGGTCCAAATCACTTCAAAACCTGCCAAAACCGTATATTCCGTCGGGGAAGAGTTCGATTTGTCGGGATTTGCTTTTGAAATAACCTATCTTTCGGGGAAAAAGGAAAAGTACGTTTATTCCGAACAAAATTCTTCCGATTATATGAGTGAAAATTACGATACCGCTTTAAGCGGGACTTATTCGGTAAAAGTTACGCATATACCGACGGGAGCGGAATTATATTTCGACATTACCGTCCGTTCTACCGTAATCGGAATAAAAATATCCGAGAAGGATTCCGACACTCTGGTTGCTTACGGGGACAGCCTTACTCTGACCGTTACGGGGATTTTGGCAGACCGCACCGAAAGAGTTCTCGACGTAACCGAATACAGCGTTACGGGCTTTTACGGGTCGGAATACTATTTGAACAAAGCGCAGACGGTAACCGTCAAACTTAAACAAGACCCTTCGATTACCGCGACGAAAACCGTATATCTTGTTAAAACGCTTTCGGCGGAAGCGATATTCGAAACCGCGCCGAAGACCGTTTATTCGTACGGAGAGGCGCTTGACCTTAGCGGCGGAAAGATAAAATTTACTTTCGAAGGACTTTCTTTAAGCGTTGAAGCTGAAAATTTCTATTATGATTTCAACGCAACCTATAATCCCGTAAGGAAAGGAAAACAAAGCCTGACGGCAACATTACTCGGAGCCGAAATTACTTTGACGGTTACCGTTTTGTCTCCCGGGGGGAGCGAACTCGTGGCGGCGGGAGAAAAAGCCGTCGTGAACACCGCTTCCTTATACGTGTTGTTTGACGGAGAAACTACCGTTTTGCAGGCGGAAAATATGCTTTCTTCCTATCTTACGGTGAAATTATACGCTTACGGAAACGGGAATTACTATCTCGTTAACGGCAGGACCAACCCCGATTATTTACTCAGGGCGGGAATGAAAATAGAACTCGTCAACGCCGACGGGAAAACCGTTCTGACATACAAAATATATATTAAAGGGGATATAAACGGCGACGGCAGAGCCGATTCCTCCGACGTGGACGGATGGGCGGAAGCGTTGTTCAAAAACGTTACCGGAAGTTGGATTTTCCTCGATATGAACGGCGACGGCAGTTACGGACTTACGGATTTTGTCCTTCTCAACAAAACTTACGGAGGGAAAAATGCGTAAAGCGTGCGTAATGATTTTAATTTTTGCTTTTTTATTTAGCTTATGCGCCTGCGTACAAACGCAAGCCGAGGTGGTTTCGGGTTATCTTAAGGCGGGGAGTTTTGCTTATGTTTATGACGTGGACGAAATTCTCGACCTGGAAAAAGCGGTGCTGGTAGTACGATTTTCCGACGGAACTACCGAGGAAAGAAAGATAGAGGAAAGTTTTGTCGACGGTTTCGACACCTCTACCACGGGACAGAAAACCCTGACCGTTACTTACGGGGAAAAAATTTCTCTTACCTGGGATTACGAAGTTCTGTATTCGGCCGACCCCACGAAAGAAATTAAAACCACGGCGCGAGCTTCTTCGGAAACGACTTTTTACGAGGGCGGATGCAGTTTGGAAATTACATTGAATAAAGGAAACCTGGAGGGAATAGCGGCTATGAGTTTTACGATTAGCTATGCCGACAGCGCGGTAGTCCCCACCATAGTAATAGCGTCGGGGTGGGATTACGGCATCTATTCCTACGGAGCGGGACAATGGGGGGCGGTGGTATATGCTCCCGACGGGAATACCGAAGAAAAACTTGTATTTAACGTCGTCGGACAGGGCGCTGCGGAGCCGCCGCACATCGGCACGGTGAAAGTTTCCGACGGAAAAAGCGATTACGATTTACCCGACGCGGGAGGGAACGACAATGCTTAATATTCTACCTAAACCCAAATCTTTAGTTTACGGCTACGGCACGGTGGGAGACGATTACGTCGTCACGTTAAAGCCCGAGCTTCCCGAAGAAGGTTACCGCCTTATTCTCAACGAAAAGGGGATAGAAATTCAGTACTCGACGGAAAAAGGAAAATTCTATGCCGCCGAAACTCTCGATCAGATAGCTTCGCAATGCGAAACTCTGCCTTGCGTGACCGTGGAAGACGAGCCGAAATACCCTTACCGCGGATTTATGATAGATTGCGCAAGGCATTTTTTCACGGTGGAAGAACTGAAAAAGCAAATCAACGTAATGGCGGAACTGAAGCTAAATAAGTTCCATTGGCATCTGACAGACGATCAAGGGTGGCGTTTGGAGATAAAAAAATATCCTCTCCTTACCGAAAAAGGCAGCGTAAGAAGCTCCACGAGAGGAGACAAAAAGGAGATAAAAGGGTTTTATACGGCGGCGGAAGTGAAAGAAATCGTAAACTTTTGCGCCGACAGATTTATCGAAGTTATCCCGGAAATCGATATGCCGGGGCATTTTACCGCGGCGATAGCTTCGTATCCCGATTTAAGCTGTCACGGGAAGCCGATGAAAGTGAGCGAAAGGTTCGGCATACACAAAGATATCGCCTGCGCGGGCAAGGACGAAACGATAAACTTTTGTAAAGACGTCCTTAGCGAAGTAGCCGAGCTTTTCCCTTCGGAGTACGTTCATCTCGGCGGAGACGAAGCCCCGAAACTGAACTGGTACGAGTGTAACGATTGCCGTAAGCGGATGGAAAAACATTCTCTTGCCGACGAAAAGGCGTTACAGGGGTGGTTCACTAACGAAATGGTAGCCCACCTTGCCTCTCTCGGGAAAAAAGCCGTGGTCTGGAACGACGGAGTCAGCGAAAACCTCGATAAAACCGCCGTTATGCAGTACTGGAAACAGTCTTCTTCAACCAATAAGGAACTTCTCGTCGAAGCGGGCAGGGGAAGGCAAATGATTTTCAGTCCGTTTTTCTATTTCTATTTCGATTATCCGCACGGAATGACGCCGTTGAAAAAAACTTTCAATTACAAAGTTCCTTCCGAAATCGAAAAAAACGTAAAAGGACTCGAGGGAACGCTGTGGACGGAATACGTCCCCGACGTCAACAAACTGGAACTTATGGCTTATCCGAGATTGTTTGCTTTAGCCGACAAAGCGTGGGCATACGATGACGATTATACCGATTTTCTGGTAAGACTTGACGTTTTTGCAGAATTCATTACCGATAAATTTCCTATAGCCGTGACCGTGAAGCCCAATCCTTCTTTTCTGAAAGGGAAAAAGGATACTTTGTTGTTTTTCCTGAATATTCTGGACAGAGATACGATTAAGGTAGCGAGAGAGTTAAGGCTAGATAAGCGTATCGCGGCTAAAAGAAGACGCAAAGGATAAAACCGTTGGTAAAAATTACCTCTTTGTGTTATAATAAAAAAGTTTTCAATATTTCGCCGATTGCGGCGTAAAAGGAAGGTTTCGATGCAAACGATATTGACCCCCGCGTCTTTATGGGAAGGCTTTTCGGAAGAAGCGGAGTTCAGACCGGAAATCATTAAAGCAGAGGACGGATACGTAAGATACGTTTTTTCGGCGTTGAACGCCCCCGAAGGCGACGTAAGAATAGCCGCCGACTTTTATCGTCCTTCTTTTACCTGCAAAAATACCGTCCTGATAGCGGGGGAATTCGACCGCAGAGTGCAGGAAGAGCTGATAGAAAAATTTTTATCGAAGAATTTTAACGTTTTTGTACCCGATTATACGGGAATATGGGAGAATACGGCGACCGTATATCCGCCTGCATACGAGTACGGATTCTTTGCGAAAGGCAAGGAACACCTTGCCAAAGTCTGTCCTACCGCCAAGGAAACGTCTTATTATCTTTATGCGGCGGTTATTCGACGTGCGATTAGTTTCCTTTCTTCCGTAGCGGGAAAGACCGACGTGATTTTGGCGGGGATAAAGAGCGGAGTAGAGATAGCTTTACAGGTTGCCGGCACCGATAAAAGACTTTGCGGACTGGTCTGCATAGGAGCGGCGGGGTATCGTGAGTACGTCAACGTACCCAAATACGCGTCGGAGGAAGAACTCGTTATCGACGACGATATGATGAGTTGGCTGACGGGAGTGAGCGGCACGTCTTACGCAAAACACGTTTCCGTCCCCGTAATGATAGCTTTGGGCAGTAACGGTACGATAAGCGATATAGACAGGGTCTCCAACCTGATGTCCGTTATGGCGTCTGACGACGTCCGTCTTACCGTGGACGCGGGATTAAGGGACAATATAGGTCCCGAGTCGTTGGAAACGGTATTGCAATGGATGGAAGGGACTTTTCTGGGGAGCACTCCGCCGGAACTTCCCGTGGTAAAAATCGAAGTCAATTCCGAAGGACAGCTCTACGCTCTCATAAAAGCCGACAACAGTCTGAAAATAGCTTCGGCAAGGATATATTATTCTATGGGCGACAACAACCACACTACCCGTGCCTGGGATTTCGTGGGAGCCGAATACGCAGGAAAAGACGAATATCTTGCCAATATCAAAGTGACCGAAGGAGAAGATACGATTTTTGTCTATCCCGAGATAGAGTACGTCAACGGACTGTCTTTGGACGGAGTGGTAAATTTCCTCGACTTAAAGGAATTGAAAATCAAAAGGGTAAAACGACTCAATAATCCCATAGTCTTCCAGTATCCGGAAGAAAACGGGTTTACCGAGTTGAACGACGACGCGGTAATTTTACGGAGCAGTCTGTGCGAAGGAGTGTTGCCCGTAGGACTGAAAGGTCTGTACTGTGCGTCAGGCGGAATGATAACTTATTCGGTAGGCAAGAAAAAAGGTTTCAACGCCGACAGAATTTTACAGATCGATACTTATTCCGCCGCGAAGAAATATAATTTAACGTTGGTGCTTGCGGTAAGAAAGGACCAACATATGACGGAATACACTCTTACCAGAACCGTGGAATCTTCCGATACTTTCACCTCTCTCCACTTCACGCCTTCCGACTTCAAGGACGTGTTGTTCCGACCGCTGGAGTCGTGGGAGGGGATAAAAAGTTTAACGGTCTGCGAGAGTAATATCGTAATAGGCAAAATTTTGTTTATTTAGGGGAGTGTAGTTTGGAAAAAAATACAAAGAAAACTTTAAGAAATATTCTTATTTTTCTTTTGATATGTCTTATCGTGATGGGAGCGGCTTTTTATTTCAGCCGTACCTACCTCGTTGTGTTTCCCGTCGCGGGAGACTCTATGGAAGGGACTATCCATAACGGAGAATACGCCCTGGTTTTCCGCACGGAAAAGGTCGATTACGGCGATATAATAGTTTTTCTTTGGGAGGAGGAAAACAAACATCTCATAAAAAGAGTTATCGGTCTCCCCGGTGACAAAATAGAAATTTCGTATTCGAACGAAGACGAAGTTTATTACGTTTACCGTAACGGAGAAAAGCTCGAGGAAGACTATATTTTAGAACCGATGAAATACTATTCCACCATAAGCGTGGAGGTGCCGGAAGGAAAAATATTTTTCCTCGGCGATAACCGTATGAACTCTTTAGACAGTCACGTAGGGAATTTTTATGCCGATATAAAAAACGTGGAAGGAGTGGTGTTTATGAAATATAAGGGGTGGAAAATCAAATTTCTTTAATCCTTAAAACAAAAAATTATCCTTAAAAATAAAAAAACCGACTTTTATTAAGTCGGCTTTTTTTGTTTTGAAAAATAGGTTATATCTTAACTATGCCCTCGAAGGAAAGTTCTGCGCTTCCGGTAAGGCTTACCTTTTTGCCGTCGAAACGCACCAAAAGGTCTCCGCCTCTTACGCGTACGGTTATTTGTTCGTTCACGGGGCAAAAACCGTTCAATACGGCGGCAACCGCGGCGGCGCAGGCGCCCGTGCCGCAGGCAAGCGTTTCGCCGTTACCTCTTTCCCACACACGCATTTTGAGGGTGGTGCGGTTGACTACTCTTATAAATTCGGTGTTTATCCTTTCGGGGAAGAGGGGAGAGTGTTCGAAAGCCTTTCCTATGCCTTCCACGTCGGCGTTATCTACCCTGTCCACGAAAAGTACGGCGTGGGGGTTTCCTACCGAAACCAGCGTTACGTTGTAGTCGTTGCCGCCTACGTTCAAGACACGATCTATTACGCTGTCGCCCTCCACGAGAGCGGGAAGGGAGGAAGGCGTAAGCGATACTTCTCCCATATCCACGGTAACCGAACTTACTTTGCCGTCGGTCAGGAATAGTTTAAGATTTTTTATTCCGCTCGCCGTCTCCACGGAGAGCTCGGTCTTTGCGCAGAGCCCCTTGTCGTAAAGGTACTTTGCTACGCAACGGATACTGTTGCCTGCCATTTTTCCTTCGCTTCCGTCTTTGTTAAAGATACGCATTTTTGCGTCGGCGACGGAGGACTTTTCGATAAGCACCAGCCCGTCTCCGCCTATACTCTTGTGGCGGTTGCACAAAATGACTGCAAGCGACTCGGGACACGTTATATTGCCTTTCAGGTTATTGATATAAATATAATCGTTACCCAAACTATGCATTTTGGAAAATTTAATGGAAAGTTTTTCCTTTCTTAATCCGTTGAGGTCGACAAGTTCGGTGTTGTATTCGTTGTAGCCGCCCGCAAGCATATCGGCAAGAGCTTCCGCCGTGTCCAGACTGGTAAGGCAGGCTATGTTCATACGGAGAGCTTTCCGTCTCAGGCGGTTGTGTTCTTCCACCATTTTGCGTAAGGACGGACAGGTGTTGACGATATACTGGATTTTTCCGCTTTCGAGGTATGAATAAATATCCTTGCCTTCGGAGAGGTTGTCCACCGTTATGATGTCGTTCCCGAGGGAAGCAAGTTCTTTCGCCGTGCCGGGGGTGGCGTAAATCACCATACCGAGGTCGTAAAACTTCTTGGCTATTTTCACCGCGTCGGGTTTGTCCTTGTCTGCCACGCTGAAATATATTCCGCTTTCGGCGTGAGAAGGCAGACGGAAAGACGCGGCGAGCAGTCCCTTGAACAACGCTTCCTCGAGCGTTTTGCCTATGCCGAGAACTTCGCCCGTGGATTTCATTTCCGGTCCGAGCAAGCTGTTTACGTCGGAAAGTTTTTCAAAGGAAAAGACGGGTACCTTTACCGCAAAGTAAGGAGATTTCGGATAAAGTCCGCCTTTTACGCCTATGTCGGCAAGGGTTTTTCCGAGCATTACGTCGGTGGCTATTTCCACTAACGGCAGTCCCGTGACTTTGCTTATGTAGGGTATCGTCCTCGACGCCCTGGGGTTTACTTCGATGACGTAAAGTTCGTTTTCGTATATCAGATACTGGATGTTAACCAGTCCCTTGGTCTGCAAGGCGAGGGCGAGAGAAGTGCTGGTATCGACTATTTTTTCCTGCATTACGTCGTTGAGGTTGAAGGACGGGTAAACAGCTATGCTGTCTCCGCTGTGGATTCCGGCTCTTTCCACGTGTTCCATAATACCCGGGATAAGCACTTCTTTCCCGTCGCTTATGACGTCCACTTCCAGTTCGATACCCGACAGATACCTGTCTATGAGGACGGGGTTGTCGATTTTCGAAGCGAGGATTATATCCATATATTCCGCCACGTCTTCGGGCTTGAAAGCGATGGTCATGTTCTGACCGCCGATGACGTAGGAAGGACGCACGAGAACGGGATAACCGAGTTCTGCGGAACGGGCGACGGCTTCTTCCTTCGTAAATACCGTCACGCCTTCGGGGCGTTTTACGTTGAGGGTGGCGAGAAGTTTGTCGAAACGTTCTCTGTCTTCGGCGGTATCTATTCCGTCGGCGGAAGTTCCGAGGACGGGGATACCCAGTGAATCCACGAATTTAGTCAGTTTTATTGCCGTCTGACCGCCGAAAGCGACGACTACGCCTACGGGCTTTTCCACGTCGATGACGTGTTTTACGTCCTCGGGAGTAAGCGGTTCGAAATAAAGTCTGTCCGCTACGTCGAAGTCGGTGGAAACGGTTTCGGGGTTGTTGTTAATGATAGCTACGCTGTAGCCTTTTTCCTTCAACGCCCATACGCAATGCACCGAGGAATAATCGAATTCTATCCCTTGTCCGATACGGATAGGACCGCTTCCGAGGACGAGGACGTTTTGTTTCTTTTCGTCGAGGAAGGCGCCGACTTCGCTGTCCGAACCGTAAACCGAATAGAAATACGGCGTTACGGCTTCGTATTCGGCGGCGCAGGTGTCCACCATTCGGTAAGCGCAAGGCATACGGAAGGGGACTTTGCATTTACTGAGTTTTTCCAGCGACGCGTCGGTGTAACCCAATTTTTTCCCCTTGACGTAAAGTTCTTCCGTCAAATTGTTTTCTATGGATTTTTCGTATTCGGCAAGGGAAAGAAGTTTGGACAGGAACAGTTCGTCTATCATGGTTACTTCGTGGACGAAATCCACTCCGTAGCCGGCTTTTAACGCGCCGAAAACGGTATATATGCGCCTGTCGTCGGCTTTGGAAAGCAGAAAACGCATATCCGCTCTCGGCAAAGGCACGTTCAGAGTGTCGGTGCCGTTTTCCACCCCTCTTACGGCTTTCATCAAGGCCGCTTCGAAACTGTCTCCGATACTCATGACTTCTCCCGTGGCTTTCATCTGCGTGCCGAGAGTTCTGTCTGCGTGTACGAATTTATCGAAAGGCCAACGGGGCATTTTTACCACGACGTAGTCCACGGTGGGTTCGGAACAGGCGTAGGTCTTGCCCGTAACTTCGTTTTTTATCTCGTCCAGCGTATAACCGAGGGCTATACGGGTATTTACTTTGGCTATAGGGTACCCCGTCGCCTTACTGGCGAGCGCGGAAGAGCGGCTTACGCGGGGATTGACTTCGATGACGGCGTATTCCATACTTTCGGGGTCGAGGGCGAACTGACAGTTGCAACCGCCTTCTATTCCCAAAGCGTTGATTATCGCCAAAGACGCTTCCCTCAGCATAGCGTATTCCTTGCCGCTTAAGGTAAGCGCGGGTGCGACGACTATGCTGTCGCCTGTATGAACGCCCACGGGGTCCACGTTTTCCATACTGCACACGGCTATGGACGTGCCTTTGGAGTCTCTTATCGCTTCGAACTCTATCTCTTTCCAGCCGTAAATGTATTTTTCCACCAATATCTGGCG
This sequence comes from uncultured Clostridia bacterium, assembly GCA_944349655.1. Taxonomy (GTDB): domain Bacteria; phylum Bacillota; class Clostridia; order Christensenellales; family DTU072; genus CAG-1782. Next base: position 17,714 of record CALVNL010000016.1, read on the forward strand.
TATGGGGCTTTGCTCCAGTCCCGTGAAAGCTATGTCGGCAAGGGTCTCTTTGTCGTAAGCCACGCCGCCGCCGCAACCGCCTAAGGTAAATGCGGGACGGACTATGACCGGGTAGCCGATTTTTTCGGCAATTTCCAACGCCTTGTCCACTTCGGAAGCTATGTCGGAAGGGATAACCGGCTGCCCGATCTCCAACATTGTCTGTTTGAAGAGATCTCGGTCTTCGGCTTTTATTATCGCTTCGGCGTCGGTCCCGAGCAAAGCTATCCCTTTTTCGGCAAGATATCCTTCTTTGTAAAGTTGCATTGCCATGGTAAGTCCCGTCTGTCCGCCGAGCGAAGCGAGTATTCCGTCGGGACGGGTCTTTTCGCAGATACGCTTCACCGTGGCGAGGGTGAGCGGCTCCAGATAAATTTCGTCGGCAAGCGCCTTGTCCGTCATTATGGTGGCTGGGTTGCTGTTTATGAGAACGACTTTAATACCTTCGCTTTTCAGTACTCTGCACGCCTGAGCCCCCGCATAGTCGAATTCCGCCGCTTGTCCTATAACTATAGGTCCGCTTCCTATGACGAGGACCTTTTTTATCTTTTTGTTTCTTGGCATAATCACTCCTTCATTAACGCAACGAATTTATCGTAAATACTTCTTCCGTCGTCAAGGGCGAGACTGTCGCCGGGACGGAACTGTACCGAAAACGCTTTCAAAGAAGGATATTCGAGTCCTTCTATGCTGCCGTCGTTTACGTTTAAGTGAGAAATTTTCATTATTTTGGGGAGTTTTTCCTTATTCACGGCAAAAAGGTGGTTTTGCGGATTGACGTAAACTTTCCCCGAAACGCTCTTTACGGGAACGCTTCCGTGATGACCGTGAGACAGAGTAACGACTTTCGCACCGAAACTTTCGGCAAGGGCAAGGTGTCCGAAGCCTATCCCGAAGAGGGGAATTTTTCCCGCGAGGGAATTTATTTTTTTCAAAACGGCTTTGTCCGCTCTGCCGTATCCGTCGGAAAGAACGACTCCGTCATATCCGTCGATAACTTTTTCCGCCGAAAAATCCGCTCCGAAAACGGTAACTTCGCAATTACGGCGTTCGAGGGGAGAAACTACGTCCGTTCCTCTTCCGAAATCTATACAGGCGACTTTATAAAGGTTGCCTTTTCCTGCGGCGATATATGGCGGGGAAGCAATTTTTTTCTTTTGCTCAGCCGACGGGAAAACAGACGGGTCGGTCACCAGTCTGGCTTTCTGCACGCCGTGGGTGGTTATGTATTTGGTGATAGCCCTCGTGTCGGCGTTTTTCATACCGACTATACCGTTTTCCGTCAAAAATTCCTCCAGCGTCTTTTCGCAGCGGAAAGAGGAAGGATATTCGCAAGGCGTGTTTATGACGTAAGCGGCGAGAGCAGGCTTAAAGGAAGCGTCGGAAAGGTTGATTCCGGCGCAACCTATTTCGGGAAAGGTCTGGATAAGAATCTGCCCTTCGTAACACGGGTCGCAGAGAGTTTCGCAAAATCCCACCACTTCGGTAGTAAATACGGCGTTACCGACTACGTTCCCGACAGACGCGAAACTTTCGCCCGTAAAAGTGGTTCCGTCTTCAAAAATAAGATATGTTTTCATTTGTCCATCAATTTAACCATTACGGCTTTCTGTGCGTGTAAGCGGTTTTCCGCTTCTTCGAAAATTTCGTCGGCGTGTTTTTCCAACACTTCTTCGGTAATTTCCTCTCCTCTGTGAGCGGGGAGACAATGCAGTACCATACAGTCTTTCTTGGCGTAAGACAGGAGTTTATCGTCCACCTTGTAGGAAGCGAAAGCCTTTTCTCTTACGGCTTTTTCTCCTTCCTGACCCATACTCGCCCACACGTCGGTATAAATCACGTCGGCGTCGGCTGCCGCCTTGTAAATATCGTTAGTGACTTCCAAAAGTCCGCTTTTCGTACCCCATTCTATAAGTTTTGCGTCGGGGCGGAAATCGTCGGGGCAGGCTACGGAAATTTTCATACCGAGTTTTACGCAACCTACTATCAGGGAGTTTGCCATATTGTTGCCGTCGCCCACGAAACACAATTTAAGCCCTTTGAAAGAGCCTTTATATTCTCTTATGGTCATTAAATCGGCAAGCACCTGACAGGGATGGCAGTAATCGGTAAGTCCGTTTATGACGGGGACGGAACCGTATTTTGCCAGGTCCTCTACGTCGGACTGGGCGAAGGTACGGATCATTATTCCGTCCAGGAAACGGCTCAGAACTCTTGCGGTGTCCTGAATGGGTTCGCCCCTGCCTATCTGCAGGTCGTTGGAGGAAAGGAAAAGGGCTTGACCTCCGAGTTGATACATTCCCACTTCGAAAGAAACTCTGGTACGGGTGGACGCCTTGGAAAAAATCATTCCGAGGGTTTTCCCTTCCAGTCTTTTGTGGGGGATACCGTGTTTTTGTTCGTATTTCAGCTGGTCGGCGAGGTTGAGAACGGAAAGTATTTCCTTATCGGTCAGATCGCCGAGTTTCAATAAGTGTTTCAAGCAAGAACCTCCTTCAGGACCTCCAGTCCTTTTTTCAGAATATCGTAGGGTATGTTGAGAGCGGGCAGGAGACGGATTTTGTTTTTCGCCGTCAGCACCACTAAACCTTTTTCCAGACAGGCGGCTACTTTCGCCGCCGCGTCGTCGGTTTCTATCCCGAGCATAAGTCCCAGTCCCGTCACGCTTTTGACGGAGGGGAGAGCGGAAAGAAAATCGATTATATATTTACTGCGTTCGGCGACTCCTGCGAGCAGATCGTCGTCTATGGCATCGAGGACTGCGCAAGCTCCCGCACAAGCGACGGGATTGCCGCCGAAAGTGGAGCCGTGATCGCCTTTACCTAAAACCGAAGCGGTCTTTTCCCCGAAAACGGCGGCGCCTATGGGAAGTCCGTTCCCGAGACCCTTTGCCGTGGTGAAAATATCCGGAATTATCCCGTAATTTTGGAAAGAATAAAGTTTACCCGTGCGGCCGTTACCCGTTTGCACTTCGTCGATAACCAAAAGTATATCGTTTTCCTTGCAGAAAGCAGCGATCTTGGTCAAGAACTCTCCGCCTAAAGCGTTGACGCCGCCTTCGCCCTGTACCGTTTCCAGCATAACGGCAGCGGTGTGTTCGTCGGCAAGAGCCTTTACGCTTTCGAAAGTCGGTTCGCCGAATACGAAGCCTTCGGTAAAAGGCATAAAATATTTATGGAAAGCGTCCTGACCGGTGGCGGCGAGGGTGGTTATCGTCCGACCGTGAAAGGAATTTTTCAAAGCGACGATTTTTTCCCTGCCCGAGCCGTATTTGTCGAAGGAATATTTCCTGGCGACCTTTATGGCGCATTCGTTGGCTTCGGCGCCGGAGTTGGCGAAGAAAACCTTTTTCATAGCGGTACGGGAGCAGATTTTTTCGGCAAGTAAAGCGCAGGGAGAGGTGTAATACAGGTTGCTGGCGTGGGGGAGCAAGTCGAGTTGAGCTTTGACGGCGTCCAGCCAGGGTTGAAATTTCACGCCCAGTCCGTTTACTGCTATACCCGTGCCGAAATCGATATATTCCTTTCCGTTTTCGTCGTAAAGGAGACTTCCTTTGCCCGAAACGAAATGTACTTTTTGTCTGCCGTAGGTTGAGGCGACGTATTGTTCGTCAAAAGAGAAAATATTCATAAAAGACACCTCAATAAAACATGGTTCCGACCCCTTCGTCGGAGAGCATTTCTATAAGTATGGAGTGGGGGACTCTTCCGTCGGTTATGAAGACTTTCTGCACCCCTCTGCGGATAGCTTCCACGCAACACTGAATTTTCGGAATCATTCCGCCCGAAATGATGCCTTCCTTGATAAGGTGCGACGCTTCGCTGACGTTGATTGCCGGAATAAGCGACTCGGGATCGTCTTTGTCTCGCAAGATCCCCCTGATGTCGGTCATGGAAATTAAACTTACCGCTTTCAGTTCGCCTGCAAGACGGCTTGCCACGGTGTCGGCGTTGATGTTATAAACGTGTCCGTCCTTGTCGCACCCGACGGTGCTGATGACGGGAACGTATCCCGCAGCCAGGGCGTCGAGAACGGGTTTGGTGTTGACGGAAGTTATCTCTCCGACGTAACCGAGTTCTTCGTTAAGAGGTTTCGCCTCTATCATATGTCCGTCTATACCGCACAGCCCCAAGGCTTTTCCGCCGGCGTTTTCTATCATATTGACGAGATTTTTGTTGACTTTTCCGGCAAGTACCATTTGTACCACTTCCACCGTTTCGGCGTCGGTTTTTCGCAACCCGTTAACAAATTCGCTTTTTACGTTCATTTTCTTAAGGGTTTCGTTTATTTCCGGACCGCCTCCGTGAACGAGTACCACTTTAACGCCGATTTTACTGAGGAAAACCACGTCCTTGGTGACGGTGGCTTTCAGTTCCTCGTTTATCATGGCGTTACCGCCGTATTTTATTACGATGATACTTCCGTTGTATTCCTGAATGTAGGGCATGGCCTGCACCAGAATTTCCGCTATTTCCGCATTGCTGAGTTTCATTTTTTTCTCCTTTACAAGCAGGGGAAGACTAACCGTCAGGTGCGGTAGTCTCCGTTGATTTTTACATAGTCGTAAGTGAGGTCGCACCCCCACGCCGTGGCGGCGCAGTCGCCGTCGGCTAAGGTTACGTTAATGACGATTTCTTTTTCCGAAAGGATTTTTTTGGCGAGAACTTCGTCGAAGTCCACTCCGTGTCCGTCCTTGCAGACCTCTATTTCTCCTCCCTCGGAAATAAAGGAAACGCCTACTTTTTCCACGTCGAGGTCGGCTCCGCAATAACCGAGCGCGCATAAAACTCTGCCCCAGTTGGCGTCGGAACCGAACATAGCCGCTTTCAGAAGGGAACTGGAGATAACTCCCTTTGCCGCTATGCGAGCGTCCTTAAGAGTTTTTGCTCCGCTGACCTTACATTCCAACAGTTTGGTGGCGCCTTCTCCGTCGGAAGCTATCATACGGGAAAGATGGGCGTTGACGGCGTTGAGAGCGGTTAAAAAGGTATAATAATCTTCGTTTTCCGTTTCGATAAAAGGATTGCCGGCAAGGCCGTTTGCCATAACGCTCAACATATCGTTGGTGGAAGTGTCTCCGTCCACGCTTATCATATTGAAAGTTTCGTCGGCAGAACTTTTAACGGCCCTTTTAAGCATATCGGGAGAAACGGAAACGTCGCTTGTGACGAACACGAGCATGGTCGCCATATTCGGATTGATCATTCCCGAGCCCTTTGCGATACCGCCTATACGGCAGGTTTTTCCTCCGAGGGTAAATTCTACGGCGCATTCTTTCAAACGGGTGTCGGTAGTCATTATGGCTTCGGCTGCCTTATCGCTTTTTTTGCCCAAGCCGTTTACCAGTTCTTCCATACCGTCGGCTATGGGAGTCACGTCGAGCTTCTGACCGATGACGCCGGTGGAAGCGACTATTACGTCCTTTGACGGGATACCCGTGTGTTTTTCCACGAGTTCGCACATCTTTTCGGCGATCTCCACCCCGTCGGCGTTGCAGGTGTTGGCGTTGCCGCTGTTGCAGATAACCGCTGCCGCTTTCCCGTCGGCAAGGTTGGCTTTTGTCACGGCGATGGGCGCGCCTTTTACTTTGTTCTGTGTGTAAACCGCCGCAGCCGAAGCGGTAACTTCGCTGATTATCAAAGCTAAATCGGCTTTACTTTTGTTCTTTCTGATTCCGCAATGAATACCGTTGCAACGGAATCCGCAAGGAGCGGTTATACCGCCTTGAATGAATTTCATAAATACTTACTCCTGTATTTTTTTCGACGAAGTCCGCAAAACGCGGACTTCGGGAAATGTTTGTTAAATCAGGCCGTACGTTTCGTCGATGCCGAGCATAATGTTCAGGCATTGTACGGCGGCGCCGCTTGCGCCTTTGCCGAGGTTGTCGAAGAGCGAGACGAGGTTCACTCTTTCTTCGTTCCCTCCGACGAGTATTTTCATACGGTCGGAGTCCTTCATTCCGTCCGCAGGACAAAATCCGTCGGGATAAACGTCCTCTGCATAAACTACGTCTATGAGCGGACTTTTTTCGTATTTGGATTTCAGGACTTCGTAAATATCCTTTTTGCCGCCTTTGAGAAGTCGGGTGTAAAGGGGGACGGTCACTTCCATTCCGCAAAAGTAATCGCTTACTATGGGATTGAAAACAGGGGGATGATCCAATTTCGCCACATAAGTCATTTCCTTAAGATGCTTATGCGTCTGTCCCAGAGCGTACTGACGGGGAGCGGGGAAGGAGTCTGTTTCGTAAGAGGCTATCATCTTTTTCCCGCCGCCCGAAAAGCCTGTAAGGGAATGGCATACCAAAGGATAATCGGCAGGAAGGATACCTGCTTCTCGCAAAGGATAGACGATACTCAGGAAACCGCTTGCGTGGCACCCCGGAACGGCAATTCGGGAACCCGTAACTATGGCTTTGCGGTGAGCGTCGCTGAGTTCGGGGAAGCCGTAAGCCCAGGAGGGCGAGGTACGGTGAGCGGTGGAAGCGTCGAGAATACGAACAGACCCGTTTGCCAAAGCAACGGCCTCTACGGCCGCTGCGTCGGGCAGACAAAGTATCGTCACGTCGCTTGAATTTATTCTTTCGGCGCGGGCGGAAGGGTCTTTCCGAAGTTCGTCGGGAATGGGGATAATCTCCAGGTCGGGTCTCTTTTCCAGACGTTCGAAGATTTTAAGTCCCGTGGTACCTTCCTTGCCGTCGATAAATATTTTCGTCATTATTTCTTAAGATTTTTTTCCATCAACGCTTTAACTTTCAGGGGCAGACCGAAGAGGTTGATAAATCCTGCGCTGTCGGCCTGGTCGTAAACGTGATCTTCGTCGAAAGTGGCTATCTCTTCGTTGTAGAGAGAATAAGGACTGGTAACTCCGGCATTTATTATGTTGCCTTTGTAGAGTTTGAGTTTAACGTCGCCGGTAACGGTCTCCTGCGTCTTGTCCACGAAAGCCGAAAGAGCTTCGCGTAAAGGAGTGAACCATTTTCCGAAATAAACGAGTTCCGCAAACTGGGCGGCGACAAGTTGTTTATAATGCTGAGTGTCGCGGTCGAGGCAGAGGGTTTCCAGAACTTCGTGGGCGCGGTAAAGAATACTTCCGCCGGGAGTTTCGTAAACGCCTCTGGACTTCATACCCACGAGACGGTTTTCCACGATGTCGGCAAGACCTACGCCGTTTCTTCCGCCTATTTCGTTGAGGGCGGCTACCATTTCGGTACCGCAGAGTTTCTTTCCGTTGAGGTGAGTGGGAACGCCTTTTTCGAAATGTATGGTTACGTATTCGGGTTTATCGGGAGCGGCTTCGGGGGAAACGCCCATTTCCAGGAAACCTTCCTTGTCGTACTGCGGTTCGTTGGCGGGATCCTCGAGGTCCAGTCCTTCGTGGGAAAGGTGCCACAGGTTCTTGTCCTTGGAATAGTTGGTTTCACGGTTGATTTTCAACGGAACGTTGTGCGCTTCGGCGTAATCGATTTCTTCTTCCCTGGATTTGATGTTCCAGATTCTCCACGGGGCTATTATATCCATTTCGGGGGCGAAAGCCTTGATGGTGAGTTCGAAACGAACCTGGTCGTTGCCTTTTCCCGTGCAACCGTGGCAAATGGCGTCGGCGCCTTCGGCTTTTGCTATCTCCACGATTTTTTTGGCGATGATGGGACGTGCAAACGCCGTGCCTAAAAGATAATCGCCTTCGTATTTTGCCCCGGCTTTAAGAGTGGGGTAAACGTAATCGTTAATGAATTCTTCTTTAAGATCGGCTATATAAAGTTTGCTTGCGCCGGTCTTTATTGCCTTTTCTTCCAGCCCGTCCAGTTCGGTGCCTTGTCCCACGTCGCCGCTTACGGCGATAATTTCGGGATTATCGTAATTTTCTTTGAGCCACGGGATAATAATGGACGTGTCCAGTCCGCCCGAATAAGCCAGTACTATTTTGTTGTATTTTTTCATATTCGCCTCCGAATTTAATTTGCGTTTTAATGATTACGATTATAAACCCCGTTTTTGCATAAGTCAAACATTTTATTATAATTATCCATATTATTTTATAAAAATCTAAAAATATGAATAAATATACGGAATATACAGAATAATATAAATTTTTTATGCAGGATATGCGATAAAAACAAAAGGGAAGGCGAACGAGCGTCTTCCCTGTGCGGTAATTGTAAATAAGAAAGGGGTTATTTTTTCAGAAACTTTTTTTTCACGGCGACGGCTGCGATAACGACGTCGGCAACGAAAGCTACTACGGGGATAAACCAGTAGGGGTGCCACGGGAGGAAAGCGGTGACGCCGAATATGACGTAAATCATGGTGGCGGCGGTGATTATGAAAACCAAAAGGTCGAGTATAAGGGTTTTGCTTTCGGTGGCGATGGCGAGTATGAGATCCACGCCGGGGAGGATTATGGGCAGGAACAAAAACAGCAACCAGCTGACGCTCCAGGCGTTGGGGTACAGGACGGAGAAGCAGAGATAGATTATCAACACTCCGAGTACCGAAGTTACGGCGGAGAAAATTCTGGTCACGATAAAGCGTTTTTTACGGGAGCTTACGACGGCGAGGTAAATACTTACGCCCATAATACCCGCAAGCACGCCGCAGACGAGGATAAGCCAGGCCTTGGACCAGGGTGCGGCAGTAAAGCCGACTATCAGAAAGGCTGCCGTAAAGATAAGCACATAAACTACCGCCCACAGCAGAAAATTGAGAGAGGAGCGGAGGTGTTTTTTGACGGCGGGGACGGTTTTGAAGTCGGAAAAGTTGGCTTTGAAATCGCCTAAACGGGCGATACTTTCGTTATAAATTTTGTCCTCGTCGGTTTCGCCGTTTTTTTTCATTTCGTCGGCGCAGTCCATAAGAACGCCCAAAAGTTCGGCTTTGTAGTCTTCGCTTTCCTTAGTGGGTTGGAGTTCGCGGAATTCCAGTTCCAGAAACGCTCTGAATCGTTGCAGCATTGTTTATCCTCCCAGTATGAGTTTGTTTAACAGACGGCTGACGGTCAGCCATTCGGTTTTTTTGATTTCGTAGAAACGGCGGCCTTCTTCGGTCATACGGTAATATTTCCGTCTTGCGCCGCCGCTGCCTTCCCCCCAGAACGCGGTAATAAGTCCTTCGGCTTCCATCCTGCGGAAAGCCGTGTAAATGGTGGCGTCCTTGATGTCGAGGATACCTTCGCCTTTTTCCAGTATGTTTTTGCTGATTTCATAACCGTAACTGTCCTTGTCGGCAAGTTGCGCAAGAATTATGGTTTCGGTATGTCCCCGTAATATGTCGGCGCTGACCATTCTGACTCCGTGTGTATAATGTGATTATGTATATAATAACATTCAATAATGGTTTTGGCAATAACTTTCGTAAAATTTTATAAAAAAAACGTACCTTTCGGTACGGTAGGGATACTTAATAAAGGATTATAATTGTTTTAACAGCTCTTCCAGTTCCTCGTCGGAGAGTTCGTCCACGTTGCGGAGAGAGTTTTTTTTCGGGGAGGGCGGAGCCGAACTTTTGACGGAAGGGGAAGGTTGTTCGGGGACGGCGGAAAGTATTTCCTTTTCGTCGGGAACGGGAGATGGCGATTCTTGTCCGATAATTGCGCGGTAATTGAGTTGCGGCGAGTCTCCCAAACGGTCGCGTTCGGCAAGGTAATCGGCTATACCTATGTCGTCGTCGAACGCTCTTTCCATTTCCGCCCGACATTCTTCCAGTATTTTTTCGGTACGGGCAAAGTCGGCGTCGGCTCGTCCTGCGCGGACTGCCGAGATCCATTTGTTGCGGAAAAGATTGAGCCGTTCGCATTCCAGAGCGTATTTTACTTTGCTTTCGGATATTATTTCCGAACTTTTCCGCCTGGCAAAATCCAGCGTCTCCGCGATTTGTTTTTCCTTGAGACGGTATTCTTCCAATGCAAAAGTAAGGTCGGCGTTGATTTTTTTAAGTTCCGCTATCCTTTCCGCCTGTTCTTTTATCAAAAGATCTTTTTCCGCCGTAAGAGAGGCGTTTTTTTTCCCTGTTTTTTTCATATTTTAATTATGGACGGAAATTTTGAAAAAAAACCGAATTTCTTTGTAGATATTTGTCTAATGGAAAGATATTTGATATAATAAATAAAAATTATTTTTGGAGTGTGCGATGAAAGCTATCGTTTCCGTTGTGGGAAAAGACAAAAGAGGAATTATTGCCAGAGTGAGCGGAGCGTTGTTCGAAATGGACGTCAACGTGGAGGATATTTCTCAGACCCTTATGCAGGATTATTTTACTATGATAATGATGGTGGATTTGTCGGAAAGTAAACTGAAGTTTATCGAAATCAGCGACAGACTGAACGAACTCGGCAAGGAAATCGGCGTGGAAATACGTATTCAGAGCGAAGCGATTTTTCAGACGATGCATAAGATTTAAGGACGGTAAAGATGATATCCATAAACGAAGTACTCGAAACCAACCGTATGGTAAAGGCGCAGCACCTGGACGTGAGGACCATCACTATGGGAATTTCGCTTCTGGACTGCGTGGCCGACAGCGTAGAAGAAACCTGTCGCCGTATATATAATAAGGTTATAGCAAAAGCCGGACGCCTGGTGGAAGTGGGGGAAGAAATTGCCTGCGAAACGGGTATCCCCATAGTCAACAAAAGAGTATCCGTGACTCCCGTCAGCATAATCACAGCCGCAACGGGCGGAGCGGTGGAAGTAGCCAAGACTCTGGATAGATGCGCCAAAGAAATCGGCGTGGACTTTATCGGAGGGTATTCGGCGTTGGTGCAGAAGGGAATGACGCCCTATGAAGAGGAATTCATAAAGAGTATTCCCGAGGCTTTGGCTTGTACCGACAGAGTATGTTCTTCGATAAACGTCGGAAGCACCAAGGCGGGTATCAATATGGACGCCGTCCGTCTTATGGGAAAGGTAATTAAGAAAGCCGCATTTCTTACCCGTGATAAGGGCAGTATAGGCTGCGCAAAACTCGTGGTGTTCGCCAACGCCGTGGAAGACAACCCCTTTATGGCGGGAGCTTTTCACGGAGTGGGGGAAAAAGACGTGGTAATTAACGTGGGCGTAAGCGGACCCGGGGTGGTGAAGGCTGCGTTGGAACACGTCAAGGGCGACCTTACCGAAGTAGCCGAAACCATCAAGAAAGTGGCGTATAAGATAACGAGAGTGGGGCAGTTCGTGGCGGAGGAAGCCAGCCGCAGACTGGGAGCCAATTTCGGCATAGTGGATTTAAGTTTGGCACCCACGCCCGTTATGGGAGACTCGGTAGCGCATATACTGGAAGAGATAGGACTGGAAAGCGTGGGCGGATGCGGTACCACCGCTTGTCTTGCCTTATTGAACGACGCCGTGAAAAAGGGCGGAATTATGGCAACGTCGCACGTAGGAGGACTGAGCGGAGCGTTCATTCCCGTCAGCGAGGACATCGGAATGATAAACGCCGCCGAAAAAGGCGTGCTTAAAATAGAAAAACTGGAAGCCATGACGGCTATTTGCTCGGTGGGACTGGATATGATAGCCGTGCCCGGGGACACCACCGAAGAGGTTTTGAGCGGACTTATAGCCGACGAAGCGGCGATAGGGGTGGTAAACAACAAGACCACCGCCGTGAGAGTAATACCCGTTTACGGCAAGCAATCGGGGTCGGTGGACTTCGGAGGACTTCTCGGAAAAGCGCCCATAATGCCGATATGCAACTCGGATTGTACGAAATTCGTTTCCAGAGGGGGACGTATCCCCGCACCCGTGTGGGCGAACAAAAACTGATAAAGGAAGATATTATGAAACGGATAGCTGCTTTCGAAAAGGTCAGCGAAGGAAGATTCCTTGCCGACGGAGGGAAGAAAGAAAATTACGATAAAATAATTTTACCCGTAAGAGCGACGGCGGGCAGCGCAGGTTACGACATAGTCACGCCGCAGGACGTCACGTTGAATCCCGGCGAAAGTATCAGGATACCCACGGGGATACGGGTAAGAATGGAAGAGGGCTGGGTATTTCAGATCTATCCTCGGAGCGGACTGGGGTATAAATACCGTATCCAACTCGACAATACCGTGGGGATCATCGATTCCGACTATTATTACAGCGACAACGAAGGGCATATCCAGGTCAAGATAACCAACGACGGGAAAGAAGGGAAAACCCTTTTTCTTAAGAGCGGAGAGAGGTTTTGTCAGGGGATCTTTACCGAATACGGCATAACCTACGACGACGAAGCGACCGCAACAAGAAACGGCGGCTTCGGAAGCACGGGAATTAAAGCAAAATAAATCAAGCGAGTATAAAAAATGAGCGATTATACGATATTACTGGAACTGGCGTTAATTCTGCTGTTCACCAAACTTTTCGGGATAATTTGTAAAAAAATAGGCTTACCGCAGGTGGTAGGCTTTCTTATTGCCGGCTTATTGATAGGTCCGTGCGTTTTAGGCTGGGTCAATCCTTCGGAAACGCTGAAGATAATAGCCGAACTCGGAGTTATTCTGATAATGTTTTCGGCAGGGGTGGAAACGGATCTGAAAGAACTCAAGCAAAACGGGCTTGCCGCCACTCTTGTGGCTATGGCGGGGGTTATGTTGCCTCTCGGAGGAGGATTTCTCATTGCTGCCGCCTTCAACGGAGGCTTCGAAGGGATAGACTCTCTGAAAATCTTGCAATACGTTTTCGTGGGGGTGGTGATGACCGCCACCAGCGTGTCCATAACCGTTGAAACGCTGAAAGAACTCGGTAAACTCAAAACCAAAGCCGGGACCATTATCCTTTCGGCCGCGATAATCGACGACGTTATCGGGATCATTCTCCTGAGTATAATAATCGGTTTCCGCAATCCCGAAGTCAAACCCGTGGAAGCGGTATGGAAGACGGGATTGTTTTTCGTGCTTGCGGTGGCGGTGGGGATAGGGATACATTTTCTGTTCAAATTCCTCAACAAGAAATTTCCGCACACGAGAAGATTGCCTATACTCGGGCTGGTGATATGTTTCCTGTACGCTTATTGCGCCGAAAAATTCTTCGGGGTGGCGGATATTACGGGCGCATACATTGCGGGCATAATGCTTTCGGGACTGAAGGAGAGCGATTATATCGACAGGAAGATAGAAATAAATTCCTATATGATATTCGCGCCGGTTTTCTTTGCAAGTATCGGCATAAACGCAAGTTTTTCGGGATTTAACGTAAATATGGTCTGGTTCAGTCTGTGTTTCGTGCTGGTAGCGATAGCCGCAAAGATGCTGGGCTGTTTCGGAATGGCAAAATTACTCCGTTACGATTGGAAAGATTCCCTCGTCATAGGCGTGGGTATGATAGCCCGAGGGGAAGTCTGTCTTATCGTCCTGCAAAAAGGGATCTCTGCCGGACTGGCAAGCCCGGATTATCTGGCGATGGG
>CALVNL010000017.1 GCA_944349655.1 uncultured Clostridia bacterium
TTTTATACCGTTACGCCCAAGTCGGACGTGGACTGGACGGGCAGAGACATAGCTATCCCTGTCGGAAAAGACAATATCCCCGTAAAAGGGCTTTCCACCAACGCTTTCCGCGACAAGCAAATAAAATCCGTATATTTCCACGCCGGATTTTCACGGGACACTGATTGCGCTTTCTATAACTGTACCGCCCTCGAAACGGTCGTCTTCGCCGACGATATTTTGCTTACTTATATCGACCCGGAGGCGTTTTACGGCTGTTCTTCCCTTACCGGAATTGCCATTCCCGACTCCGTGACTAAAATCGGAGACAAGGCGTTTTACGGCTGCACCTCGCTCCAAAGCGTCACTCTTTCGGAAAATCTTACGCAGGTAAGTAAATACGTTTTCTATAACTGCTCGTCCCTGACCGAAGTCGTGTTTCCCGACTCCGTACTCGGAATTTACGAAAACGCTTTTTACGATTGCTCGTCGTTAGAATCCGTTACTTTTTCGCAGACTTCTTCCCTGACCTGGATTTCCGTCGGAGCTTTCGACGGTACCGCTTTGACAGAGGTGAAGTTACCTTATTATTTTGCCGAAAATAACCTCACCCCGTTCAAAGATACCGACGTTTCCGTCACCTATCACGACAAAGTCGAAGAAGAGGAAGAGGAATAATATTCCAAGAGCTTGGTTAACGTTGCCACGTGCACCCTTTCGTCCAAAATAATTCTTTCTATCAGAATTTTTATTTCTTTCATACGGGTTCTGGCAGCTATGGTTTCATAGTCGTGAATAGCCTGTTTTTCGCCGGCTATTGCGTTTTTCAGTATAGCTACGGGGTCCTTGACGTAATTGACGTAACCGCCCTGCCAGTAGCTGTAATTGCCGCCTATGTAAGGTGTTCCGCCGAGTTGAACTATAGCTTTCCCTAAAATATCGTGATGACGCATTTCGCTGATTGCTATTTTTTCCAGACAATCCGAAAGCTCGCCTTTAAGCCCTATAGTCACGTAATGCCCGTATATGTACAAAAATATCGCCGTGGTCTCGCTCTCTCTTCCTGCGTATGCAGGCATCAGCAATTTGACTTCATACAGGCTCTTTTCCGTAATTTCCGGTTCCGGATACGGTAAATCCGCCTTGCAGATACATTCCATAATCTTCACCTCTCAAAAAACGTATTCTATATAATGTATTAAGAAAAGCTCTGTTTTTGTTACTTAAATTGACATTCCCGAAGGAAAGTTATATACTGAATATTGAATAAAGGCAAACTACGGAAGGAAAATGGAAAACAAAAAAAATTATCACGACCACGGACATATCGAATTGTTGGAAAATATGCCCGACGCCGAAAGAGGAAATAAAGTCGCAGATACTTTCAGCCATCTCTGTGACGGAACCAGACTGCGGATACTGTGGTTACTTTGTCACAGCGAGGAATGCGTAACCAACATCGCAAAAGCCGTCGATATGAGCGCGCCTGCGGTAAGTCATCACCTTAAAATTCTGCGTCAAGCCAATATAATAAGCGCAAAGCGCATCGGGAAGGAAATCCATTACCGCCTGTCGGACAACGAAGAAGCCCGTCTCGTCCACCGAATGATAGACGATATCTTCGAAATGAAATGCAATATAGTTTACTGAAAATTGCTTCTTACCTCACTCCGAAACTTTACATTCAAACATTAAATCGTAAAAAGACGCTCCTCGGAGCGTCTTTTTATTTACCTTTTTTTCTCCCGATGTTTTTCCGCCGCTATTTTTAACCGAAAAAGCCGCCCGCTTCCCTCCGGACGACTTTTCCTTTTTTCCCTGCCCTACCGATAACAAATTCTTCTTTTAAGCCAAAATACTAAGATAAAAATATTTTATATCTTTTAAGATAAATTTATATTACTATATCTTTTAAGATAAGTCAATATTAAGAAAGATATAATTTGTTACACTATAAATATAAAAGGCGCTTCGTCGCATAATTACAATAAGGACGCAGAAAGTGGAATTCAAGGAAATCTTCAGTTATCTGCTGATGGAAAAGACGGGCGGCAACCAGACTCTTCTTTCTAAAGAAAGCGGTATTCCCATACCCACCATCAACGGCTGGCTAACTAAAGGCAGACTTCCCAGAGCCGAACAGCTTATAAAGCTGTCCGAATACTTCAACGTGTCTGCCGATTTCTTGCTCGGGCTGGACTCCGACGACCTTCCCGACAAAAAAATTCCCGAAAATATAAATTCCGACGCCAAAACGACCCGACGTTCCGCAATTTCCGACGAAGAATATGCTAAAAAACATTTTTCCAACCTGGAAGACTATAATCTTTACTGCAATCTGTCCGACAAGATGAAAAATATCATCTCTCGCTTCGTATCCGAGACTTCGGGGCAGGATTATTTTGTAAGAATGAAAGGTTGGGCAAACGAAATTTCTCTTTTGGACAAGTTTTCCGAACTGGACGAAGAAAGCAAAGCTTTCGTCACGAATCTTATATATACGTTACATTTGCAAAAGAGGATATACCGAAGAAAAAACAATTTGCCTGCGGTTATAAAGCCTGAAAACCCGCATTTGAAATAATTATTTTCCCCTGATGACCGAACGGAAAAACCGCACGGTTTCGGAAACCGTTTTCGCCTGAGTATCCGCTTTCGGAACGTCGTTTTCGCCGTCTGCGAAAAATTCCTTCGTTCCGTAAACCATATGGTTGGCGCCCTCTAAAAAAATGAATTCGCAACTTTCGCTCATACGTTCTTTTGCCGCCGTTTTCATACTCGACGAAAGCACTTTATCGTTTTCCGCTTCGAAAAAAAGAACGGGAAGGTCTTTGTCGGCGAGGGTAAAATCGTTACTTATCAAAGGAGAATACAAAACGCAACCGTAAGTCGAGGTCGGATTTTCACAGGCGCGCCTTACCGCCGCTCCACCTCCTTGCGAATGTCCTCCTATGAAAAATTTTTTCGCTTCGGTCAAGGAGTAGGCTTTTTCGGTTTCGTCGTAAAAAATGTCGGGAAAAGGATTGGGACTGACGACGACGGTTATTCCCGTGGCGGCAATTTCAGTCAGAATATCGTCGTAGTTAGCGACGAGCATTGCCGTACCGAGGTAAAACAAAAACGCCCATTCCGCGCCTTCGGCTTGCGGCGTGAAAATACGGTAGTTTTCCGCTTCGCTTATCTCAACTCCGTAAGTCCTTTCCCCGTAAAGGTCGTAATCGACGTAAATCTTTTCTTCCGCGCATCCCGTTGCCGACAGGGCAAGCGCTACCGCCGCAATTAAGATAATCACCGTTAATTTCCTACTCATATTACCATAATATAACGGAATGTCCTTTACGCACAAGCCTTATCGTAAAAAAACCGCCGCTCCGTAAAGAAGCGGCGGAAAATCGTCCTGAAATTTGAGATAAAAAAACTATTTCGCGTATTCCACGCTCCGCAATTCTCTTATCACGTTGACTTTTATTTGTCCCGGATATTCCAGTTCGGATTCCAGCTTCTGCGCGATTTCCTTTGCCAGGAACACCGTCGCATTATCGTCAACCTGTTCGGGTTTGACTATAACTCTGATCTCCCTTCCCGCCTGTATGGCGTAGGAAGATTCCACTCCTGCGAACGAGTTTGCTAAAGTTTCCAGTTTTTCCAGACGTTTTACATAACTTTCCAAAGACTCTCTGCGCGCCCCGGGTCTTGCACCGCTGATGGCGTCCGCGGCTTGAACGATGACCGCTTCCAGAGTTTTGGCTTCCACGTCTCCGTGATGCGCGGCTATGGCGTGCACCACTTCTTCTTTTTCCTTATACTTGCGGGCAAGTTCCACACCTATCTGGATATGCGTGCCTTCGTATTCGTGGTCCACCGCTTTCCCGAGGTCGTGTAAAAGTCCCGCTCTTTTTGCGACTTTGACGTCGGCGCCGAGTTCCTGCGCCATAAGCCCGGCTAAGAAACATACTTCCAACGAGTGTTTCAATACGTTCTGTCCGTAACTTGTACGATACTTCATTCTGCCCAGCAACTTGACTATTTCGGGGTGTATCCCGAACAATCCGGCGTCGAAAACCGCACTCTCGCCGGCTTCCTTGATCTGATTGTCGATGTCTCTACGTACTCTTTCGGCCACTTCTTCTATGCGACCGGGATGAATACGTCCGTCGCTGACCAGTTTCTGCAACGTAAGACGGGCTATCTCCCTGCGTACCGGATCGAAACCGGTGAGCGTGATAACGTCGGGCGTATCGTCGATTATGATATCCACTCCCGTCACCGATTCCAAGGCTTTGATGTTGCGTCCCATTCTGCCGATTATACGGCCTTTCATTTCTTCCGAAGGAAGTTCCACCACGCTTACCGTGGTTTCCGCCGCGTGGTCCACCGCACATCTTTGAATGGCGAGTCCCACAATGTTCTTGGCGCGTTTTTCCCCTTCTTCACGGGCTTTCGACTCGATTTCCTTAACGAGTACCGCTGCGTCTTTCTTAGCTTCTTCGGTAATTTCGTTAATCAGAGTCTGTTTTGCTTCGGCTACCGTCATACCCGACACTTTCTCGAGTTCGGCGAGCATCTTGGCGTGCTGATTGCCCAAATCCTCTTCCATCTCTTTGAGACGGGTTTCCTTTTCTTCGATGGATTTTTTGATTTTTTCCACCGAATCGAGTTTGGCGTCGACGGCGGCTTCTTTCTTGTCGAGTACGTCCTCTTTCTGATTCAGCCTGTTTTCTTGTTTCTGCAGTTCGCTTCGTCTTTGTCTGGTCTCTTTTTCAAACTCGTTACGCAATCTCAACTGTTCGTCTTTCGCTTCCAGCAGAGCTTCCTTACGCAGGGTTTTTGCTTCCATCCTCGCTTCTTCCATTATTCGCGACGCTTCGCTTCTGGAATCCCCGATCTTCTTTTCTACCGTCTTTTTGTACACCAGTAAGGCGACTAAAGCACCGATAGCCAGAGCCACGGGTATAGCGACGATTAAGGCAATCAACCCGCCGGTAGCCAGGGAAACGGCGTTCAGATTGCTTAACATTGCTACCTCCTGATTGATATATTATAATTATACTGCCCAATGAGCCGTTCGCATACCTCATTAAACAATTTATTATTATATATTATTTTATCGGCAAAGTCAATACCCGCCTTGACCGAAAATTAACCTCGGAACAGGAAAGAAAATTTGTTGCAATAAACTCCTTTTCTGATATATAATAAGAAAAATATCGAAATTTTTACGGAGGTCCACCGTGGCAAAAACTTTCATTCCCGAAAATTACCGTCCTGCACTCGGAGTTTACGAAACGCAGGAAGCGATAGCGTTTATAAAGGCTTCTTTTCAAAAGAATCTGTCTGCACGTCTCAATCTTTTAAGAGTGTCGGGTCCTTTGTTCGTGGACTCCGGAAGCGGACTTAACGACGACTTGAACGGTGTGGAAAGACCGGTGCGTTTCGACGTCAAAGCGACGGGAACGCTTGCCGAAGTGGTACATTCTCTCGCAAAATGGAAACGTTACGCCCTGCATAAATATCATTTCAAACCTCTGACGGGACTTTACACCGATATGAACGCCATACGCCGCGACGAAGAAATGGACAATATCCATTCCGTCTATGTGGATCAATGGGACTGGGAAAAAATAATCACCGCCGAAACCCGTAACGAAACTTATCTGCGTCAGACCGTATGCGAAATAGTAAACGCAGTTTGCGACACCGCCGAAGCGGTAAAGGAACGTTTCGGAGTAGGGCCCGAACTGAAAAGAGAAGTAACGTTCGTAACCACGCAGGAACTGGAAGACCTCTACCCGGGACTGACTCCCCGTATGAGAGAAGACGCCTTCGTAGCCGAACACGGCACCGTCTTTATAATGCAGATAGGCGACGTCCTCCGCTCGGGCATAAAGCACGACGGCAGAGCGCCCGACTACGACGACTGGACGTTGAACGGCGATATTATGTTCTACAACGATCTGCTCGGCAGAGCTTTCGAAATTTCCTCCATGGGGATAAGGGTAAACAAAGACTCTCTCCTTTCCCAGCTCGAGAAATCCAACGCTACCGACCGACTCGCTTTCCCCTTCCATAAAGCCCTGGTAAACGGCGTCCTTCCCTTGACCATGGGCGGCGGGATAGGTCAGTCGAGGTTATGTATGCTGCTCCTCGAAAAAGCCCATATCGGGGAAGTTCAATGTTCAGTTTGGGATACCGAAACCGTCTCTTCGTGTACCGAAGCCGGTATAACTTTACTTTAACGGTTCCTCTTTTCGATCATAAAAAACCGCTTTGACCAAGCGGTTTTTTTATATCCGTAAGGGTGTAAAAAAGATTATCGACGGGAAATTTCCTCAAGATACCTGTCGGCGGCCGCCATCGCTTCCTTGGACGCCTTCCGCCAGAAATGGAAATGGAAACAATGGTTGTCGAAAAGCGACGGCGCTTTATAAAAGGCGCAAGGAACTCCGCAGTCGGAAAATTTCTTTATCATCGCTTCTCCCTGATGAGGACAGATAATGTCGTGGGCGGAATAAATTATAAGCGACTCCGGCCAGTAGGAATTTACCAAGTCAACGGTGGACACGCAATCGAGATATTCGTAATTCATCAAGGCTTTGATATTGTGTCGAAGCTTTATGCCCATAAAGCTTTCTCCCGTGACTTTGGCTATCCCGAAAGGTTCGCGCATCGCCACCATTTTCGCCACGTCGTAAACTCCGCAAAAGCCGATAAAGCCTTTGGGTTTTACGGAGAGTTCGGGCAGATCGAGCCGTTTCCTTAAATCTTCCGAATACGCCGCCGCTACGGCAAAGGACGCGACGTACGCTCCCGCGCTGTCGCCGCACACCACTACTTTATCGAGGTCTATATAATGATCTCGGGCAAGTACGGGAAGAAAATCCACTACTTTCACCGCGTCTTCGGCACAACACGGAAAGTAATGTTCCGGCCCGAGACGGTAATTGGCGTTGACCACGAAATAACCCTTGTCGGCTAAAATTTCCGCAAAACTTCTGCGGTATTTTTTATTGCCCATAACAAACCCGCCGCCGTGGAAATTCACGACGACGGTCTTTTTTACACTTTTGTAAATATCGGCGTAATAAACATCGACTTTCTGTCTTTCGGCGTCTCCGTAAGCTATATCCTTTTCGCAAGTCACGCCTTGCTTTCGGACGGTGTTCTGTAACGGATAACCTATGACGTCTATCGCCTTGAACAACAGTTGCGCTCTGTTCATTTTATTGAATTTTTCTTACGTCCCCTTCTTTGTAAAATTCTGAGATATAGGCTTCTATATCCTTTCTCGTCCCTCTGTAAGGTCCGCTCTTTTCCATTTTCGCAGAAACGGTAGCCGTGGCAAAAAGTAAACTTTCGGCTAAATCCTTGTCCTGTCTTTCGGCAAGATATGCGGCAAACGTGGTGTCCCCTCTTCCGCTTCTGCCCGAAAGGTTCCTCGCTTTTATGGGACAGGCGTACATTTCCTTTCCGTCGTAAGCTATGACTTCGGTGTTGTGGGTTATCACTATTTCCTTAGCCCCCCACGAATAAAGTATCCTCGCCGCTTCGTAACGGTCGGTCAGTCCCGTAAGTATTTCCGCTTCCGCCGCGTCGGTTTTCAGATAATAAACGTAGGGAAGGTATTTTTCTTTTCCCTCCCAGTCGGCAAAATACATTTCCCCCGTTTCGCCCGCGCAACGCAACAGTCCTTGCACGTCCACGGCGGTTTTGCCTTTTTTTGAAACTTCCTTTATCGTTTCTCCGTCGAAGTCGCCTTTTATGAGCCCTGCAAAATGATATATTTTACCTTCCACGCCTGCCGGTATATCGCTTGCAACGAACCCTTCGGACTGCGAAATACAGGTACAACGCCTCTTTTCCTTGTCTTCGGTAAAATATTCGTTTTTTATAGACGTGCTTTTTTCGGTATAAATGGGATAGACGTCCTCGGCAGGTATCACGAAGCGCTCCAGACGAGCTTTGTCGGCTTCGTTGAGTTTCGTGACGACCGCCACTTTCTTTCCTGCCGCATACGCCGACGCAGAGGAAAATATCACCGCGCCGCCTATTTCTCTGACTTCCTCCCCGTGACAATCGACGTTTATGTCCGCGGACGTGTGTCCTATCATAACTATATCGTATAGTTTTTTCATCGTATCGCTCCTTATTTTTTTACTTTTTTTCTTTTGATTTCCTTGTTCAGCAATTTCAACGTCACGTCCGGCATATTACTGGTGAGGTTGGCTATTATCGGATAACTCAACAGCCTTTCCTGTTCCTTTTCGTCGTCTACCGTAAAAGCCGAAACGGCCAGATCCGCTTCGGTACACCTTTTCAAAAACTCGTCAGAGAGATATTTATAATTGAAATTGATTCCCTTTATGTTGCTTTTTCCGTAACTTTCAATCCTCGCCTTCATTTTGCCGACGTTCTCGCAAACGGGCGGCATTCCGAAAAAACTCCTGTTGAGCCATACTTCGTTTGTAACGTCCTTTATCTCGAAAGGTTTTACGCTTCCGGTAAACAGAATAAGATCTTCCACCCCGTAGGAACGGGCAAGTTCGGTCACGGGTTTCACCAATCCGCCTTGCTTCACGTCGCAATTCACTTTGAAACGATGCTCTTTCACGAATTCGAAAACATAACTCAACGGCAACGTCCACAGCTTCGGAAAAAGCCGCGGCAGGTGGCTTATATACAATAAATCGCCTCTTTTCCAGATATCGACTTCTATAATATCCACATTATAGTCTTTGATAGTCTGAAAATATTTTTCGGTATTTCTGCCCGTACCGAAAGACCCTCCGTGTGCCGTCACTAACATCGCTATCCTCCCCGCTATATAATTTATTTATGCCGTACCGTGTAAGTTTTTCCCTCTTCGGCAACGCTTATTTTGTCGTTGCCGGCGAAAAGATTCTCGGGAGAAAAATCCGGAGCAAGGTGAGTCGCCAGTATCTCTGCGCCGGTTTCTTCCTGCAGTTTCAGCCCTTCCGTAGCTTTCATATGCGCTCCTATAAACACGTCGGGTTTGGAACAGTCTGCAAGCACCAGGTCGGCTCTTTTTGCCGCCTCGACCAACTTCTCGTTATACTGCGTGTCGCCGGTATAAAGTAATTTCGCCGTGCCGTCGAACAGTATCGCATAGTTGTCTATGGCGTGTTTCATTTTGTAAAAGGTGAGTTTTACCCCTCTTATTTCAAACTCGGTATTTTCGTCTATGTCCACGATCTCAAAAAGCGGATGACTGAAAAGTATCCTGTACCAAGCCGAATCTTCTTTGTGCGTAAATATCTTTACAGGATGCTCAAGTTCCTCTAACAGGTACCGAAACGGCAATAGATCCGACGTATGGTCGTAATGAAGATGCGAGATGAAAATCCCGTCGAGTTGTCTTACGTCGATGACGTTTATAAGTCGGGACAAGACTCCGCTGCCCATATCGCAAAGAAAACGAAAATCCCTGTCGGTCACGAGATAACCGCTCGCCGCGCCTTCCCCGGCTTTTCCGTAAGGGCCGTATTTACCGAGTACGGTAAGTTGCATATTCTACCTCCACAATCCTCTTGCGTATTCCCCTTCCAGTTCGGGGATAACGTTGTTTTTCAGAATATTCAGCGCAAGGATACTCCTGCTCTTCATATAGTCTTCGGTCATAAAATCGCCGCTTATGATATTGGCTTTTTCAAGATACCTTTCGTTCTCGGCTATGCCTTGAATGATCCTTTCGAAACACCCTCTCAGTTCCGTATCCATAGTCTTCGGATAACGCATACCTTCGTCTGTCCCCAAATTCGGGGTCTGCTGAGTCTGAAACCACAGAAACCCGTCGGTCTCGGCGTCCATAAACTTAAGACAGTGTTCGGCAAAATCCGCCGCTTTCATACCGAAAATCTTTTTATCCCAAGGTAACGCCGTGGGACAGTCCGCGCTGTAGTCGTATTCCTTATCCCAGTTCACGAGTAAAAATTTCTTTCCCGAACGGCGGACGTCGCCCATGGTCACCTTTCTTATGTCGTCGAACTCGCAAAAAGCGTATTTTTCGGGGTGCAGATATTCTTTTACCAGACGGGAAACCTCTTTCGGGTCGGCTTTGTAACGGAAAGTGAACGGACCGAGTTTTTGCGGATAATATTCCTTAAGGTCGATTATGATAAACTCCGTTTCCGTTTCGTCGATAATCTTTTTGAAACCTTCCAAAGCGTGAATAAACGTGTCCCCCGTAAAAGGTCCGTGACAGAGCACGATTTCGTTCTTTTTTGTGTCCAGCCTTACGCAAAAATGCCTTATCCCGTAGCAAAACTGAGTATATACGTCGTGGTCCTGACAACAGGCTATCTTAGCCATTCCGTAAGTCCCCGCATTATGCGCGCTCGGAATGATCAAACTCGTAAGCGGCGTTTCGTCTTTTATGTACTTCATCCAGTCGCGGTAAATCACTTTGCCCTCCGAAACGTACTTTATTTTTTAATGATACTATTGCAAAAAACCTTTGTCAATGGCGATTTTTCCGCAATAAGCGTTAAAGTTTATAACATATTGCCATTTTTGCCAGCACGGTTTTTTTAATTTCCGCCACCGCTTCGGCAAGATAAATTTTAGGGTCGATACAGTTTTCGTTCGAGGCAAGTCCTCTTTTCATTCCGTCGGTAAAGGCTTTCCGAAGCTCGGTTGCGAAATTTATCTTCTTTATCCCCGCTTTGATACAGTCCCTTAAAACCTCGTCGCAAAGTCCGCTCGCCCCGTGCAAAACCAACGGTATATTGGTTTTTGAGCGGATTTTTTCTATCAGATCCACCTTTATGTCCGGAGTTCCTTTATAAAATCCGTGCGCGTTGCCCACCCCTACGGCGAGGGAATCGCACTCCGTAGCCTTCACGAATTCCGTAGCTTGAAAAGGGTCGGTATAACGCACCGCGGAAACGGTTTCCTCCCGTCCGCCCACCGCGCCGAGTTCGGCTTCCAAGGTTATCCCCTTCGGCAGGACGGCTTTGACGGCACGGGTTTTTTGCACGTTTTCTTCAAAACTCAATGCGCTCCCGTCGAACATAACCGAACTAAACCCCGCTTTAACGCATTCCGACGCGAGACTTTCCCCGTCCCCGTGGTCAAGGTGCATACAGTAAAGATCGTCGTATCCGTCCAGCAAAGCCTTTACCATCGCAGGATATACCGCCACCCCTCCGTATCTTAAAGTCCTCGGTATGGTCTGCACGATAACTCCTTTCCCCGTTTCCTTCACCGCTTCCGCTACCGCCAAGGCGCTTTCGAGATTGTCTATGTTGAACGCCGGGACGGCTTCGTCACATCCCGTCTTTTTGATTAACTCAATAAAGTTTACTGCCATAAATTACTCTCCGTAAAAACGTTTTCTTTTATATTTAATTGTAACAGCCGCCTAAGTTTTGTCAATGGCGAGTAAGAAAATCCGACATTTTCGGGTATTGCAATCGCTCTTAAACATATGGTAATATATTTATTATTAAATTCACAAGGGAGATTCTGTTTTATGGAAGACAAATCCGCCGTTATTACGGACAATACACCCCCTGTAAATAAAACCGTTCAACAAAAAAAATACATTCCCAAAAAGGAATTGTATGTTTTCGGTTTTGCCGCTTTAGGACAAGGTATGGTCTATGCGGCAATGAGCAGTTACATATCCGACTTCTATCTCAACGTAATGAAAGTCGGACCGCTTTTCGTAATGCTCCTTATGCTGCTCGCCCGTTTGTGGGACGCCATAAACGATCCGATCATGGGCATGATAGCCGACAGGTTCGACTCTAAACACGGAAAATATAAACCTTATATCCTTTACGGATTCATACCTATAGCTCTGCTTACGGTATTTATGTTTTTCGTGCCGGATTTTGCCAAACAGGACAGTGAAAACTACACCCAAACGGGAACCTACGTTTACGTTGCGCTGATTTACGTCTTCTGGGGTATGATTTACACCATGAGCGACGTACCTTTCTGGAGTTTGCCCAACGCAATGACCCCCAACGCCGCCGAAAGGGGCAAAACCTTCTCTTTTGCCAGAACTCTCAACGGTATCGGCAGCGCCGTTCCGATGGCCATCATTATGCTCCTCGGTTGGATTAAAACTCCCGACGGACAGGAAATCGGTTACGAAACGAGATATATAATAATGTCTTCGGTAGCCGCCGTATGCGGTTGTATGCTCTTCGTATCCAGTTATTTCATCACTAAAGAGAGAATAAAAATACCTAAACCCGTACGCGACGCAAACTACGTAAGCCCTCTGAAACTTATATTCGGAAGCAAACAGCTTATGCTCGTGGTACTGATGGGAATACTCTCCAGCGGAAGATATATGTTGCAGGCTGCGGCAATTCACGTCTCGAGATATACTTTTTACCTGGAAGGTATGACCGTTGCCGAAAGTCAGTCCACAGTACAGCTCGTATTCAGCGTATGTACGGCGGTCGGTATGTTCGGCGCTATGCTCGCCACCCCTGCCTTAATTAAAAAATTCAGTTACAAATCCCTCATAATTTCCACAAGTTTAGCCGGAGGCGTTGCCGGTATCATTGGTTATATACTCGGACCCACCACGGGTTACAACCTTTGGGCGCTGATACCTTTCCTGCTGATTTCGAGTATTCCTCTCGGTATTCTCAACGTAATAAGTTACGCAATGATAGGAGACTGCCTGGACGAAATGGAACTGAAAACCGGCCGACGCGAATCGGGTTTGGGGTCGGCTTGCCAGTCCTTCGTAAACAAATTGGGCAACGCTCTCGCCACCACTATGATAATAGCCATGTATATGATAGTCGGTCTGGACGTCAACGCCATGGCGGAAGCGGGAATGGGCGAATTCATCAATCCCGTAGAATTAGGGAACGGTATCCGAAACGGAATGTATATGCTGGTTACTCTTATCCCTGCGATATGTCTCTTGCTTTGCTGCATACCGATATTCTTCTATAAACTTACCGGAAAGGCCAAAGACGATATGTTGACGGCTTTGGCGGAAGCCAGAAAGGAACGCGGCGTCAAAATAGAAGAAGGCGAGGACGAACCCGAAGTATTTACCGAAGAGTTCATCGAAGAGGAAGCCGAAACCGAAAAAGAAAACAATAAGGAAAATCGAAACTAAATAAAAAATATAATCTTACTTTCTCGGAGGTAAAATGAAATATATCGAATTTGACGACAAAAGACCTTTGGACGTTATCCCTATAGGACGGGTCACCATCGATTTCAACCCGGTGGACTACTTCAAGACCCTCGCCGAAAGCGACACTTTCAAAAAATACGTCGGCGGAAGTCCGGCAAACATAGCCGTGGGACTTTCCCGTCTCGGCAAAAAATGCGGATTTCTTGCAAAAGTCAGCGACGACCGTTTCGGCGATTACGTCACCGAATTTTTCCGTAAAGAAAATATAGACGTTTCGCACATAACCCGTTGCACGGGCGGAGAAAAAATCGGCCTCACCTTTACCGAAATTCTTTCTCCGGACGAAAGCAGTATTCTTATGTACCGTAACGGTGCGGCAGACCTTATGCTTCACCCCGACGACGTGGACGAAGAATATATTTCGAAAGCGAAAATTATAATAATAAGCGGTTCGGCTCTGTCTCAGAGTCCCTCTCGGGAGGCCTGTCTGAAAGCCTTGACTTTTGCCAAAAAAGTCGGCACGAAAGTGCTTTTCGATATAGATTACCGCCCCTATAACTGGAAAAACAACGACGAAATAGCCCTTTATTATTCCGCCGTTGCCGAAAAAAGCGATATCATAATGGGTTCGCGCGAAGAGTTCGATCTCACCGAAGCGCTTATCGAAAAAGGTCGCACCGACCGTCAGACCGCCGATTATTTCTTTGCAAAAGGCAGTTCCATAGTGGTTATCAAACACGGGAAACAAGGCTCTACCGCCTACACAAACGACGGCAACAGTTACAAAATCAAACCTTTCCCCGTCACCGCCTTGAAGTCCTTCGGCGGAGGAGACGGATACGGAAGCGCGTTTTTGTACGGACTTTTGGAAGGAATGGATATCCCCGACTGTCTGGAACTCGGCAGCGCCTCGGCTTCCATGCTCGTCAAAGCCCACGGTTGCTCGCTGTTTATGCCCTCTCTCGAGGAAATCAAAGCGTTTATAGCCGAAAGTAAAGCCCTCTACGGGGAAATGGTAGCGAGAGGTTAAAAAAATATGTTCGATTATCCCGTATTCAACTCCGACGGAGAAAAAGTTCTTTGCCGCGCGGACGGCAAAAATTCCGAAATGTTGATGGATATCTCCGTTTATAAACTCAAAAAAGGTCAGGAAAAAACCTTCTTTTCCGAAAATAAGGAATTTGCCGTGCTTTTGACCGAGGGCAAAGTCCGCTTTCTTGCCGAAAACGTGGACGAAGTTGCCGAAAGGAGCGACGTTTTTTCCGATCTGCCGTTCTGCGTGCAGATTTCCAAGGATTTTACTTTGAAAGTCGAAGCGCTCGAAAACAGCGAAATTATCGTCGCCTCCACCCTAAACGACAAAACTTTCCCTTGCGTGGTTTACCGTAAAAAAGATATTATCTGCTCGGTAAGCTGCGAAGGAAGATGGGAAAACACCGCCGTTCGGGACGTGAATACCGTTTTCGATTACGACAACGCCCCGTTTTCCAATCTCGTGGTGGGCGAAGTCCTCGCCCGTCAGGGCCGCTGGTGGAGTTATATCCCCCATTACCACCCCCAACCCGAAGTTTATTATTATAAATTCGCAAGAGAGGAAGGTTTCGGCGCCTGTTTTATCGGCGACGAAGCCCATACGATAAAGGACGGAAGCGTAGGATGTTTCCCGGGCGGCAAAACTCACGTCCAGGTCACCGCACCGGGGTATCCGATGTATTGCTGTTGGATCATCCGTCACCTCGACGGCGACCCGTGGCTCAAAACCCGTATCGTGGACGAACGGTACGCCTGGCTGGAAAAATAAAGGAGGAACTCTATGGCCGATATTCGTCTTACCGTCGGACAGGCGGTGGTAAAATTTCTGGACAATCAATACGTCGCCGCCGAAATAGACGGCGTTATGACCGAAACCAAATTCGTGGAAGGTTTCTATACCATATTCGGACACGGGTGCGTGCTGGGTATAGGCGAAGCTCTTAGTATGGAAAAACATACCCTTAAGGTCTATCAGGGCAAAAACGAACAGGGAATGGCTCTCGCCGCCGCCTCTTACGCCAAAACTCATAACAGACTGAAAATAATCCCCTGCGTGTCCAGTATCGGACCGGGCTCGGCAAATATGGTCACCGCCGCCGCGACGGCAACGGTAAACAATCTGCCGCTTTTACTGTTTATGGGAGACAGTTTCGCTTCCCGTCAGCCCGACCCGGTGCTTCAGCAGGTGGAACAGACCTATAACCCCACCGTCACCACCACCGACGCTTTCCGCGCGGTCACCAGGTTTTTCGACAAGGTGACCCGTCCCGAAATGATAATGACTTCCCTTCTCAACGCTATGAGAGTGCTGACCGACCCCGCCGAATGCGGAGCGGCGGCTATAGCCATAAGCCAGGACGTGCAGGGAGAAAGCTATCTTTACCCCGAAAGTTTCTTCGAAAAAAGAGTTCACCTTATCCGCAGACGCCGACCCGAACCTTACGAACTGGAAAAAGCCTGCGAAGTCATTAAAGCCTCTTCCTTCCCGTTGGTTATCGCAGGCGGCGGAGTGCGTTACTCCTTTGCAGGAAACGCCCTTAAAAAATTCTGTCTCAATCACAATATCCCCTTTGCCGAAACTCAGGCGGGGAAAAGCGCGGTCGAGTCCTGCTGTCCTCTCAACCTCGGCGGAATAGGCGTAACGGGAAACGCCTGCGCCAATACCGTTGCGGCGAAAGCCGACCTTATAATCGGCGTGGGGACCCGTTTTTCCGACTTTACCACCTCGTCGAAATGGCTATATTCCAACGCTAAAGTGGTCACGGTGAACGTTTCTCCTTTCCACGCGGCAAAACTCGACGCGGTGACCGTCATCGGCGACGCCGAAGTAACTTTACAAAAACTCGACGAACTCCTCGCAGAATATCGTTCTGCCTACGGCGACGAAATAGCCGAAGCCAAAAAGAAATGGGACAAAGAGTACGCCAGACTTTCCTCTATAGAGTACTCCCCCGATATGACGCCCGAAAACAAAATCCGCACCGCCGACTGTCTGGAAAACTACGTCAAAAACGTGGGCGGCAAGATCTGTCAGACCTCGGCTATAGCGTTAATCAGAAATATCATTCCTTCCGACGCCATAGTAGTCGGCGCTTCCGGGTCGCTCCCCGGGTGCTTGCAGAGAATGTGGACTACCGACGCCCTCTACTCTTATAATATGGAATACGGGTATTCCTGTATGGGTTACGAAATTGCGGGAGCGGTGGGAAGCAAAATGGCTTGCCCCGACAAGGAAGTTTACGCTTTCGCGGGAGACGGAAGTTTCAATATGCTTCATTCCGAAATGCTTACGGCTGTGCAGGAACACTTGAAAATCAACGTTCTTTTATTCGACAACGCAAGTTTCGGGTGTATAAACAATTTACAGATGGGCCAAGGTATAGACTCCCTTTGTACAGAGTTAAGGAGCCGTAAAGGCAATGATCCGATACGGGAAGGTGATTTTATGAACGTGGATTACGCCGCCGTCGCCGCCGCATACGGATTTAAGTCCTACACCGCGAGAACAATGAAAGAACTGGAAAACGCCCTGAAAGACTCCTTAAAACAAACCTCCCCCGTCCTTATCGACATAAAGGTGCTGCCCAAGACCATGACAGACGGTTACGGCAGTTGGTGGAACGTGGGCGTAAGCGAAGTTCCTCACGGACAACGGGCGGAAAACGCCTTATCGGAAAGAAAGGAAAAACTTTCCGAAGCGAGAAAATACTGATATCAACACTTATTAAAGAGGTACTCTATATGAATTTCAAAAACGTTTCACTGGGGATAGCTCCCATCGGTTGGACCAACGACGATATGCCCGACCTCGGCAAGGAAAATACCTTCGCTCAATGCGTCAGCGAAATGGCTCTCGCGGGATTTACGGGTTGCGAAATAGGCAACAAGTTTCCTAAAGACAGGGAAGTTCTGAAACGCGCCCTCGACATCAGAGGTCTGAAGATCGCCAATAAATGGTTCTCGTCCTTTATCCTCACCCGTCCTTTCGAGGAAGTGGAAAAGGATTTCCGAGCCGAATGCGAATTCCTTTCCTTTATGGGCGCAAAACGTATCGGCGCCAGCGAACAAAGTTACAGCGTGCAGGGCAAAGACATTCCCGTCTTCGGACATAAATACGTCCTCAACGACGAAGAGTGGAAGACTCTCTGCGACGGGCTCAACCGCCTGGGCGAAATCGCCGCAGAATACGGTATTTCTCTTACTTACCACCATCATATGGGGACGGTAGTTCAGACCGCCGAAGAGATAGACCGCTTTATGGCGATGACCGATAAGGATAAAGTTTCCCTTCTCTACGACACCGGTCACCTGGCTTACTGCGGAGAAGATTATCTCGCCGTTTTGAAAAAATACGTCGACAGAATAAAACACGTTCATTTGAAAGACATCCGTCCCGCCGTCGTGGAACAGGTCAAGAAGGAAAATCTGAGTTTTCTTCAGGGCGTCCGCAAAGGAGCGTTTACCGTTCCCGGAGACGGAAGCATAGACTTCAAGCCGGTGTTCGAAATCCTTTCCGAAGCCGGATACGAAGGGTGGTTACTGGTGGAAGCCGAACAGGACCCCGCCGTGGCAGACCCCTTCGAATACGCCGTCAAAGCCCGTCAATACATCAAAGAAACCGCAGGAATATAATTTTCAGGAGGAATTATGGAAACCTTAAAGTATTTTACCAACAATAAATTTTACGAAAGCAAAGCTACTTCCTTTTACGAAGTATATGACCCGTCCACCGGAGAACAGATAGCCCGCAGTCCGAAAATGCTCCTCGAAGAAGTGCAGCAGGTTATCGAAAACGCCCATACCGCTTATCTTTCCTGGTCGAAAGTTCCGGTTATGAAAAGGGTTCAGATACTCTATAAAGTCAGAGATTTACTTATAGAAAACCTCGAAGAACTCTCCCTTCTGGTCGCCAAAGAACACGGCAAGTGTTACGAAGAAGCCAAAGGCGACGTTCTGAAAGCCAAGGAAGCCACCGAGCTTGCCTGCACAATGCCCATAACCATGCAAGGCGATTCTCTTATGGACGCCTCCAGCGGTTACGACACCGTCCTTTACCGTGAATCTATGGGCGTTTTTGCCGGAATGAGTCCTTTCAACTTCCCCGCAATGATCCCCATGGGTTGGATGGCGCCCGTCTGTATCGCCTGCGGAAACACGATGGTATTGAAGCTTGCAGGAGCCACTCCCATGACCAGTCTCCGTATCTGCGAATTATACAGAGAAGCCGGTCTCCCCGACGGCGTCCTCAACGTCATAACCTGCGACAGAGTCGTCAACAAAGAACTCCTCACCAATCCCAGAATAAAGGGCGTTTCCTTCGTGGGAAGCACTTCGGTAGGAAAATACGTCTATTCCACCGCCGCCGCAAACGGTAAGAGAGCGCAGGCTCTTTGCGAAGCCAAAAACCACGCTCTCGTTCTGGAAGACGCCGCCCTCGACCGTACCGCCGCAGGAATAGTCAACGCCGCTTTCGGTTGCGCGGGAGAACGTTGTATGGCGCTACCCGTCGTCGTCGCGCAGGAATCCATAGCCGACGAACTCGTGGCGAAAATAAAGGAAATCGCCTCCAACCTCAAAGTAGGTCCCGCTTACGACAAAACCAGCAAACTCGGACCCGTTTACTCCGCTTCTCACAAGAAAAGCGTTATCGAATGGATAGAAAAAGGTATCGCCGAAGGAGCCGAACTCGTCCTCGACGGACGTAACGTGACCGTCCCCGGATACGAAAACGGTTTCTACCTCGGACCTACCGTCCTCGACAAGGTCACTCCCGAAATGACCGTGGGAATAAACGAAATTTTCGGGCCGGTGCTTTGCATCAAACGTGTCAAAACTTTCGAAGAAGGTCTGGCGTTAATGAACTCCAACCCGTTTGCCAACGGTTCCGTTATCTACACTCAGAACGGTTATTATGCCCGCGAATTTGCCCGTAACACCGACGGAGGTATGGTCGGTATCAACGTAGGCATTCCCGTCCCCGTAGGCGTATTCCCCTTCTGCGGACACAAGGATTCCTTCTTCAGCGACCTCCACACTTTAGGCAAAGACGGATACCGTTTCTTTACCGAGTCCAAATGCGTCACCACTCACTGGTTCGACGAACACGAGAAAAAATCCACCAAGGTTTCCACCTGGGACGGAACCATATAAAATAAACCATTAACCTTCAAGGAGATAAATCGATTATGCTAAAAATAGGTATTATCGGCGCCGGCAGAATAGGCCGCGTGCATTGCGAAAGCATTACCCGTTACGTAAAGAACGCCGTGGTGAAAGCCATAGCCGACCCTTTCATCACCGAAGAAACCGCCAAATGGGCAAAAGACAAGGGAATAAGCGAGATTTACGACGACTATAAGAAAATTCTTGCCGACAAAGAAATAGACGCCGTTCTTATCTGCTCTTCCACCGACACTCATTCGGCTATATCCTTGGACGCCATAGCCGCGGGAAAACACGTTTTCTGCGAAAAACCCATCGACCACGACGTCAAGAAGATATGCAAAGTCCTCGACGCGCTGAAAGAAAGCAAAGTAAAATATCAAGTCGGTTTCAACCGCCGTTTCGACCACAATTTCCGCGCCGCACAAGAAGCCGTGGCGCAGGGAAAAATCGGCGACCTCAACCTCGTCAAGATCTGCTCGAGAGACCCCGGGGCTCCTCCCGTGGAATATATAAAGGTATCGGGCGGAATCTTCCTCGATATGACCATACACGATTTCGATATGGTAAGGTATCTGTCGGGCAGCGAAGTTACCGAAGTTTTCGCTTACGGACAAGTTCTGGTGGATAAAGCCATCGGAGACGCCGGCGACATCGACACAGCCGTCATCACGATGAAACTTGCCAACGGCGCTTTAGCCGTCATCGACAACTGCCGCAGGGCAAGTTACGGTTACGACCAGCGCGCCGAAGTTTTCGGCAGCCTCGGTCAGGTGGCTATCTCAAACGACACCGTTTCCAACGCCGTCATAAGCGACGCAAACGGAGTTCACGCCGAAAAACCTCTCAACTTCTTCCTCGAAAGATATATGGGAGCGTACGTAGCCGAAGTCAACGAATTCATCGACAGCATAGTCAACGATACCCCCGTTCCCGTGGACGCCGTAAGCGGACTGGAAGCCGTCCTGATAGGACTTGCCGCCAAAAAATCCCTCCGCCTCAACGCACCCGTAAAATTGGATGATATTCGCAAGGAATATTCTCTTTAAGCCGATTTTACGACAATTTAACTTACAAACGCAACCCTCAAAAGGGTTGCGTTTTTTGTGCGTCGCGCTTGACAAAAACCCTTGCGTTAACTTATCATATTAAGTAATGATTTTCTTGCCGCAAGGCTTGCTTACGAGGGACGAAAAATGAAAGAAAAAGGGTTCAGTAATCAGCTTTACACCAAACTCCAGACCGAAAAAATTCTGGAAAGGATAGCTAGGTTCGACAACAAACTTTACCTGGAATTCGGCGGAAAACTTTTCGACGACATGCACGCTTACCGAGTGCTTCCGGGATTCGAATACAACGCAAAAATCAATATTCTGAAGCAACTTAAGGACAAGGCGGAAATTATTTTCGTCATCAGCGCAGGCGACATCGAACGCAACAAGATAAGAGCCGACTTCGGCATAACCTACGGCGACGACGTACTCCGTCTGATAGACAAAATCCGCGCTATGGGTATTTACATTAACAGCGTGGTGGTCACCCAGTACAGCGGACAGTCCGCCGCCGACGTTTTCTTGAACAAACTCAACCGCCGAGGCGAAAAGACCTACGTTCACCGCCGTACTTTGGGATATCCTACCGACGTGGACACCATAGTAAGCGACGTAGGATACGGCGCCAACCCGTACATAGAAACCACCCGTCCTCTGGTAGTAGTGACAGCCCCCGGACCCGGCAGCGGAAAACTCGCCACTTGTTTAAGTCAGCTTTACCACGAATATAAACGCGGCGTAAAGGCAGGCTACGCCAAGTTCGAAACTTTCCCCGTCTGGAATCTTCCTTTACGTCACCCCGTCAACGTGGCTTACGAAGCGGCTACCGCAGATCTTGCCGACATCAATATGATAGACCCGTACCATCTCGAAGCCTACGGCATAAGCACGGTCAACTATAACCGCGACATCGAGTGCTTCCCGATAGTCAAGTCCATTCTCACCAAAATAACCGGCGACGAAAATCTTTACCGTTCTCCCACCGATATGGGGGTCAATATGGCGGGATTTGCCATCACCGACGACGAAGTCGTCCGTAAAGCGGGCAGGCAGGAAATCATCCGCCGTTTCTATAAAACCAGCTGCGACTACAAACAGGGACTTTGCGACATCAGCGCGCCGCAGAGAATACGCCTTCTGATGAACGAAAACAAAATCCCCTTCTCCGAAAGAACGGTGGTGGAACCTGCTTTGAAAAAAGCCGAACAAAGCCTTTCTCCGTCGGTCGCCATAGAACTGCCCGACGGCAGGATAGTCGTAGGACGGGCGTCGGGACTTATGACGAGTTGCTCCAGCGCCGTCCTCAACGCCATAAAAATGCTCGCCGACATCGCCGACGACGAACTTTTACTGTCCCCTGCCGTCCTCGAACCCATTACGAGATTGAAAAAAGAAGTTCTGCACAGGGACAAATTCCGTCTTAACCTTGCCGACGTGCTGACCGCCTTAAGTATCTGCGCCGCCGACGACGAAACCGTCAACAAAGCGTACCTTAAACTCACGCTTTTGAAAGACTGCGAAGCCCACTCTTCCTGTATGCTTCCCGAAATCGATATGAGTATGCTCAGAAAACTCGGCGTGAACGTCACCTGCGAACCCGAGTTCGCTACCAAGGAACTCTACGGAATATAATCGTTGTCACCTCACGCTTTTATTTATTGCCGTTTCGACAAGAAACGGCTTTTTTTATGGTTTTCTGCTCCGAAAAATTAGTTATAATGGTCTCTCGGAGAGAATTTATGCTAAAAAAAATCATATTGAAATATTTAATTTATTTCCCCGTTTTCGCCTTGCTCGCCCTCGCCGAAAAGTCTCTCGGTCTGACCGGTTTTGCAAACGGACTGGTCTTTGCTCTCGTCTATTGCAGGGAAAAATGTTACGTTTATATCCCCTGTTTCGTCGGAGCGGAACTCGCCGTGAATTTTTCCCTCCCGGCCCTCTCCTGGATAGGCGCCGCGACGGTAATTTCGCTTGTAACGATTTTTATTCATTACAAAAAAAGTCTGCGTTACCGTATTGCGGAAACCGTAGTTCTTACCGTGGTTTCTTTGATTCCTTACGCCGTTTTCACGGGGACAGACCTCTTTTCCATAGCCGTAACTTCTCTTTCCTTTCTGCTTGCCCCCGTTTTTCATTACCTTGCGATAATAGCTCTCTACCCTCCCCTCGTCAGAGGGCTTAAATACCGCCTTAACCCCAACGAAAAATTCGCTTTAGGGCTGTATCTTGCTCTTTTATCGGCAGGACTTGCGTCCTTCCGTCCTTTTGAAGTTTCGATCTATTATTTTGCTCTCGGTTTCGGTTTTCTCTTCCTCAGAAGCGTGGAGAAATCCGTCCTGCCCTTCTTCGGCATCTGCGCCGGTCTCGGAGCCGCCGTAGGTACGGGAGAGATCGGTTTCCTTGCTTATTCGGCATTCCTTTCCGTAGTGGCGAGCGGCACTTCCTCCCTCCGCTCTCCGCTTGCCGCAGGCGCGCTTAGCCTGTCTTTTTTGTGCGGAGTGTATTTCTTTAACGCCGCAACAGATCTGTTTATTCTTCTGCCCTTTGTGGCAGGGTGTTTCGTAGGAATGTGTTTTCCCCGTAAATTTTTCAAAAAAATCCTCGCTTTTCAGCAAGGTTATCACGCTCGCTACGCCCTCCGCACTATGGTCAACCGCGACAGAGAAGATCTCGCCTCCCGACTGAAATCGGTCTCTTCCGCTTTCGGGGAAATGCAGAAACTTCTTTCCGACGAACAACCCGAAGACGATCCCGAAAAACTGGTCAAAAGCGTTTGCGAAAACGGCTGTATCGCCTGTCCTTCGGTCAGAAAATGTTTAGAAAAAATTCCCGATCTTTACGTTTCGGTCAAAAGACTGGTCTATGCCGCTCTGAACAACGGAAAAACCAGTATTCTCGACGCAGGAGTGAGTTTGGGAGAAAACTGTACAAGGCTCGGATTTTTAATCAATCTCGTCAACGACAGCGTCAGACAATACCGCAAAATGCAGGAACGGAAAAGCGGAATAGAACAAGGAAAAGAAATGGTGATAAGCGTAGCCGGAGGCGTTGCCGGACTTCTCGACGACCTCGCTTTATCGGTCAACAAGGGACTGTCCTTCGACCCCGAACCTGAAAAGAAAGTTATGGAAAAACTCGCTCAAGCCAACGTAGTGGCTACCGACGTTATGATTTACAATCAGGACGAAGACAAGGAAATCACCCTCGTCGTGAGAGAGTCCGACGTCAATAAGCCTGCTTTGAAGGACATAGTGAGCGAAGTTATCGGAACGCCTATGGCGGAATACGCAAGAAGGAAAGACGTCAAAGGTATGGCAAGCGTCTGTTTCTGCCCGGCTCCCGTTTACAAAATCCTCTACGGAGAAAGTTTCGCCGCCAAAGAGTCCCGCTCGGGCGACTCCGGTCTTGCTGTAAAAATCGGTAAACATAAACTGATGTTTGTATTAAGCGACGGAATGGGCACGGGGAAAAACGCCTCCGATACCGCAGAGAGAGTGGCCCGACTTATCGAGTCTTTTTACAAGGCAGGCTTCGGACACAAAACTATTTTCACAAGCGTTTCCCGCTTGCTCGCTTTGCGTAAAAACGAGGACTTCAGCGCCCTTGACGTGGTAGTTATAGATACCCAAAACGGCGAAATAGATTTCATAAAGCAAGGCGGAAGAGAAAGTTATCTGTTCAGCGGCAATTCCTACGAAGTCATCGACGGCGGCACTTTGCCGATAGGTATTCTTTCCGAAAGCGAACCCGTCGTGGAAAGTCGTCGGCTCAAAACCGACGACGTGGTTATTATGATGAGCGACGGAGTAGCCGACGCCGTGAACGAAGGAGAAGTAGCGCAGATAATCCACGGCTCGACCGCCCGCAATATGCAGGAAGCGGCGGACGCTCTCCTTTCCGACGCCGTCCGTCTTTCGGGAAAGAGAAAAGACGATATGACCGTTATCGCATTGCGACTGGTCAGGGCGTAGTTACCGTAATAAAGGTTTCCGCTTGATTTATCTTGAAAATAATTATATAATTTTTCTATGAAAGCGGAAATTCTCGGTTGCAAGACTGGCGTAGCCGTAAGCGGCGGTATGGACTCGATGGCTCTGCTCGACCTGTATGTCAAAAACGGGCAAGACCTTGTCGTTATCAACGTCGAACACGGCATCAGGGGAAAAACTTCCCTTCGCGACAGCGAATTCGTTAAAAATTACTGCGCCGAACGGAATATCCCGTTTTTGGGGTTTTCCGTCAACGCACCTCTTTACGCCGAGGAAAAAGGCGTAAGCGTAGAGGTTGCGGCGAGAGTTTTGCGTTACGGTATTTTCCGTAAACTCCTTGACGACGGAACCGTGGACAGAATCGCCCTCGCCCATCACGCCGACGACAACACCGAAACCGTCCTTATGCGGATCCTGAGAGGTACCGGGATAGGAGGCTTGCAAGGCATACGGGATAGTGCGGAATTTATCCGACCTCTGCTAAGTTATTCCCGCGCCGAAATTATCGCTTACGTTAAAGAAAACGCTCTCCCTTACGTGGAGGACGAAAGTAACTTCGACAGCGTTTACACCCGTAATTTTTTACGGAACGAAATTATACCTTTATTGAAAAAACGTTACCCCGACCTGAATGCGTCCTTTGCCCGTCTCGCCGAAAACGCGGCTGAAGTCGAAAATTATCTTTCCACGCAAATTATTCCCTCTTTCGAATGTGAAGAAGGAATTTTTATTCCCGACGTTTTTGCCTGCCCCGATTTGATAGTGAAATATTCCTTGAACGCGGCTCTCAAGAATATGGGGGTTTATCAGGACGTGGAAAGAGTTCATTTTAATGCCGTAGTCGGACTGAAAGACAAGCAAAACAACGCTTTTCTGAACCTGCCTTACGGGGTAAACGTGGCAAAATATAACGGCGGACTTCTGCTTTACCGCCCTGCAAAACCGTTTGAAAGCATTGTGTTCGACGGAAGCGAAATTTGTTCCGACGGCTTTATTTACCGCTTTTTCCCTTCCGAAAAAATACTGAAAAGCTGTACCGCCGATTTCGACAAGCTGAAGGGGGCGGTGGTCCGCAGGAAGGAAGAAGGAGACTTCTTCCGTAAAGTAAACGGAAAAAGAAAACTTTTAAGCGACTTTCTCAACGAAAGGAAGCTTTCCGTCGCGGCGAAAGACTCCCTGCTCGTGGTTGCCGACGGAAAAACCGTCCTCGCCGTCCTCGGGTTGGAGGTTGCCGACGAAGCGAAAATTACTTCGGAAACGAAAAAAATCATACATATTATCAAGGAGAAGCAAAACTTATGATGAGAGAAGATCTGGACAGAATACTTATCACCAAGGAGCGCATTGCCGAAAGAGTGAAATCCCTCGCCGCGGAAATTAAAAAAGATTTCGGCGACGAAGACCTTATTATGGTGTGTATTCTCAGAGGAAGCTGTTACTTTTTCGCAGACCTTACCAAGGAACTCGACAATTTCGTAACTTTAGAATTCATGTCGGTAACGAGTTACGGCTCGGGGACGACTTCCAGCGGCGAAGTTCGGATAATCAACGATATTTCCTGCCCTATCGAAGGGAAAAACGTAATAGTGGTGGAAGATATCATAGATACCGGATTTACTTTGTCCTATCTGAAACGTATCCTTACCGAAAGACGCCCCAAAGCGTTGAAAATCTGCGCTCTGCTCGACAAACCTTCCCGCAGGGAAACTTCCATCGACGGCGACTACGTCGGTTTCGTAATTCCCAACGAATTCGTGGTGGGCTACGGACTCGATTATGCGCAGAAATACCGCAATATCCCCGAAATAGGAATTTTGAAAAAGGACGTATATTCCAAATAAATGCACTTTCCCTTGCCCGAGGAACTGAAAAAACTCGCTTCGTACTTTCCCCGTCCGCTTTATATTGTAGGGGGGTATGTACGCGACGTACTCTGTCTGCGTACGCCTTCCGACTGCGACCTTGCCGGCGACACCGACCCGTCAGAAGTGGAAAGACTGCTCGAAAACTCTCCTTTCAAGGTCAAAAAAACCAGCCCGAAACTTATGACTCTGAAAATCGTTTCGGAAAAAGCCTCATACGAATACACGGCTTTCCGTACCGACGATTACGAAACGGGACACAGTCCGGTATCCGTCCGTCGCACTAACGATATAAACGCCGACGCTTCTCGCAGGGATTTTACCGCAAATGCGGTATATCTGAATATCCTGTCGGGCGAAATTTGCGACCCTTGTCACGGTTGCGAAGATATTAAAGGGCGTATTTTACGTCAGATAAGCGAAAAGACCTTTACCGAAGACGGACTGCGCCTTATGCGTCTATGCCGTCAAGCGGCGGAAACGGGTTTTGACATAGATCCTTACACTTTGTCTTGCGCCAAGAAAAACGCCGCCCTGATAAAGGAAATTTCTCCCGAAAGAATACGGGACGAACTGGACAGAATTCTCGTAGCCGACTGCCGTTACGGCACCGAAAAAGCCCACGTCAGAGGGCTACGCCTTTTGGACGAGACGGGAGTATTGCAATATATCCTGCCCGAAATAACCCTCGGCAAAAATCTGCCGCAAAGGGCCGACTTCCACCGTTACGACGTTTTCGGGCATATTCTCGCCACCTTGGAAAACGCCGCCGCGGAAATCCGCCTTGCAGCGCTTTTACACGACGTGGGAAAACCTTATTGCTATCTTTCAAAAGGCGTTTATCACGGACACGACGTCGAGGGCGAAAGGATAGCCGATGACATTTTGAGCCGTTTAAGGTATCCTAAGACCGTAATTTCGGAGACTAAAAAACTGGTAAGGCTCCATATGGTGGATCTTAAACAGGAAATGCGGGAAAATAAACTCCGTCAATTCTTACAAGAAAACTATAGTCTGCTTCCAAAGTTATTTTTACTTAAACAAGCCGACTATTCGGGGACGGGACTTACCGAAGGCGTTTGTCCGTCGGTGGCGCGAATGAAAAAAACTCTTGCGGAAATGAAAGAAGAGCACGTTCCTTTTTCCGTAAAGGAGCTTGCCGTAAACGGACGGGATCTTGACTTCGTGCCGAAGGAAAAGAGAGGGCTCGTCTTAAAAGCCCTTCTCCGTGCCTGTGCATTGAAAGACAATAATCTCGTTGGAAAAGAAAAACAATTAAAATATATAGTTAATTTACTGAAGGAGAACAAAAATGGCTGATTTTATCGATTACTCGTCGGAGTTTATCCGTATTTTTCAAGAAAATATTACCCGAGAAGGCTCGGCTAAACTTCTCGAATGGCTGAAAAAGAGCGACTTTTTCCGCGCGCCCGCTTCCACTAAATTCCATTCCGCTCACGCAGGCGGACTTTGCGAACACAGCGTAAAGACTTATTACCGCTTTTTGCAGAACTTGGAAATGGAATACGCCGAGGAAGCCGAAGAAAAGGTTTCTAGCGAAAGTGCGGCGATAATCGCCCTTTTGCACGACGTATGCAAAGTCAATTACTACAAGGAAGAAATGCGTAACGTCAAAGTTGACGGCGAATGGGTGCAAAAACCTTACTATACCGTGGACGACGCACTCCCCTACGGCCACGGAGAAAAAAGCGTTTACATAATAAGCGGATTTATGCGGCTTACCCGTGAGGAAGCTATGGCGATAAACTGGCATATGGGCGGTTTCGATCAACGCGTGTTAGGCGGAAGTTACGCTTTAAGCGACGTTTTTTACAAGTATCCTACAGCCCTTCTCTTCCACCTGTCCGACGTACAGGCGACTTACCTCGACGAAAAAGGAGAATAGCTTCCTCTTTTCTTTCAACGTAAATTTCGATAGAGAAAGCTTTAGCGGAATTATTTTATAATTGAAAGGAACCGACTTTTACCGTCGGTTCCTCTTTTTTTCCCGAGTAACTCCTCGTCAGTCGACAACGATTTCGGATTCTGCGGTTTTTTCCTCCTCATTTTCCGCAAAAGATTTTTTGGCGAAAAGATTTTTGAAATGGGCAAAGCGGAATATGAATATTTCACGGAAAAGCATACAGGCGAGGAAGGACAGCGTTCC